>CABYEX010000010.1 GCA_902518075.1 Halieaceae bacterium | reverse complement strand
CTGGCCCGCAAAATGGTTCACCGAGACAATTAGTCTCACAGTTCAAGCCGATTCTAAAAAGTGGCCAGCTTATTCATTAAAGTGGCGGCACCACGGTTAAACCGATGGCATGGCGCGCGAACGCTGACCCGATGCAGGCGGGCCCTGGCTAGCTGGCCGCAATCGCCATCAGTACCACGGTCATACACCCGCCTGCCATTGCTCCCGCCGCCACATCATCCAGCACCACGCCCCATGCGCCGGGAACGCTGCGCTCCAAGGCACTGACCGGCCACGGTTTAACGATGTCGAACAGCCGGAACAGTAGCAGCGACCCGACCAGTAAAGTCATGCCGGGCAAATCAAAAGTTAAAACACTCATGGGGATAAGCGCCGCCAGCCACAACCCTGCAAATTCATCGATCACGATTGCAGGGTGATCGATCAAACCCCAAGCGGCGCCTGCACGCTTGGATGACCACACCGCCAAAGCAGTAAGCCCAAACCACCCCCACCAGAGCCAGATCACCGGCATATCCAACAAGAAGGCCAATAATGCCGCAGCAACAATGCTGCCTGCCGTTCCGGGTGCCACCGGTGACAGCCCGGCACCCGCGCCACTTGCGATCAGTGTCGCCACATGGGTAATCCTTACCTTGGTGGGGTCGTCGTGATCAGCGGCGGAAGTGGTCATAGCCAATGCGCTCCGGGGTTCGATCACAGCTTATCCCGCTTCCCGCGACAACTCGACCCATTTCCGTACAGCCATCCGGCAAAGGCATGTTGTCTGGTAGCGTGAACAGCAGCTCGTAGTCATCGCCGCCCGCAAGCGCCCAATCCAGACTCTGATCAAGATCTGCCGATGACCTGAGTGCCCCGGACAGTGGCAACAGCGCGCTGTTAACTTTGAGCCCAACACCACTCGCCGAGGCGATGTGGGCGGCATCTGCCAAGAGCCCATCGGAGATATCAATACAGGAGGTCGCGCAATCTCGTAGCGCTTGACCCAGTGCCAGACGCGCCGACGGTCTGGTATATCGCGTCGTCAAAAATGCTGCCGCCGACTCATCAACAGCAAGCGGCCCGCTGATCACCGCAAGACCCGCTGCCGCATCGCCCAGCGTGCCGCTGACACAGAGGCGATCGCCGGGTTGTGCGCCGGAGCGCGTCAAATACCGATCTGCCGGCGTCGAGCCGAGCACAGTGACCGTCAGGCTAAGTGGTCCTCGCGTCGTATCGCCTCCCACCAACGGCGCCCCTATCGTAGTGCAGACCTCAGCGAGCCCTCGGGAAAAGCTCTCTAACCAAACCCGATCTGATTCCGGCAGCGTCAGAGCAAGCAACAAGGCCTGAGGTGAGGCCCCCATAGCTGCCAAATCGCTGGCAGCCGCCATCGTGCTTCGGTATGCCACATCGGCAGGCGAGAGCGAGGCCAAAAAATGCACGCCTTCAACAGCCGTATCGGTAGAGATGTGTAGGAGATGTCCGTCGGGCACCGAGAGCGCGGCGGCATCGTCACCGATACCCAAGCGAACTGATGCACCTTGATCCAATCCGGCAAAAAAATCCTGAATCAAGTCGAATTCGCTATCTGACATCAGCCCTCTTGCGCGTGCTCCACATTGCGCAGATCTCTGGCGACCTTGTCGAGCACGCCATTGATGTAACGATGGGAGTCTGTGGCGCCAAACTTTTTTGCCAAAGCGACCGCTTCATTGATGACAACCTTATAGGGCACATCGATGCGGTCTCTGAGTTCAAAGGTACCGAGGCGCAGCAGATTTCTCTCGATGGGGTCGAGCTCTTCAAGCTTGCGATCAAGGGCCGGCGAGAAGAGCGCCTCAAGGTCATCGACATCCCCAACAACACCCTTTAATACGGCGCTGAAGTATTCACCATCGGTGTGCTGAAAGTCGTTATCGACGCGAAATTCAGCTTCGATTTCTGTGGCACTGGCCCCTGACAAGGTCCATTGGTACAGCGCCTGCAGGCCGAAGTGGCGCGCTTTGCGACGCTGCGCAGCCAGAGCATTCTGCTGGCCCATCAGGCGCGCAACGTTCGCAGGAGGTTCACCATCTCGACCGCGCTCATGGCGGCTTCGGCACCTTTGTTTTCGTCGTTGTCGGCAGAGCGCTCGAACGCCTGCTCCAACGTGTCGACGGTCAGCACACCAAAGGCCACTGGCTTACCGGTACTCAGAGCCGCCTCGCCAATGCCGCGGGTACACTCGCCGGCAACATATTCAAAGTGCGGGGTACCACCGCGAATAACGGCCCCCAGCGCCACCACGGCGTCGCAATCAGTCCGTTGGGCGGCAGCCTGGCAGGCCAACGGGATTTCGAATGCCCCCGGCACGCTCACCACCTCGACCTGGTCTCCTTTGATGCCCGTCGCAGCCAGTGCACGAGTGGCGCCCTTAAGCAGCCCAGCCACAATGTTCTCATTCCAACGCGTGATCACAATGACGTACCGGCCATCGTTACCCGGCAGATGCGATGCTGAATTATCAATCCCTTTACCCGACATCGGTCTGTGCTCCTCAGTGCGACTCAGCGGCGTCTGGCGGCGTCTGGCGGCGCCACAAAATCGACGACTTCGAGGCCAAAACCCGCCAGCGCATTGTACTTCAGCGGCGCGCCTAACAAGCTGATTTGACCGACACCCAGATCACGCAGAATTTGGGCGCCCATCCCTATCTGGTTATAGGCATCCGGACTGCCGGCTTTGTCACGCTCGGGCTCACCCAACAGGCGATCAATGTCATGCAGCAGGTCGTCGGTGGCCTCGGGCTTGCTGAGTAATACCAATACGCCGCTCTCTGATTCTGCGATAGCTTTGAGGCTGGCATCGAAGGACCATGAAGCATGGCCATCGAGGGTCGTGCCAACTAGATCCCGGAATACTGAGGTGACGTGAACCCTCACAAGAGTAGGCTTGGCCGCATCGATCAAACCCTTTGTCAGTGCAACGTGCAGTCGCCCCTGTGTCGTGTCCTGATAAGCGGTGGCGCTGAACACGCCATGCCGGGTTTGCAGTGTGCCCTCGCGCACAGCGCGAATGGTTTTCTGGTTGGCGAGCCGGTAAGTCACCAGATCAGAGACCTGCCCCACCACCAGCTGATGCTGATCGGCGAAGCCCAACAAATAGTCGGCATCCGCCACAGCACCGTCGTTATCCAAGACTTCGGCGAATACCGCCGACGGCAGCAGTCCGGCAAGGGTTGACAAATCCATCGCCGCTTCGGCAGGTGCGGTGCGGGTGAGCACGCCCCCCGTGGCGGCAGCGATAGGGAAAATATGACCGGGCTGTACCAGATCAGAGGCTTGGCTAGATGCGTCGACCGCGACCCGAACCGTGCGCGCTCGATCCGCTGCCGAGATGCCTGTATCGATACCCGTTGCAGCTTCGATCGACAGCGTAAAACGCGAGAGCGAATCGTCTCCTTCCACCATGAGAGGAAGCTCCAGCTCCTCACATCGTTGCGGGGTCATGGCTAAACAGACCAGTCCACGCGCCTGACGCGCCATGAAGGCAATGTGCTCGGCCTCGCAATGCTCCGCCGCCACCACGACAAAGCCGGTCATGCCTCCGGCACTGTTCTCATTCAGTAGGAGGCAGCTGCGGCCATGTCGCAGTTCACTGAGCAACTTATCGATGTCGGCACACTCGGTCACAGCGTCATAGCTCTGACGGGAACTGATCGTATTGCATCAATCGCTCGAGGTAGCGGGCAATCACATCTACCTCGAGGTTCACCGGACTGCCTGTTTGATATTCACTGAACACCGTCTCCTCCCAGGTTTGAGGAATGATGGTAAGTTCGAAGCTCGCGCCGTCCACCTGATTCACCGTCAGGCTGGTGCCGTCGACGCAAATACTGCCCTTCATGGCGATGTAGCGAGCCAGGTTCTCTGGCGCCGCAATCCTTACCCGCCAGAAGCGAGCATCCTCGAAAATGCGCTCAACCTGCCCTACCCCGTCGACGTGGCCGCTGACCAGGTGCCCGCCAAGGGCCGTTTGAAGCGTTAGCGACGTTTCTAAATTGACCGAGTCACCAACGCCTTTACTACCCAGCGTCGTCAGCGACAGAGTCTCGGGCGAAACGTCAGCCCAAAAGCCATCACTTGGCAAATCCGTTACGGTGAGGCAAACACCGCTCGTGGCGATACTATCCCCCAGAGATACCCCAGCCAGCGGCAACTTGCCCGTCTCGATGTGCAGTCGGATGTCTTCCTCGCCGGATTCAATCGCGGCGATACGTCCGATAGCTTGAATAATCCCTGTAAACACAGTGACTCCTGAATCAGTTGTTTTGCGAGAGGCCCCTGCGCGCCGCGTTAGCCCTTCGGGGCGGCAATAATACGCAGATCCGCGCCAATGCGGGTCACCTCATTGATCTCAAATTCCGGCGCATCAGCCAGCGCCGGGTAGTTCATTGCCGCCATAGCGCGGGCGGCATGGCCCAACAACTTTGGCGCCTGATAGATAATCAGCCGATCAACCCAACCGCCTTCCAGCAGCGCACCCGACAACGTGGCGCCTGCCTCAACAAGAATTTCATTAAAGGCCCGCTCCCCGAGATACTGCACCCAGGCTCTGAGATCCACTCGGCCCTCGGCATCCGCGCCCAGCACAACGGCCTGATCTGATTCACCGAGCTCAATGTTTTCAGTGGTGATTAACGTGGTTTCGCCGCCTGCCAAAATCCGCGCGCCAGCCGGCGTGCGGCCCTTCGAGTCGAGCACCATACGCGCTGGGGGATGCGCCAGAGCGCGATCTTTATCCTCGCCACCCAGTGGCAACTGATCTGCGCGCAGGGTCAGTCGGCAATCATCCGCCAGCACGGTGCCCACACCGGTCACCATCAGATCAGATTCTGCTCGAAGACGCTGCACGTCCGCTCGCGCGTCCTCGCCCGTGATCCACTGGCTCTCTCCAGAAGACAGCGCGGTCCGCCCATCCAACGACATCGCGATCTTCAGCGTGATGCGGCCATACCCGCGACGCATGCGCAGCAGAAAACCGGCGAGATCTGCCTCGACCTGATCTGCGCCTTCACCCAAGGCAACATCGACGCCTTTAGCGCGCAGCGCAGCGATCCCACTGCCGGCTACCTGTGGATTCGGATCCTCAACAGCGACCACCACCCGAGCCACGCCGGCGTCAATCAGTGCACTGGCGCAAGGGCCTGTCTGACCAAGATGACTGCAGGGTTCGAGCGTGACATAGGCCGAAGCACCGTTGGCATCACCGGAATCGTTGAGAGCCATGATTTCGGCATGCGCTTGCCCAGCAGGTTGTGTAAAACCGGCGCCGATCTCATTATCATCGCGAACTAACACGCAGCCTACTGGCGGGTTGGGGGACGACCAGTAGCGTGCCTGCCGACCCAGTTCGATCGCGCGCTGCATCCAGCGGCGATCCTGAACGTTGTTCACGGCGAGTCGCCTTCGGCCGGCTCGGCCTCCAAAGATTCAATCGCGTCTCTGAATTCGGCAAGATCCTGAAAGCTCCGATAAACAGATGCGAACCGCACATAGGCGACATGATCCAGCGCCTTGAGGGATTCCATCACACACTCACCCACTTGCAGCGACTTGATTTCGCGCTCTCCCGTGGCGCGCAGCCGATGTTTGATCTGATCGAGCTCGGCTTCGATGCTCTCGACAGAGACCGGGCGCTTTTCCAGCGCGCGCAACAGACCTGAGCGCAACTTCTCCTCGTCGAAGGGCTCGCGGCTGCCGTCTTGCTTGATGATGCGCGGCAGCACCAACTCCGCCGCTTCGTAGGTGGTAAAACGCTCGGTGCAACTCAGGCACTCCCGGCGTCTGCGCACCTGAGCACCCTCAGCCACCAGACGCGAGTCGATGACCTTGGTTTCGTCGGTGCTGCAAAAGGGGCAGTGCATAGTGTCATAGGCGTCACAACGACGCCTAAGTCCTCAGCTCGCGTAGACTGGCATCTTAGCGCATAGAGCCTTCACCTGCTGGCGGATTGCCGGGATGACTTGATCCGATGTCCCTGCCTCCAGAGAGGCCAAAACATCGCACATCCAACCGGTCAACAGCTCGGTCTCTTCCACCCCGAACCCGCGGGTTGTGATGGCGGGGGTGCCCAATCTCAGCCCAGACGTCACGAAGGGCGAGCGCGGGTCATTGGGCACGGCATTTTTATTCACCGTGATATAAGCCTCACCCAGCGCCGCGTCCGCATCTTTACCGGTGTAATCCTTGCCGATGAGATCCAACAGCATCAAGTGATTATCGGTGCCGCCCGATACAATTCTGTGACCACGCTCCACGAACGTCGCAGCCATGGCCTGCGCGTTGCGGATCACTTGCTTCTGGTAATCGACAAAATCAGGGGACATCGCCTCTTTAAACGCGACCGCCTTGGCGGCAATCACATGCATGAGTGGCCCGCCTTGTGCACCTGGGAAAATCGCCGAGTTAAATTGCTTCTCCAGCGCCTCGTTGGCCCGGGCCAAGATCATCCCGGAGCGCGGACCACGCAGCGTTTTGTGTGTTGTCGTCGTCACCACATCGGCGTAAGAAATCGGGCTGGGATACACCCCCGCCGCTACCAAGCCCGCCACGTGAGCCATATCAACCAACAAGAAGGCACCGACCTCGTCGGCGATCTCGCGGAATTTGGACCAGTCGAGGATCCGGCTATAGGCTGAGAAACCACCGATTATGAGCTTTGGTTTGTGCGTGACAGCCAGTTCGCGCAGGGCGGCATAGTCGATCAGGCCCGTGCCATGATCGATCCCGTATTGCACCGCCTGATAAATCTTGCCCGAAAAATTGACCGAGGCGCCGTGGGTCAGATGCCCACCATCGGCGAGGCTCATGCCCAGTACGGTATCGCCGGGCTTCAGGAGCGCCTGAAAAACAGCGATGTTGGCACTCGAGCCAGAGTGGGGCTGCACGTTGGCAAAATCGGAGCCAAAAAGGGCCTTAGCGCGCTCAATCGCCAGAGTTTCCGCCTGATCAACAAATTCACAGCCGCCGTAATAGCGTTTCCCGGGATATCCCTCAGCGTATTTATTGGTCAGCACCGATCCCTGAGCCTCTAGTACGCGGGGGCTGCAGTAGTTCTCCGAGGCAATGAGCTCGATGTGCTCCTCTTGGCGAACGGTTTCAGCGCTCATGGCGGACCACAATTCGGCATCGAAGGCTTCAATGGTCTGTGTATCGCGGTCGAGGTACTGCGACAAATGGGTGGCAGCTTGATTCATGGTGGCTTCCTGCGGCTTGGAACGGATCAACCGTTCCCTGATTTTCAACTTGGGGGCGAATGGTAGCGGAACACGGCCCCGGCGTCAGGGTTTTGTCATTGTGACACTACAAACTGCCATGACTTTACGTTTACGATATTCTGATCGGATTAGGGAGAAAAACATTGCGAATCAGTATCTTCGGCGGCGGCTACGTCGGACTGGTGCAGGCGGCGGTATTCTCCGAGGTCGGGCACCAGGTCACCTGCATGGATATCGACCCCACCCGCATCGAGCGGATTCAGGGCGGTGACCTACCCTTTTACGAACCCGGCCTGAACGAGCTCCTGCAGGCGGGCATCGCGCAGAGCACCTTGCGTTTAACCGATGACACTGCGGAAGCCGTTGAGGCCAGTGATTATCTGTTTGTTTGTGTCGGCACACCGGCGGCAGCCGACGGTAGCGCCGATATACAATACGTGATGTCCGTTGCAGAGGGCATCGCTGAGCACATGACCTCCCGCAAAGTCGTGGTGAACAAATCTACAGTCCCCGTGGGTACGGCAGACAAGGTGGCCGAGTGCATTGCGGCTGGACTAGCGGCCCGTGGAGCAGAGATTCCTTTCGAGGTCTGCTCTAATCCGGAGTTTTTGAAAGAAGGCTCCGCGGTGACCGATGCACTGAGGCCTGACCGGATCATTATCGGTGCCCGCTCGGAGGCCAGCGTGGCGGAGTTCCGCCGCATGTATCAGTCGTTCAACCGCAATCACGACAAAATGATGTTCATGGATCCACGCAGTGCCGAGCTCACCAAATATGCCGCCAACGCCATGCTGGCCACCAAAATCAGCTTCATCAACGAAATCGCGAATATCGCCGAGGCGGTGGGTGCCGACGTTGAATTGGTGCGTCAAGGTATGGGTTCTGACCCCAGAATTGGTTACCAATTCATCTATCCCGGCGCGGGTTATGGTGGTTCTTGCTTCCCCAAGGATGTCCAGGCACTCGATTATCTCGCCAAGCAAAGCGGCACCCATGCTCACATCTTACCCGCCGTGCACATCACTAACGAACGTCAGAAGCAGAAGTTGGTCGAGCAGGTTACTGCGCGATTGGGTGCTGACCTGAACGGACGCACCATCGCAGTGTGGGGCCTGTCTTTCAAACCCAACACCGACGATATGCGCGAGGCACCCAGTCGGACGCTGATCGAAGCCATCTGGGCAGCGGGCGGTAAGGTCAAAGCTTTTGATCCACAGGCCATGGAGGCCTGCAAGGTGATCTATGGTCCTCGGGACGACATGCACTACTCCGCGACGAAAGAGGAAGCACTCGACAGTGCGGACTGCCTAGTCATCTGCACGGAGTGGAAGCTATTCCGAGCACCCGATTTTGAGGAGATCAAAAGCCGATTGACATCACCGATAATCATCGACGGCCGTAACCTGTATAACCCTGAAGACATGGAAGCAGCCGGGATCGAGTACTTCGGTATAGGACGCGGGCGCTCAGTGAATCGCGCCTGAACGACCCGTTTACTCCATCGTGTAAACGGGGTTGAACGCCCTTAAAGCCTAGAGAGCCTTGACAGCAAAAAGCTGCACCCGGCACGGCTTTTGCCAACCTTTTCTGATCTGACCTCGCTCAATGCGCGATATGAACACTATGACCAACAGATTCATGACCTTTAAACACTGGAAAACCAGCGAAGTGAAAACCATTTAGTTTCGCGACGCCGACGTACCCGCCAATCCGAGCAGCGAGCGCTTGGTGGTGTGGAACGAAACCGAGCAGGAGCCTGAGGACGTCATCAAGTCCACCATTGTCGAGATCCGCGAGGAGTGAGTTGCCCAATGGCTGTGTGATCTGGCAGCGGGCAATGGGATGCGAAACAACACGTCAATCGCAAAAACAGGGCCCACTCCGATAGCCATAAGCACCTGCGTTTCAGTACACTCGACCCCCAAAAATAAACGGGGTACAGGTAACATCAACCCTAGTTTTGCACCCCGCTGAACACCGTCGGAGCTCTACGTTGGCACAATACGTCTACACCATGAACCGGGTCGGCAAGATCGTCCCGCCCAAGAAAGAAATCCTTAAGGACATCTCGCTGTCGTTTTTTCCGGGCGCCAAGATCGGCGTTCTCGGATTGAATGGGGCAGGAAAATCGACGCTGCTCAGGATCATGGCAGGCATCGATACCGAGATTCTGGGTGAAGCGCGGCCCCAGCTGGACATTAAGATTGGCTACCTGCCCCAGGAACCGCAGCTCAACTCGGAAAAGGATGTCCGCGGCAACGTCGAAGAAGGCGTTCAGGAAGCGATTGATGCGCTGGCGGGACTGGAGAAAGTGTATGCAGATTATGGCGAGCCAGAGGCTGACTTCGACGCGCTGGCAAAGGAACAGGCTAGGCTTGAGGGCATTATTCAGGCCAAAGACGCGCATAACCTCGATATGCGACTTGATATTGCAGCGGATGCCTTGCGCCTACCCCCCTGGGAGGCCAGCGTCGACACCTTGTCTGGCGGTGAGCGTCGTCGGGTAGCGTTAGCGAGGTTGCTGCTCTCGGAGCCAGACATGTTGCTCCTCGACGAGCCAACGAACCACCTCGACGCCGAGTCTGTGGCATGGCTGGAGCACTTTCTGGAAGACTTTCCCGGGACCGTCGTGGCAATCACCCACGACCGGTACTTCCTTGACAATGCCGCCGGGTGGATTCTCGAGTTGGACCGTGGCCGGGGCATTCCCTATGAGGGCAACTACTCAACCTGGTTAGAAGCGAAGGAAAAACGCATAGAGCAGGAACAGCGTCAGGAGGCCTCCCACCAAAAAGCCATCAAGGCAGAACTCGAGTGGGTACGCGCCAACCCTAAGGGGCGGCAGGCCAAAAACAAGGCGCGACTGCAACGGTTCGAGGAGCTGAATTCTCAAGAGTTCCAAACCCGCAACGAGACCAACGAAATCTACATTCCGCCGGGTGCGCGATTGGGCGATAAGGTGGTCGAGGTCAGCGGACTGCGAAAAGCCTTTGGTGATCACTTGTTGTTCGAGGACGTGAGCTTCACGGTGCCCAAAGGCAGCATAGTTGGCATTATCGGTGCCAACGGTATGGGAAAGTCGACACTATTCCGCATCCTGATGGGCCTTGAGACCCCTGACGGTGGCGAGGTCACAGTCGGTGAAACCGTTGAGCTGGGCTACGTGGATCAGTCCCGGGATGACCTCGACGGCAGTAAAACCGTGTGGGAAGAGGTCTCGGATGGTCTCGATATTATACGCATCGGCAATTACGAAGTGCCCTCCCGGTCCTATGTGGGGCGCTTCAACTTCAAGGGCTCTGACCAGCAGAAATTTGTCAAAGATCTCTCTGGTGGAGAACGCAACCGGTTGCACCTCGCCAAGCTACTAAAACAGGGTGCGAATGTGCTGCTGCTGGATGAGCCCACCAATGATCTTGATGTCGAAACGCTGCGAGCACTTGAGGAAGCGCTGCTGGCGTTCCCCGGTTCAGCGCTGGTGATTTCACACGATCGGTGGTTCCTAGACCGAATCGCCACCCACATCCTCGCTTATGAGGATGATGGCAAGGTGGTTTTCGACGAGGGCAACTACTCGGAGTATGAAGATGATCGGCGCCAACGGGTGGGCGCGGAAGCCGCAGTACCCAGTCGGGTGAAGCACCGGAAACTGAAATAACGGTCAGGGGGTAACGCAGTCAAAAATTCGCCAGTGACAGGCCCAACAGGATCAACAGGGCGCGAGCCCAGCAGCAGAGACCTGGGGCAGATCGGCGCAGATCTCGCTGAGCTCCTCGGAGCAGTCGCTCACTGAATGGCCTCGAGTGCCTCAGACAAACGCACAACGGAGATGACCTTCAAACCCTTAATCGCCTTTCTCGGCGCATTCCCCTTGGGAACGATCGCGAGTTTAAAGCCGTGTTTTGCTGCCTCGGCCAATCTTTCCTGCCCACTAGCCACCGGGCGAATTTCTCCAGACAAGCCCACCTCGCCAAAGACCACCCAGTCCCGAGGCAGCGGTCGGTTACGCAGGCTCGACACCACTGCCAGCAAAAGCGCCAAATCAGCCGATGTCTCCATAACCCTTACACCACCCACGACGTTAGCAAACACGTCCTGATCGCCCACTTGAATACCACCGTGTCGGTGCAACACTGCGAGCAACATCGCGAGTCGGTTTTGCTCAAAACCTACCGTCACGCGGCGGGGGTTACCCAGTGAGCTGTCGTCGACAAGCGCCTGAATTTCGACCAGTAAGGGTCGTGTGCCCTCCCAAACAACGACAACTGTTGTCCCTGGCGCGGTGTGCTCAGAACGATCCAGAAAAATTGCAGAGGGATTGGTGACCTCGCGCATGCCCGTATCGGTCATGGCGAAAATACCCAGCTCGTTTACGGCACCGAAACGGTTCTTCTGCCCTCGAAGGGTGCGATAGCGGGAGTTGTGTTCGCCCTCCAGGAGAATCGAGCAGTCGATCATATGCTCAAGCACTTTGGGTCCGGCAAGACTGCCGTCCTTCGTTACGTGGCCCACCAAGATCAATATGGTGCCCGTCTGCTTGGCATAGCGGGTCAGCTGCGCAGCGCAATCCCGAACCTGCGACACACTGCCGGGGGCAGAGGTCAACGTTTCGCTGTGCACCACCTGAATGGAGTCAACAACGAGAATCTTGGGTTTAAGCGACTCAGCCGACGCGAGGACTGCATCGACATCGGTTTCTGCCATCAACTGCAGCTGATCCGTCGGCAGACCAAGACGATTGGCGCGCAATGCGATTTGCTCGGGAGACTCCTCACCTGTCACATAGAGCGCGGGGTGCGCCACTGCCAGTTGGCACAGGGCTTGCAAGAGCAGCGTGCTCTTGCCTGCCCCGGGGTGCCCGCCAATCAAGATGCTGGAGCCCGGCACAAAGCCGCCGCCGAGGACCCTGTCCAGCTCATCAAACCCGGAAGCCAGCCGGGGCAGATCGACCAGCGCAACATCCTCAAGACGCTGCACAGCCGCCACCGTGCCCGCGTAACCTGACCGCCCTCCCATACGCGCACTGGCTGCCTTCGCCGCGGGGGCGTTCAAGCGAATTTCCGAGAGCGTGTTCCAGGCCTGACACTCACCGCACTGACCCTGCCACTTGGGGAAATCTGCCCCACAGTCATTGCAGACAAATGCGGTTTTTGCCTTCGCCACGCGAAACTCTCCGGAAACTTATCGTAATTGCTGTATTGGTGCGGGTAAGTCGGTATCCTATCAGACCGGTTGACCCACTCCGCATCAAAATGCCCTCTGGTTCACTCTTTCCCGATCGACAACTGACCTTCTCGCCCGAACTGGCCGAGACGATCGGGCTTGAAGAGGCCGTCTTGTTACAGGCATTGGGTAGCCACCTCCACGGCGCTGAGGATTGGACGCCGCTATCCTTTACAACGCTGCAAAACACGCTGTCGTTTTGGTCTCTGGATCACATTGCAACGCTCATTGCGAAGCTGGTGGCTCTGGGCATTATCCAGCAGCAACCGAGTCGAGACCCGAATGTCGTCTTGCTCACTGCAGCAGCCGACATCTTGGGGGATGCGCAGGGGTCGCGGGCTAACAGTTCGCCGACACCTTCACAGGGAAACCCTGGCTGGCGGCCAAGCGATGACTTAATTGAGCTGTTGGTTCTGAACCACGGCATCCCCCGAACGTTTATCGAGCGTGCCCAAGCCAGCTTTATGCTCTCCAACGGAAGCGAGGCTGAAACCCAGTTTCGGCAGCACATTCTCAGCCGTTGGCGAGACACCCAACGGCAGGAAGCGAAACAATCAAGCGCACACGCCTTCGAGATCAGCACGCCTGCACCCTTTGACCGCGACTGGACGCCCAGCCAGGACGCGCTCGATATTCTGGCGCAAGCAGACATCGATATCATCTTTGCGGAATCGGTGCGAGCTGAATTCATCCTCTACTGGAGTGAGCGAGGCGGCCCGCCAAAAGAGGTGAACAGTCGCTTCGTCGAGCATGTGCGCCGGCGCTGGCTGAAGCACACCAGCCAGATGCATCACAGTAACGAGCCCACCCGAATTCCTCGCAACTGGGAACCCGATACCTCAGTGTATGAGACCTTGCGGTTGGCGGGCATCGAACAGGCCGATGCGCAAGCCTTGCTTCCCGAGTTTGTGATGTACTGGGTGGACAGTAATGAGGTGCACACCTCCTGGAACAGTAAATTTCTGCAGCACGTAAAACGCCAGTGTCGCAGTGCAGGATATGGAGAACAGCATGGCGGAAAAACAGGACGCGGCGGCGCTGGCGGCGGCCGTCGCTCAAAGGACCGAAGTCTCAGCGACGACCTCACCGACACCAGCTGGGCCAACTGATCCCGCGAAGCCGCCAGACTTACAGCTGATTGACGCTATCAATCAGGTGTTCGCGCTGTTTCGGTTAAACTACCACAATCAATATTACGCGGCTTGGTCAGACGCCGAGCAAGTGAAACAGGTCAAACGGCTGTGGCTGGAGGCCCTCGACGCCTACCCAACATCGGTCATCCTCCGCGCAGCGCAACACGCCATTGAGCACAGCGACTATCTGCCCACGCTGAATCGCATGGTCGAGGCATGTCGGCACTGCCTTAGTGATCTGGGTCTCCCCTCGCCCTACGACGCCTATAGGCAGGCCTGTCTGGCGCCCTCACCCAAAACCGACGAGGCGTGGCAGCATCCGGCGGTCTATCTTGCCGGACGTGACAGCGACTGGTTTTTTCTCGCGAATGAGTCGGAATCAAAAACCTGGCCGGTATACCGAGAACATTACGAACGGTGGGTGAGTCGTGCTGCTCGCGGCGAAGTGCTGGAGGGCCCGGAACGGGTCGCACTGTCACCACCCTCAGAGGAAGCACCCAGCGCGGAAGAGCAGGTCACGCATCTCGCGCGGCTGCGAAAAGAAATCGGGCTTTGATCAATCCTGCCTGAGCGCTTGGCGCTCAGCTTTCGACTGCCTCTCGCACAAAACGCGCTTGATCCGACATCACCTGCTGCTTGATCGTCATCAGCGAAGCATCGGCCTCGGTGCAGGCCTGCTCCAGCTCACGCGCGGCCGCCGATAGCATAAAAGCATGCAAATTGGCGCTGGTGCCTTCGATGCGATACGCAATACGCCTCGGCGCCGTGATCGACCATCGCCTGCTAACTGGCCGCGAGATCCGAGGTCAATTCCTCCACAAACTTGGATAGCAGCGAGGCCACGATCTGCTTTTCTCCGCCGAGCATTTCGAGCAAGGCGACAAGGTCGATTGGCGAGGTCACCTGATTCATTGCGAGGGACTTTTAGGCTGAAACACGATAAAGCGGGAGTGCCGGATCAGTAGCCGGCATAGTCATCCCGGGCGAGATTTTCAAACCGGGTGAATTCGCCCTGAAACGCCAGTCGGCAGGTGCCGATCGGGCCGTTTCGCTGCTTGCCGATAATGATCTCTGCTACACCTTTGTCTGGCGAGTCCTCGTGGTACACCTCGTCCCGATAAATGAACATCACCACATCGGCGTCCTGCTCAATGGCACCCGATTCCCGAAGATCCGAGTTCACAGGACGCTTGTTTGGCCGCTGCTCGAGGGCTCGATTCAACTGCGACAGCGCCACAACAGGACAGCGGAATTCCTTGGCAATCGCTTTCAGGTTACGGGAAATTTCAGAAATCTCCGCGGTGCGGCCCTCCGCCGCGCCCGCAACCCGCATCAACTGCAGATAGTCCACCATGATCATGGCGAGATCTCCTTGCTCCCTCGAGAGTCGGCGCGCCCGTGCCCTGACTTCGGTCGGCGTCAGCGCCGGCGTGTCATCAATAAAGATGGTGGTTTCTTTCAGCTTCGCCATCGCCGCCGACAACTTGGGCCAGTCATCCTGGTGCAACTTGCCAGTGCGCAACCGCGACTGATCGATCTTGCCGAGTGAGGACATCATTCTCACCACCAGTTGCTCCGCCGGCATTTCCATCGAAAAAACCAGAATCGGCTTTTCAGTGTGAGCACACGCGTTCTCAACCAGATTCATGGCAAAAGCCGTCTTACCCATCGAGGGGCGGCCCGCCACAATCACCAGATCGGAGGGCTGAAGGCCCGAGGTTTTCTTATCGAGATCAATAAAGCCTGTGGTGAGCCCGGTGATGTCACCGCCAGTGTTATAGAGCTCTTCGATGCGCTCCAACGCACCGGTAAGCAGCGGCGCTATCCCTTGAGGGCCACCCAGCTTCGGGCCGCTCTCCGAAACCGCCATAATGAGCCGCTCGGCTTCATCCACCAGCTCCTCGGCGCTGCGACCCTCTGGGTTAAAGCCTGTGGTCGCAATATCCTGTGCCGCGCCAATCAGCTTTCTGAGTAGTGCGCGCTCCCGAACCGCTCTGGCATAGGCACTAACATTGGCGGCAGTGGGCGTCCGCTCCACGAGATCTGCGAGATAAGTATGGCCGCCGGCAGCGTCCAGCTCACCTGTTGCCAGGAGCCGGTCGGCAACCGTGATGACGTCAATGGGTTCATTGCGATCCACTAGAATCGCGATCTGACGGAAGATCGCCCGGTGTTCAGGTCGATAAAAGTCGCTGGCGTCGACCAGCTCGGCTATGGCATCCCAGCTTTCGGGCGCTAACAAAATACCCCCGATGACCGAGCGTTCTGCCTCGACCGACTGGGGTTGCATGCGGATTCGCGAGATATCTGAATCCTGGGGTTTTACCGACTCCAAGGTGCTGCCTTCTTCTGTGCCTGATCAGCCGGGGCTCAAAGCATCATCAATGCCAAAATGCCACCGGGCCGATTAGATTACCCGCGACCGGAGAGAACTGCCAGAAAAGATCGGTGTTCAGGGGTGGCGCCGCGGCAATACCGCGGCGGCGAGGGTCCTGTGCGGAGCGGGGACGCCCCGCAGGGTTTTACTCAGCGATGATGTTAATCGCGACAGAGGTCGACACCTCTGCGTGAACCTGGATCATGATCTCGAACTCGCCGAGCTCACGGATCACGCCCTCGGGTAGCCGGACTTCCGCCTTATCGACTTCACATCCCGCAGCAGACAATGCATTGGCAATATCGCGGGTTCCCACGGAACCAAAGAGCTTGCCTTCTTCTCCTGCAGTGGCTGCAATTTCGACTGCACCGAGCGCAGCTAGCGCCTCGCCTCGAGCCTCGGCAGCAGACAGTGTCTCTGCGGCTACCGCTTCGAGCTCCGCACGACGAGCCTCAAACTTGGCCACATTGTCTTCTGTGGCCGGCACTGCCTTGCCCTGGGGGATCAGGAAATTGCGGCCATAACCGGGTTTCACATCAACCTTGTCTCCCAGCGTACCAAGATTTCCAATGTTTTCGAGCAAAATGACTTCCATCGTTCTTTCCTCTGCTGGCCGCGTAAACGGCCGACTTTTATCACTTCCTGCTCGGCGGCTTAAGCACCGCCAGAGCCTTTGCCAGTGGGACTCACCCATCTGGCCCTGAAATCAGCAAATGCATCGATCACGACACATCCCACCCATACCCACTTCACTAGATCGAGCACGATCCACAGCACGTACATCAGGATCAACCATGCGACCCCTTTGTTCGCGTAGGCTGCATAGGCATGCACCAATGCGAACCCGACGATGGTGAGCGGCAGCACCGCGGCCGCACTCCAGACCCGCCAATCGGGGCCAATCCACCACAATGCGGCGGCCACGAACGCCATCGTCATCACGGCACCGGTAGGCAACCTAAGCGCGCGAAACTCGTCGCCAAACCCTCCCGGGTTGTAAAGCGCTGCCTGCCAGTAACGCCCCAACATCAGGCTAAGCAAAGCAATCACCGCATTACCGGTGGCCAACAATGCTGCCACGTGAGGGACCGCCAGCGAGTTGAACGCCAACTCTCCCGAACCCTCTTGCTGGAGGTCCTGCTCCAGCTGGGCGAGGGCCTGATTAAACGTTGCCACCAGGTCCTCCAAAAACGGGCCATTCAGCAGGGTCAGCGCCAAACCGCTGACCAGTACCAGTGGCACGCTGGCCATCACCGCCAGCGACAGGCTGACACTCTCCCTGAGAACAACGGCCAGGCCGTATGCCCCCAGCAACAACATGGCGCTGCCCGTGTCGCCGGTCATGGCCGTAATGATCACCGCGGGCAATAACGCCCACAACACCAACCAACCGCCGGAAGCTGTCCCCTTTCTCAGGGTCACCAGTGCGATGGCCGCCGCACTGATCCAGCCAAATAACAGACTGCCCGACCCCAATACCGCGATGCCGAGTGCCTGCCACCGGCCGCGCATGATGAATTCAGCGAGGCCGCGCATCAGTCACGCTTAGTTATGAGCGTCTGTATAAGGCAGTAACGCGAGGTAGCGCGCGCGCTTGACGGCGGTCGCGAGCTGACGCTGATACTTGGCCTTGGTGCCGGTAATCCGGCTCGGTACAATCTTGCCGGTCTCAGAGACGTACTGCTTGAGGGTGTCCAGATCCTTATAGTCGATCTCGGTTACGCCCTCTGCAGTGAAACGGCAAAACTTTCTGCGTCGAAAAAAACGTGACATGGCTTATTCCTCGGTCGCTTCTTCAGTGTCTGCTTCTGGCGCTTCCGCAACGGGCTCCGGGACCCCTTCCTCAGCGGAGGCCTCGGCCGTCTCGGCCGCAGCACGGCGAGCGTCATTGTCCTGACGCTCCTGGTATCGGGCTTTACGTTCCTTGTCCTCGCGCTCGGCCTTCATGATGAGAGACTCCTCGAGCATAGGCTCGTCGCGACGTATCACGAGGTTACGAATGACCGCGTCGTTGTAGCGGAAGGTAGTAGTTAACTCTTCCATCGCCTCGTTGGAGGCTTCGACGTTCATCAGCACGTAATGTGCCTTGTGGATTTTGTTGATGTGGTAGGCCAACTGACGTCGACCCCAATCTTCCAGACGATGCACAGTCCCGCCATCTTTGGTGATTACGTTACTGTAACGTTCAATCATTCCCGGGACTTGTTCTGATTGGTCCGGATGGACCATGAACACAACTTCGTAGTGTCGCACTCGCGTACTCCCTATGGTTTAAAGCCACCCGTCACGCGGTGTGGCAAGGAGGATGGGCCTGTTTTCAGACCCGGCCAAATTTTGAGGGCAGGAGTCTACAAAGGCTGTTGCCGCTTTGCAACGTGGCAAGTTGGCACCTGATGGCGGTCCGTTACCCCTTCTGGAGACCGCGCTGCCGCACCGCCTCGAACAGACAGACTCCCGCCGCGACCGACACATTGAGGCTGGAGACCGACCCCGCCATTGGCAGTTTGACGATGAAATCGCAGAGATCCCGGGTCAGACGGCGCATCCCGGCACCCTCTGAGCCGAGCACCAACGCGCAGGGTCCGCTCAGATCTTGCTCATACAGCGTTGCTTCCGCGTCGCCATCTGTGCCGATCACCCAGACACCGGCTCGCTTTAAGGACTCAATGGTTCTGGCAAGGTTGGTGACGCGCACCCAGGGCACCGTCTCGGCGGCACCACTGGCCACCTTGCGTGCCACATCGTTCAAATCAGCGCTTTTATCTTTGGGGAAGACGACAGCGGTGACATCCGCCGCATCGGCACTCCGCAGGCAGGCCCCCAAATTGTGCGGGTCGGTTACACCATCCACAATCAAAATGAGCGGGACGGCCACCTGCGAGAGATGTTCGGCAAGCTCCGCCTCACTCATCATACCGCCGGTGTCACCTCCCACTGTAGAGTCAAGCACCGCGACCACGCCCTGATGGCGCCCGGTCACCAGTGCGTCGAGCTCCGACTTCGCACAGGGCAGCACAGACACGCCTTGATTTCGGGACAGCTCGCAAAGCGCCTGCATACGCTTGTCCTGGCGGTCTGCCTGTACATGGAGTGCCGCTACGCGACGCGGCGCTCTGCGGATCAGGCTCTCGACGGCGTGGTAACCGAATACGGTATTAATCATGGTTCGCCGCCGCTTCTTCCCCGCTGGCGATTTTTACCCGGACGGCGCTTTGCGCCCGAGGCCTTGCCCGCCTTGGATCCTTTTACAGACCGGTCTGAGGTCGATGCCTTTTTTGATTTGCCTGGCTTGGAGGATTTCGCCGATTTTGATGGCTTGCCTGACGTACGCCCGCGGCCACCACTTTCCTTCTCTCCCGAGGAGGTGGTTTGGCGGCGGGGCGATTTCTTGTTGCGGCTGCCTGATGTCGACTCATCCTCTGACCGGTGCTTTCCATTCTTACCACTCTTACCGCTCTTGCCGCGTTTGGATGGCGCAACCCCGGCCAGCTCCAGATCGATTTTTCGATCATCAAGGTCGACCCGGGCCACCCTTACAGTGACCGCCCCACCCAGTTGGAAGATCTGCCGCGTGCGCTCACCGATCAGCCGCTGCTTCGCCTGAACGAAATGATAGTAATCACCGGGCAAAGCACTCACATGCATCAGACCTTCGATGTAGAGCCCGCTCAACTCAACAAACACGCCGAAATTGGTCACGGCGGCGATGACGCCCTCAAATTCTTCACCGATGCGGTCCTTAAGAAACTCGCACTTCAGCCAGGCATCGACCTCGCGCGTCGCATCGTCTGCGCGACGCTCGGTCATCGAACACTGCTCTCCGAGAGCGGCCATGGCGCCCGTATCGTAGGGGTAGATTGCCTCGCGCTTGAGCGCGCGCGCGCCTTTGACCCGCTCGATGTGTGTGCCCTTCCTTCGACCTCGGATCGCTGCGCGAATCGCGCGGTGCACCAGTAGATCGGGGTAACGGCGAATGGGTGAGGTGAAATGCGCGTAGGCCTCGTAATGGAGGCCAAAATGCCCGGCGTTCTCCGGTTGATATACGGCCTGTGAAAGTGAACGAAGCAGCATGGTTTGAATGATGTGGCTGTCATCGCGGTTTTCCACATTGGCGAGCAACGACTGATAGTGCTCGGGGGTGGGTTTCAGACCGCCCGGTAAATCCAGCGACAGCTCACCCAAAAAGGCACGGAGGTTCTCGAGTTTCTCGGCGCTGGGGCCCTCATGCACGCGAAAAAGCGCAGGTTGCTCAAGCGCTTCGAGGAACTGCGCGGTGGCGACATTAGCAATCAGCATGCACTCCTCGATCAATTTGTGCGCATCGTTGCGCTGCACGGGCTTGATAGCGGCGATCTTGCGCTGTTCATCAAACAGGATGCGGGTTTCTTGCGTGTCGAAATCGAGCGCACCCCGCTGCTCCCGCGCACTGCACAGTGCTTGGTAAAGCCGATAGAGCCGTTCGATCTCCCCATCGCGCTCGGCGGGCACGTTTGGACTCCAGCCATTCTCAATCACCGCACCTACATCCGTGTAGGTGAGCCGCGCATGGGAATGAATCACCGCTTCGTAAAAGGTGTAGTCCTGCAACTGACCGCTTTGGTCGATGTGCATGTCACAGACCATTGCTAGTCGGTCTACCTGCGGCTTCAGCGAGCACAACCCATTAGAAAGGACCTCCGGGAACATGGGCACGACTCGCTCTGGGAAGTACACCGAATTGCCCCTGATGCTCGCTTCCTCATCGAGCGCGGAGCCGACCGGCACGTAATGAGAAACATCGGCGATCGCCACGCGCAGCTGAAATCCATCGGGAGTTTCCTCGCACCACACGGCGTCATCGAAATCTTTGGCGTCCTCACCGTCGATAGTGACAAACGGGACATCGCGCAAATCCACCCGGTGGGTTTTATCTGTCTCGGCGGGCTCCTCAACCAGCGCGCCGGCCTCCCGTAACACCTCATCCGGCCACTCCCAGGGAATGCCGTGGGCGCGGATTGCCACGTCGATCTCAAGTCCTGGGTCTAGATGATCACCGAGCACTTCCTCAACCTCGCCTTTGGCGCCCAAGGTGGCCGAGGGATAGTCGGTGAGCACCACCGACACCAGCTGCCCATGGCGCGCGCCGCCCTTCGCTTTGGGTGGAATCAGGATGTGATTGCGAATGCGCGTGTTGTGGGGGAGTAGAAAGCCGATGCCGCTCTCTTCCATGTAGCGCCCGACCACTTTGGCATGCGCCCGGGTGAGCACCACAACGATCTGCCCTTCCGCCCGACCACGGCGATCGAGACCTGCGACGGAGACCAGCACCTCGTCACCATCGAATACCTGATACATCTCGCGGGCGGAGATAAACAAATCCTCTGCTTCCCCCTCGAGCGGTCTCGCAAACCCGTAACCATCTCTGTGGCCCATCACCCGACAGCGCAACAAGTCCATTCGCTTGGGCACACCATAGGCACCCCGCCTGCCGGAGAAGATCTGACCGTCGCGTTGCATCGCGCGCAGGCGTTTACCCAGTGCGTCGAGGTCGCGCTCGCCACTTAAACCCAATTCTTCGGCAATGCCAGCAAAAGGCAGGGGGGCATCCGCCGCCTCGAGTAAACCCAAAATCACTTCCCGGCTGGCAATGGGGTGCTCGTAACGGCTCTGCTCCCGCGCCGCGTGGGGGTCAACGGGTGGACTAGAGGTAGTGTTTTTGCGGCGTGGCGCCAAGATGAGGTCCGATGGCTGGAGTCAGCCGGCTGGAAGTAAGACTTCATTATACGCGGGAAACACCCCCCAGATCGCGGGGCCGAAAAGCCAAGGGCGAACCAATACTCGAAATTGACAGTTGAGTGGGGAGGCAGTAGTCTCCGCGCCCTCTGATTGATCAGAGATTTCTCGCTGCCCAGGTGGTGAAATTGGTAGACACGCTAGCTTCAGGTGCTAGTGCTCGCAAGGGCGTGGAGGTTCAAGTCCTCTCCTGGGCACCACCCCAAACCCTATTTATCCAAATAGTTCAGTTAGTTGTGGCTTAGCTAAAGCTTTGACTCCCCAACCCACTCCCCAATATCGGGGGCAAAGACCATCGATTTCTGCAGGAATAACCCTCGCCGGTTGGGCAAAGGCGTGCTGTGCCTTTGGCGTGTGTGAGGATTTTTGCGGGGGGGGGGAGGGGGCTAACCGCGGTTGTGATTGTGATGGTTACCGCCCAGATACATTAGGAAGTTATCAGCTTATTGCAGACGGGCTTTGGCCTGCTCAGCGAAATGCCTGGGCAATGCCAAGGGGGCGATTGCAGCCATCAGCGCGAGAGATCCAGCTATCAGCCATGCGATCAAATAATCGCCACTGATGTCTCGAATAACTCCACTTAACAACGCCGCGACGGCAGCGCCAATCATGTGAAATGCAAAAACCCAGGCGAAAACAACTACACCCGCCTTTTCGCCGAAAATCCTCGTGCTAAGCACGGCTGTCGGCGGCACCGTTGCAACCCAATCCAAACCAAATAGCATCATCACGACTAGCATCGAGGGCTCAACCGACGGCCCTAAAATTATGGGCATTGCAACGAGGGCAAGACCACGCAAGCCATAGTAGATAGAAAGCAGTTTGCGCGGATCATATCTATCAGTGAGCCAGCCTGAGCCGATCGTTCCAATTAAATCGAAGACGCCAACAACTGCAAGCAAAGATGCTGCGGCCGTTGCGGGTAGACCCTCGTCTTGAGCTGCTGGGATAAAGTGCGTGGAAATGATTCCATTCGTAGTCCAGCCACATACAAAAAAAGTGCCAGCTAAGATCCAAAAACTTTTGCTGGCGATAACCTCTATTAATATTTCCACCGAGTTAGCCGCAGCTTTTAAGATCCCGCCACGTACATTGTGTTCCGGAGTCAGCGGCTGATCTAGATCCGCTCCATACGGCAATTGCCCTATGTCGCTTGGGCGATCGCGCAGCACTAAACATACGATTGGTATCAAGCAGAGAGATGCTCCAGCAATAGTAAGCGATGCTGTTCGCCATCCTGATATATTGACGCTATGGGCGATGATGGGAAGAAATATTAGTTGGCCGGTTGCCCACGCGGCACCCATTACTCCGAGCATCAGACCCTGATGACGAGTGAACCAACGGGTAACAACTAGGGAGCCAAACACCAAAGCAGTTGCGCCAACACCTAGGCCTACAAAAACTCCCCACAATATTATGAGATGCCAAGGTTCCGTCATTAGGGTGGTGAGTGCTGTCCCAACGGCTATCAGGCCCAAGGCGGAAGCGATGACATTACGAACGCCCATATGTTCCATTAACGTGGTCGCAAAGGGTGCGGCAAGGCCATAGAGAGTTAGGTTAAGGGCCACCGCTAAGGACGTAGTTGATCTCGGCCAATCAAACTCGACTTCAAAGGGAATAACCAATACGCCCACTGACGAGCGGAATGCGGCAGAGGTCAACAACACCAGAAAGGTCACCGCGGCAACTACCCAGGCTGGATGGAGGTGGGTTTTCAATTGATCCATTCCATTGTTCGGTAGAGCTCCTATCAACACAGTATAGGAAAGGATCACAATGAGCGGCTGGCTGGGCAGCACCGGACAGAAAAGTACCGCAAGCCATGAGGAACCTCTGCCTTCAAAATCTTACTGTTCACTCATCGGTCGCACCGCAAAGGCAGGGATCGCTACCAACCGTTGTGATGGTTACCGCCCAGATACGTTAGGAAATCAAGTATCGCTTCGACTAAAGTTAACCGGTCTGTGCACAAATTCTAAAGCTATTTTTTTTCTACCCTCACCAGAGCATCCCCGAGGTTTGAAACATAAAAAGGCTGTCCTGGAGCGCCAACGATAATTCCTGTTAAGAGGCCAGGCATATCTCCAATCAAGTCGGACCCGATCTGATCTGCAACCCTGCCTGCCACTCCTGCCTCAACCAACTGGGCACCCTTTGATGTTTGTGCGTCAAACACTACCGCGCTCTCACCGCTGTTTGGATCAAAGGACAAGATTTGATTGGACAACGGAGAAGCGACCCACAAGGATCCATCGTGATACATCCGCATGTTGTCCGGTGTTGGCACAGGCCCCAGAACTTTTTGATTGCTTATAGAGCCAGAGCTTACACTCAGGTCGAAAGCTAGTATCCGATGGGCCATAGTTTCTGCGAGGTAAAGTTTGTTTGCCGTCTCATCTAAATAGAAACCATTGGCGAAATTTAAATTATCTACGATGAGTTCCGCTTCTCCGCTGCTCTCGTCAGGCGCCGGCGGCAGTCTGTATAGTGCCCCATCGGGTATGGGCTCTTGAAGAGCCTTGTATAAACGCTTGCCGTCTCGATTTTTCGTGGACTGGGTAAACCAAATTGCTCCTGTTGAATCCTCGATCGCCGTGTTGACCCCATAAGGGTGGGAATAGGCAATTTGAGTATAACCAGTTGTTACCGAAGTTCTGTAAATGTGACCAGTGAAGACGTCTGCAGTCAGGATATCCAGGCCATCTGGCGTGAGGTGCACTCCATTTGGTGCCGCCTCTATTCCCAGTGGGTCATGCCGGTAACCTACAGATTTAAAGCCCCCAAATTGCTCTATAGTCCCGCCGGCTGCCACCTTTACAAGGCCATAACGCTGGTCTGCGACCACCAATGATCCATCACCGAACATGACGCCGTCTTCAGCTCTCGAGAGTATTCTGCCTGTCGGGTACTCGGATCCGTCCGAAAGATTCCAAGTCGCCTTGGAAGCTAAGTTTGCGCCTATTTTTTCATCTAGCAATGGTGAAACATCGTCAGTTTCGCAAGCTGCAATGCTAATCAGTAGCGCTACTAAAAAAATTGATGAAGTAGCCTTGGTCGTCATAAAAACACCTTCTATCCCCCAGCCATGCTGCTGCAGATATGGTTTGATAGTCTCCGCGTAAGCATATCGCAGGACCACCTCAATGTGAGAGGTCATGGCAGCACAAATGTGAGAGGCTAATGAGAGTGGCAATCAGGATCGTAGCGTATTAAACCCAAAACGATATAGAGATCTCGAAAAACAGAGAATCAACCCGGATGCTATCTAAAGCACTGAAATTAAGAATCACTATAGGAATTTTACTGACGGTATTGATACTGAGCGCCACTACATTCAAGACACAACTTCAAGACGCTGCTGTACTCGAGGTCAATGCTCACCTGAACAATTTGTTGAAATCGCCTCACTCATATCTACTAACCGACCCTGCGCCCATTGCGGGAGGGACGCTACTAAAGCGAGCAAAAGAGGGAGCGTTCGTAAAAACAAACGCCGCTGCTAACGACTCTTTAGACGCTTGGTTTGATCGTAGCCAAACTCAGGCGCTGATCATTCAGAAAAAGGGTCGCATTGTCTATCAACGTTATGGGCCAGATGTAGGTGATGGTCGCCAAGTAAATGCAATGTCCATGACGAAAGCTATCATTGCCATTCTTGTTGGTATCGCCATTGATGACGGGTTAATAAATTCTGAACGTGATTCTATTTCTCAGTATCTTCCTCAGATCGTCGAGCGCGCCGAGGATGCAATTACTCTTCGAGATTTACTAAGGCATACATCCGGCATTGAGACTGCATCTAAGGATATTAGGGCGACCTTGAGCGGCCATCCGTTGATAACACCTCTGTCGGAAATCTCCTTCAACGGTGATCGATCATTCCACTACGACAACATTAATTACCACCTGTTAGGCCTTGCGCTGACAGAGATCTACAAAAAGCCACTGCACCAATTAATTGACGAAAAGCTGTGGGAGCCACTAGGACTTGAGGAGGCCGCAATCATCAGCACGGCTGGGTACTGCTGCATGTTTGCGACGGCGAGATCATGGCTCGAAATAGGCACCTTATTTTTCAACCAAAAACTTCAGGTCGTCTCAACGAGCTGGCTAGAGAAAATGGTTGAAGACTCGATTACGCCGCAGCGATTTTTCGTACAGGCAACAGGTAAATCAAAGGGTAATACCTATGGCTACCACGTTTACGGTGGTTTGCCCGACTCCCCTGACATTTTCTGGATTGAAGGGATGGGCTTACAACTTGTTATGGTCAACCCAAAGACGGAAACCGTGATCGTTAGGCTCGGCGGAATTCCGTCTCTCTTAAATGCTTTTTCAAATCGTTACGATGATTCGCTTATCTCGCCACTGATCGTTGCTCTAATGGCTGATACTGATTTACACGGCGGTTAGTTATATCAATCATTTAAATGGTGCCCGGGGCCGGACTTCAACCGGCACGGCCACAATGGCCTGACGATTTTAGGTGCTTGGTACCCTGCTCCTGTCGCATTCCAGTAAATCCAACCACAACACGAACCTCAGCAATAAAGCCATTCTTGCTGTACTGAGCCGCGTTGGGTGTAACTGGGTGTGTCACCTATTTGTCACTAGAACATCCCCCCGGGGAGGCTAAGTGCCGTTGTGATTGTGATGGTTACCGTCCAGGTACATTAGGGGGTGGGATTAGAAGCGACGCTACCCCTCTTATCTTTCTTTTCCTTGTACTTGCCGCGTGTTAAACACGCCTTTCCAAACTCGTCCTCGGCACAGCCATACCGCTCCTCTTTGCGGAGACCCCCGGACGCTTTTCGCAAATAGGTCTCCCACTCTTTTTCGTGTGCCTCCCGCTGCTTGTCCTGAGCGGAAGAACCTGGCGCCTCATAGGTGGCATCTGTCCCGCAATTCTATGCGTTGATTGCGTAGCGCGTCCTAAGCGGTGGTGACACCAGAGCTCTGGACGCTTCGCAGGCTAAACCCTCACTTCCAGCGTATGACTTAGAGCATGGGCCGAGATCTATCAGTTTAACGATCCGTACGGTGTTCTGTTGAAGAAACAAAGCGAGGTCGCGGTTGAGATCTTTTTTATAACCAGCTAAGTGCTTTGCGCCCTAGTATCTGCCTGATAGAGTGCAGCCCAATCTGTCAGACTTGGAGGAGCGGACGATGCAGAGAGGCCGTTGCTTATGCGGCAGTGTCCATTATGTCTTTGACGAGACGAAGATGGGGGGCGCGCTCCACTGCCATTGCAGGGATTGCCAACTAGTCACGGGCTCCGGCAAAGCAACAGTGGTCATGTTCCCTGTGGATGCTGTAACCATCGAAGGTGAATATAAGATCTACGCTTCCCGCGGTATAGCGGGATCTCACGTCAACCGCGGTTTCTGTCTTAACTGCGGTAGCCAAATGTTTACATTCGTAGACGAACTCCCTGGTCAGGTATTTATAAAAGCTGGTGGCATGGAGGACACTAGCTGGCTCTCGGTGGACACCACATGCTGGACTAGCACCGCGCGAGATTGGCTTCCCGCGGACACCAAAACAGCTTGCTTTAAGGTAAATCCGGGCTTTATTCCCTAGCAGCACAAATTTTTACGAGTTTAAACCAGACGCTTGTTTTCTCTGCGTGCAGCAGTTCGCGAAGCACTCGGACGAGCTGCATCCAAATTTGCTGAGGAACAGCTATGCACGCTCATGAACAGAGGCGGATAGCTCGATGAGGCTAATCTGCATAGACGCGCAATCGGCTTGATGAACTTGGAGCTTAAACAAGCTAGATGTGAGGCCTTTGCCGCTGAGAAGGCCTTGGAGGAAATTTTTAATAGGCCTGCCAAGTTAAGTGCTGGGTGGGGGGTCGCAAACGCCTGTCGCTGATACAGATGATGATGCTGACACACTTCAAAGCTGAATGGGAAAGAGGTCGTGGCTACCCGTGTGATTCTGACCAAAGAGAAAACAGACGGAACACCAAATTTGATTAAGTGAAGCTATGCTGCTCTATAGTCATTTCATCCTGAGTAGCATCAAAATGGACAATGTATAGACTCATATCACCATTGCTTACTAAATCAATGTACCTAGCTGTGACTTTAGTGCCTTCTCTTTTCCAACGACCCGAAAACGATCCTGAGAAAAACGTCCCATCTTTCATTGCACCGCGGCCTGATCCGTAACATTCCCCGCCGCTCCTGTCAGGCGAGGCTGCAGACACGAGAGTGAGGGAAAAGCGAACCTTCCCGTAATCATCCATATTTGTCATGCAGTTCAGTGTGACGCCATCATCCCTAACTTCAGTGGATGAAATTGTGCAATGCAGGTCGTCTTTTCTCTCTAACATCTTTTTCCCTCTTATTAAAAACATGCCGTCTGCGTATGCGAGATCCACAGCCTACTCGAAAACTCCGTAGCCTAACCTTACCGTAGGACTATCTCAATGTAAGAGGTCATGTCAGAGCATGGGGTAAGGGGGGCTAACTGCCCTTGTGATTGGGATGGTTACCGCCGAGATTTATTAGGAAGCATCCCTGTAGCTGAGTGGATAGCTAAGTAGGCTAATATTCGTCAGTCTTAGTAGGGAGTGTTAGACGTGAGCATATTGGATCCGTTGCTAGCAATGCTGGCGTGGTCTGGGTTGATTGTGGCAATTTTGCTATGGACCCGGATACCATTAGTTATAAAGCAGTGGGGCAATCTGCAGTTCGCGAAGCACTCGGATGAACTGCGTCCAAAAATGTCTGAAAAATTCAGATATATAACTGACAACTACAACCACATATTTGAGCAGCCAACGCTTTTTTACGCTGTTTTGGTCTACATACAGCTAGCTGATACTGCTAATCAAACAAATATTAGCCTCGCTTGGGCCTACGTCTCCCTTAGGGCAATTCATTCAGTTATTCAGCTGACCAACAATAATGTCTCGTGGAGAGCAGCATCCTTCGCCACATCCTCCTTGATTTTGATGGTGATAATTTCAATGGAGGTCTTAGCGGCAAGCTTCGGCCTGAAAAGTTAGGTGCCACAGGAGGATATCAAGGGCATAAGTGCCCTATACGCCCGTCGCTGCTACAGATGACTCTGGTGGCACGCTTAAAAGCTGGATTTGAAAAAGGGGCTAACTGCCGTTGTGGTTGTAAAGGTTACCGCCCAGAGCTACGAATAGGTAATTTTCCAAGGCTATTTGCCCTTGAACTCTGGATCTCCTGGCGCTCGGTAGGTATCAAGTGGACTTCTTTTGCAATCGCTGCCTAGATACCAGCCCGTAATCGCCGGTGCCGCAGCCATAAGAAGAAATAGAGTTGATTCGACTCCATCGCGCGGACGTTTCATGTCCATGTCCGCTGGATCACGCCCGGTGATTGAGGCGAGTTGTCGGGTCAGGTCAGTGTCTATGAAACCGGGGGTGCAGGCATTGATCGCTACCGAGGGGAAAAGCCTCGCTTGAAGGACAGTTAAGGCGTTTGCACAAGCCTTGGAGAATCCATAAGCGGAGGATGCCTTTTGGGCTTGGTCGACTGTAGCGGCGTTTTCAATATTTTGTAAAAACAATTGCACAACGTGCTGTATGTCCTCCCAATTTACCTGACTATCCGTCAAGACTCTCCGAACTAGGGGATCCGCTGAACTGAGATAATTCGGCCCTGACGCAGATGTGACATTCACTACTCTCGCGTCCTCAGTATCTAAAATGCTGTAGAAATGATCGAAAACTCGCTTAATACCGAAAAGATTTACTTCCAATACTTCTGCAATACCTGCCGGTGAGCTGAAAACCCCAGCATTATTCACAATGCCGTATAAAGCGGTGCCAGCTGCCTCACATTCGCCACGGACACCCTTTTCCGCCTCACAGACGGACTGTTCAGAAGTTACATCTAATTCAACAACTTTGGTGCGCGATAGGTACTCGTGATTTTTAGCGCCCAATTGATTCCGGGCGTCCGTCCCCCTTTCAAGGCTTCGACAGCCTAGGTAAACGAACACATCTGAGTACCTATCAAGAACGGCTTCTACCACCGCGCGCCCGATCCCCTTATTTGATCCTGTCACCAGCAGCCTTTTCATAATCCGGTAGCGTTTATTCTAGTGCGCTTAGAGAGTGACAGCACAACAGCAAGAGAAGGATGAGTCATGCCCCAGCTTACCGCAGAACTATCTCAATGTGAGAGGTCATGTCAGAGCATGGGGTAAGGGGGGCTAACTGCCGTTGTGATTGTGGTGGTTACCGCCCAGATACATTAGGGGATGGAATTGGGGTTAAGCTACGTAACCGCGGGTGCCAACCAACACACATGTGTAAGGCTTTCTGCTGGATTGACCTCCTATTGGGCTAACAAATAAACGTCAATTTAGGACACAGCAAGATGGACAGATACAAAAGTAAGGTAATAGTCGTAACAGGTGCTGGCGGGGGGATCGGACGTGCGTCCGCTATTCGATTTGCGAGTGAGGGTGGATCTGTTCTGGCAGTTGATTTTCAGGGGGAAGCGCTCTCGGAAACCTTACAAATAGTTAAAGACGCGGGGGGAGACATACATGGTGTGCAAAGTGACGTCGGTGACGCCGAGCAGGTGCAGCAGTACCTAGAGGAGTGTGTTTCAGTTTTTGGAGGTGTCGACGTTCTGTTTAATAACGCTGGCATTGTTGGCGGTATAGGGCCACTTGAGGCTCTAGACGAGGCAACTTTTGATGAACTTTTTAGAGTAAATGTGAAAAGCGTTTGGCTCGGCATGCGATTTGCGAAACCGATCATAGCCGAGCGTGGTGGTGGCGCCATCATAAATACTGCGTCGGCAGCGGGTTTGACAGCGACACCAACATTAATGGGGTACGGAGCAAGCAAGCACGCTGTTGTTGGCATGACCAAAACTGCGGCTGTGGAAATGGCCCCAATGGGTATTCGAGTGAACTGTATCTGCCCTGGGATAGTTTCAACACAAATGATTCAGACCATTGAAAATAGGTCCGTTTCACTAGGCCTGGTGTCCAGTGCTGATCAGTATCAGCAAGCTTACAGTGACAGGACTCCGCTAAAGCGTTACGTAGAAGCATCAGAGGTAGCGGCTCTCGCGGCTTTTCTTGGATCGGATGAGGGCGGCATGATCACGGGGGAAACATCCGTAATCGATGGAGGGTTTCTGCAATCTTAGGAATTATCTGATCTGCTTTCGGCTTACCAAAAGATTGTCTCAAGGTGAGAGGTCATGTCAGAGCAAATGTGAGACGGAGCTATGCGGCAGGACCAAGTTGAGAAGGAGGAAGCTCAGGGACAATGTGAAGAATCATAAAATGACAGGGGCAGAAAAATATGAAGCTATCCCTGCTTGCATTAGTTTTGTTATTGCATCCTCTCACATCGTTTGCCTGCCAATTTGATACAGACTGTGAAGTCGGTAGCACTTGTGAGAAGCAAAGTGCCTACAGTCTGTTCGGCGATTGTATGGGTGGTATGAACTCTGGCAATGCCTAGGATAGCCAGCCTAGTTACAACCCTATGGACCTCAATCGCGGCTTCCTAAACCAAGGATCCGATGGCGATGCAAGAAACGGTATGGATGCTGATGGGACTTATGGTGACACTTGTTCCTTTAATACTGATTGCGGACCGGGATCACAATGCGTCAAGGTTGCATATGACATAAACGGGGTTTGCATTTAATTATCAATGAGCCTCTTCTCTTCAGCCAAAGCAAAACTCGCAGCGTGCAAGCTAGCTGAGGAGCAGCTTTACGCCCAAGCGGCTGAAGAGGTTGCCTCTGGCTAGATTAGGCAAGGGCTTTGAGCTAAGGCTATTGCAGAAACTGGTGGTGATGAAGCTGCAGCCACGGCCCATCATCTAAAGCTTCGTCTTGAAATCATGAAGGCTGAGGCTGAGGTGACAGATTACGTCAGGAAACAGGCGGCTAGAGAGGCTGATAAGGCAGGTGCAAGGGATAGCCATTCCACTGCAGCAGGGACGAACTCAAAACTCACTGACATCGAAATGGCAAGACGAATCCCCTACTGCGAGGGTTACAAAGTGAAAACTCAAGCTGGCAAATTTAGGGTTCATGAGCCAGCTGGTGGCAGAACTGATTGGAAGACCAAGGAAGAGCTTATTGAGTACGCCAAGGAGCAGGGTTGTCGTCTATGAAGCGTCACCGCCTTCTGCCAAATCTGCTCATCTCGTGCTTGCTTTTGTCAGTAGGTGTGGCGGCTGATTTTGATGCCGGTGTTGATGCATATAATGCTGGTGACTATGAAACTGCTCTTCATGAATTCAAGTTGTCAGCGGAAGCTGGAAGCGCTGTTTCCTCAACTAGAATGGGAATGATCTATTACGTTGGTTAAGGCGTCCTGCTATTCTTCGACGCTCTCGAGCCGCTCGCGATGTTTATCTCTTGCCAGCTCCTGCATATCGGCAACGGCGTCGCTTTCATCAACAATCTCTCTGCCCAGCAGCGTCTCAATGGCGTCCTCTAGACTGACAATCCCAGCGGTCTGGCCAAACTCATCCTCGACCAAAAATAGGTGTGCTCGCTCACGAATAAAGCGATCGAGCAGGCGGTAAACGGGCAGCTCCTCCGGCACTCGGACAATCGGCTGCGCGTGATTAGCTATCGCATGATGTGCCGCCCCCTCTCGCTCGGCATCAAACAGATTCAAGCGAATCACCATGCCGGTCACGTTATCCGCTGAATCACGATAAACCGGTATGCGAGTGAACTGACGGGTCTCCTCGACTCCGAGCGCCTCGGATACCGTGGTGCCCTCATCCAACATATGGACCACCGTGCGTGGGGTCAAAATTTCGCTGGTGAGGGTCTCACTGAGCTTCAAAAGATTAACGAGATACTCGTTCTCCTGAGCCGCCAAGGCACCGTCTTTGCGCCCCAGTGATGCCAACGCCAGAATCTCCTCGCGGGTGATCTCGCCTTTGTGACTCTTACCCAGCAGCTGCGTCAAGCGCGTGGATACCCATACCAGCGGATACACCAAGCGCACCAGCCACCGGATGGTAAGCGCCGCCAGCACTGCCAGTTGCCGCCAGTAGGTCGCCCCAAGCGTCTTCGGGATGATCTCGGATAAATACAAAATCGCCAATGTCAGCAGGACCGCAATCAGAGTTTCTGCTTCAGGGCCAAAAACGCGGAGAGCCTGGGCGCCGACACCCGCCGCTCCCATGGTGTGAGCAAAGGTGTTGAGGATGAGAATGCTCGAAAGCGATTCATCCAAGCGGTCTTTCACAGACTGTATGGCCTTCCCTGACTTCGGTCGCTCCTGGGTCAATTGTTCTAAATAACTCGGCGTGATGGATAGCAGCACCGCCTCCAGCACGGAGCACAGGAACGAGACCCCGATGGCAATCGCCAGATAGACTAGAAGCAGCGTCACTCGGTATTTCCGAATGCGGTCAGGCGCGGATCCACCTCACACCAGCGCGGTGCGCTGGCGCCGAAGTAGGCGATCTGTGGGGTAAATTGCGTGGCGTCATCAAAAGTCATAGCGTTCACGGAGACCACACCTAGTTCATCAGACTGCACCATGATCTGCGTGCCGCAGGTGCCGCAGAAGTGGCGGGTCACCTCGCGGCCCGGGCCCGGATCATAGGTATAGGCGACCAGAGTTCCTTCCAATAATCGAAAGTCGGAGGGTGCCACAGCGTAGGAGGCCCAGTGGGAGCTCCCGCCCACCACCTGACAGTCGGTGCAGTAACACAACCCCTGCATTTGGGATTTTGTCAACAACTCGTACTGCACGGCTTTGCAAAAACAGGCTCCAGTAATCATTCCCACTTACCGCTCCTTATTGGGCTCTTCTTGTTGGATTACCCCACACTGATGCCATGGGTACCCTGCTGCAGGGTACTAGACGCCGAACAATACGCCATGCATCACGCGACCGGGCCACAGCGTGAACACGCCCGTCACCAGCAGCGCAAGAGTGTATAGCAGCACCATCCAGATCTTGTGCAGGCGAATATCGCCCTGACGGGCGTGATAAACCGCCATCATCAGTGAGAGCAGGGTCCAGATGCTGAGCAGGTGAATCGGGCTGAACGCACCCCAGAGCCTCAATTCACTGATAAAAAATAATGAGATGGCCACATAGATCGTCAGGCCGACCCAAGCCCAGCCTAGGGCGCGGTGTCGCGCTGTGCCTTTGGCAGAAGCCAATTGCGCCCCACCCAATACCACCGCGCCCATGACCGTCAGCGCATGGCTGGGAGTTGGCGTCGCCTCTTGAAATAATGAGGTTAGCATTGGTATCTCTTCTTATTCCCTCTGCAACAGAAATTATCGCGCAATGACCTCTTTTAAATACACCTCAATTGCCTTCATAAGCGTTCTCGCATCGATACTCCCCTCGGGCGTCGCAGCGCGCGCAGACGAGCTGATCGAGCGCGTGGACAACATCAAGGAAGCACGTGAGGTTCACATTGCCACCTACGATAGCGCAGAAGCCTTCGAAGCAGACCGGTGAGACAAAGGCGGCGTAGCACCCGGCATCACTCAAGCAACGATCGAAATGGTGGAGCCCGGCTCGGCGACCTATCGCTGCAAGCTGCCACCCGGCACCTATGCGATAGGCATTTTCGAGGACGCAATTCTTAACAACCGGCTAGATAACTACTTGTTCGGTGTGCCGCGCGGGCAATACGGCTTTAGCAACAACGCCCGCGGTTTCATGGGCCCGCCTTCGTTTGAGGACGCCTCTTTTTCGGTGGAAGGCAAGACCGAGATTTCCATCAGCCTTCAGCCGCCGAGGCTTACACTACCTCAGCCGTAACCTCATAGTCACTAAAACGATGGGGTTTAAGGCGAGCGACCCCAATGAAAACGATGACTCTCGGCGGGCAGCGCAACGGAGCTATTGCGGGCCGTCTTGTTCCTGACTGTCTGTGTCAATCGACTCGGGCGTAGGGCGCTGGGACACCATCCATCGATTGATCAAAATCATGCAGCCTGTCACAACGACCACGAACCCTAACGTGATGAGTATAAACAGCATGTTTCAGCCTCTCGCGCGGGTTAGCCACATCCACTGTGCCAACACACCCAAGATAAACGCCGCCAAAAACGCCAGATGGAAGCTCTGCACCAGCGGAGCGTCCATTGAGTCCACGAAGGGATCGCCCACCGGCAGGCGCCTAAGAAAATCGGTAATCGCCGGAATCATGTGAAAGAGCACAGTGGCCGTGTAGGCCCCTGTCTGCAGATACACAGACCATTTACCAAATGGCGCCAGCGTCTCTAGCAAGTAACCGGCGAGCAGGGCCGTCAGGGTGATTACCGCGAGGATGTGACCCACCCCGAAGCCACCCTGGTTATAAATAGCCAACGCCGAACCCGCGACTACCAATGTGATCAGAAGATAGGCACGCCCCCACTTATCTGCGGAGCGAATGATGCGATGCTGATACAGCGTGTAGGCGGCCGTGAGGATGGCGATTACACCCATCACCGTGTGAAACCAGCCCAGCAAGGTCATTGGAGGCATAAACATATTCCCTATCTATTTTGTGAAGTCCGTCCGCCTTGGCGATCGGTGGACCACCGCGGTGACGTGCCGAGGGCGTCAGCCTAGTTAGGCTCCATCCACATTGCAAACAGCGAAGAGCTAGTAAGCAGGCGCAAACGCATCCGCAAATTGCTTTGTGAAAGTGTCCAGATCCATCGCCGGACGGCCCAAGAGATCTGCGGTGGTCGAGGTCTGTTCTTCCAGCGACCCTGCGGCGATCTCAGCAAAGAGTTCACAAACGGCATCGAGCTGCCATGCCGACTTAATAAATTGCCCGAGGACTTCGCGGAACGCCTCAGGGCTTTGCGCCACGTAGGCGACCGGACGCTCCAACACTGCTCCAATACGCGCCGCCACCTCATGAAAATCCATCATTTTAGGCCCAGTTAATCGATAGGCCTGCCCTGCGTGCCCTTCACCAGTGAGGACCACTGCCGCCACCTCGCCCACGTCCCTGGCGTCAATCATGGCTGTCTTAGCGGTGCCGAGTGGCAAAGCGAAACTGTTGTTTCGAGCGATGGAGCCCGCATACATCAGCATATTTTGCATGTAGTAATTGGGGCGCAGAAAGGTCCAGTCTATGCCCAGCGAAGCAATGTGCTGCTCGGTATCGTAGTGATTCTTGGGCAATCTAGCGGTGGCATCAGGGGCCGCCTCCATCGATGACACTTTCACCAGATGCGATACACCAGCTTCGGCGGAAAGGCTGGCGAACTGAAGTTCTAGTTTTGACTGGTCCGGATGATTACCCATCACGATGAGCGCGCGGCTGACGCCCTGCAGCGCCTGCTCGACAATAGCCCGATCATTCAGATCACCTTGCACAATCTCCGCCGCACCGGGATCGAAGGCCACCTTCTCAGAGTCTCTGACCAAGGCCCTAAAAGGTATTCGCGCTAGCGCCAGCGCCTTGGCAGTTGCGGAACCGACGCGCCCGGTCGCGCCCGTCAATAAAATCATGTTGCCCCCCTTTGCAGTTAGCGTCTATTTCACGTCACTGCGCTTAATTTGCGTCGCTGTGGTGCAGATCAGTACAGTGGCAGGCTACAACGTTGCCGTCACGCTACCAGCGCCTGACAACGACGCTCACTTGGGACCATAACATGTGCCGATCAAAGCCGATTACGGACCACTCACGACGCGGAGCACAGAGGAGTGTCTCGCTTCTGCTCCCCCTGGTGTTTGCGGGACTCAGCCTATCGGCCTGCTCAACCAAGCCGGCGGATTTGCAGGCCGAGCTGTACCCGGAAGATCAGCAGCCTTACTTCAAGACTTGCCTTGCTCGCCATGACGGGACGTATCACAAGCGGGAGTTACAACAGCATCGATTTATCGACATCTACGAAGAACCCGCTCCGGACCAAGGCCCTATAACCGACGAATGTGTTGTCCGTGAATAATGGTCCCAGTGCCCAGGTTATCGGTAGCGCGGGATTTTCGCGCTGCGGCCGTTATCGTTACTGGCTGAGAAGAGAATGGGACAGCGCCCTGCCCCAATGCGCGTTCATTGGCTTGAACCCGTCTACCGCTGATGCCCAGACCGATGATCCGACACTAAGGCGGTGTATGGGGTTCGCTCGAAAATGGGAGTATGGATCTCTGCTGCTAGTGAATCTCTTTAGCTTTCGCGCCACCGACCCTGCCACGCTCTACAAGGTCACTGACCCAGTCGGCCCAGCTGCCAACCGATGGTTGTGGCGGGCGGGCGACGAGTCACAACTGCTTGTGGCAGCATGGGGTAATGGCGGGCATTTGTTTGAGAGAGCGATCAGCGTGGCTCACCTGATCCATAACGCCCAGTGCCTCGGTGTCACGGCAAAGAGCATGCCGCGGCATCCGCTCTATTGCCCAAAAAACTCACGCCTTATCCCTTATCACCCGCTAGGCTAATATCATTAACAGCTGAAGCTTGTCCTGCCTGCCGACTCGCAAGGCTAGTACTCACCATATTTGGCAAATGCTCACTCCATCTGGCCAATGCGATCCTTTTCGGTCGATCAGTTGGTTCTCGGTTTCATTTGGCTACCCTGAATGACCAGAGCGAATGACTGCCCCTCACAAGACTAGTCAGCCGCCAAACGGATGTCGCAGGAGTATGGTCTCCTCGCGATCGGGGCCAGTAGAAATAATGTCGATGGGCGCGCCAACCAGCTGTTCCAGCCGACTGATATAAGCGCTCGCGTTGGTAGGCAGCGCATCCAGAGATTTCAAGCCTACGGTGGACTCGCTCCACCCAGGCAGTGATTCGTAGACCGGTCTCAAATTCTCGAAGTCCACGGCATCGATGGGATTGGTCACCGTCTCACCCGCGTCATTGGTATAGCCCACACAAACAGAGATTTCCTCTAGTCCGTCTAGGACGTCGAGCTTGGTCAGGCACAGGCCTGATACCGAGTTAATGTTCACCGCTGTGCGCAACGCCACGGCATCGAACCAGCCGCAGCGTCGAGGGCGCCCGGTCGTGGCGCCAAATTCGTGTCCCCGCTCGGCCAGCCGGAGGCCGGTCTCATCAAACAGCTCGGTCGGGAAAGGTCCGGAGCCCACCCGCGTGGTGTAGGCCTTGGTGATACCGAGCACGTAATCCAAAAACAATGGGCCAAAGCCTGATCCGGTCGCGGTGCCGCCCGCTGTCGTATTCGAGCTGGTGACAAACGGATAAGTGCCGTGATCGATATCGAGCAGGGAGCCCTGGGCACCCTCGAACAACAGGCGCGCCTGCGCTTTGCGGTATTCGTGAAGCAGTGAAGTGACGTCCGCCATCATGGGCATCAGTCTCTCGCCATGGGTCAGCGCCTCATCCAGCACCGACGACAGCTCAAGGGTGGCCAAACCGTAATATTGCTGCAGAACATGATTGTGATAATCGAGCACTTCTTCGAGGGACGCTGCAAATCGTGCGGGGTTGCGCAAGTCGCCGAGCCGCAGCGCCCTGCGCGCCGCCTTATCCTCATAACAGGGGCCAATACCGCGGCCCGTGGTACCGATCTTGTTCTCGCCCCGCCGCGCCTCGCGGGCCTGATCCAACGCCGCGTGGTAAGGCAGGATCAATGGACAGGCGGCCGAGATCTTGAGTCGGTCCTGCACGGGCACGCCGCTGGCTTCCAGCGTATCGATCTCCTTGAGCAGTGCCTCAGGGGAGAGGACTACACCATTGCCGATCAAACACTGCACACCTGCACGCAGGACGCCCGACGGGATCAGGTGCAACACCGTCTTTTCCCCGCCGATCACCAGGGTGTGGCCCGCGTTGTGGCCACCCTGAAAGCGCACCACCGCATCGGCCTGCTCGGTCAGCAAATCGACGATCTTGCCCTTGCCCTCATCGCCCCACTGGGTGCCGAGGATAACCACGTTATGACTCACGAGGCAGCGCCCCCTTCGATAATCCACCCACCGTCGCGCGAGACCAGTCGCTCCGCGTTGGGTACATCGACACCGGGGGCAACATCCATCACCACAGTCCGGCCCGCTGCTCGCAACGCTGTCACGGCAGTCCTGAGCCCGGCATCGTCCGACTGTGGCGCGATCACCGGTACATCGGCTGGATCACTCTGCTGCGCATCGTCGACCAGTGCCTTAAGGTCTATCGCAAATCCCGTGGCAGGCCGGTCACGGCCAAAGACCTCGCCAATATTGTCGTAGCGACCCCCTGTAGCGACCGCTGACCCGCGACCCTCCAGATAGACCGCAAACACCAAACCCGTGTGATATCTAAAGCCGCGAAGCTCTGTGAGATCCACGTACACACTTACGTCGGGAAACGCCTGCTGTACGCCGGCCAGCACCGTGTCGAGCTGATCCAACGCCGCCATCACCGCAGGCTCATCGGGAAACGCTGCCCGGGCGGAGGCCAGCACATCAGGGCAGCCATGCAACGCGACCAGTTGTGCCAGTCGCTCGGACTCTCTCGCAGGCAATGAGCATGACAGCCGCTCTATATCCGGAACCGACTTTCTTTGCAGTGCTTCGAATACTAGATGTTCCAGTTCAGGGTCGAGACCGGCGTCGGAAAACAAGGCGTCGTAGATCCCGATATGGCCGATATCGAGGGTGAGAGGACGGCTGACGCCGGCGCACTCAAACGTCGATAGCATCAGCCCAATGATTTCGCTGTCGGCTTCAACGGCGCTGCTACCGAACAGTTCCGCGCCCAGTTGAATCGGTGCCCGGCCGCTGATCACGGACTGCGGGGTGCTTTGCAGCGTCGAGCCCGCGTAGCACAGTCGCGTCACGCCGTCCTCGGCCAGACTATGCGCATCCATTCTGGCCGTCTGCGGCGTGATATCGGCTCTGACACCGAGCATTCGGCCACTCATCTGATCAATGAACTTGCAGGTCACCACGTCGAGGTCGGCGCCCAAGCCAATTAACAATGAGTCAGTGAACTCAACCAGCGGCGGGATAACGTAGCGGTACCCCCAAGTGGCACATTGGTCCAGCAGGCGGCGTCGGAGGGTCTCCAGCTGCGCCGCACGTTCGGGCAACAGCTCGTCAATACCCTCTGGCAAAAGCCAGCGATTTTCAGTGCTCATCGTTGTTTTCCGTCAGGACGTAGTGCCGCAAAAAGCGCTCTGACCGAGAATAACACAAGGGAACCGGGGACAGATTGGGCGCGCAGAGTGCGCCCAACTATTTACGATCGACTCAGTCGCCCGAATTGGGATTACGCAGGTACTGGAAGAACTGACTGTCGGGCTGTAGGAGCATGACATCACCGCCTGCATTAAAGGTCTCCCGATACGCCTGCAAGCTGCGAGTGAACGAGTAGAACTCGGGATCCTGATTGAAAGCCTCCGCGTAGATGCGGGTCGCCTCGGCATCACCGTTACCTCGGACGATTTCCGCATCACGAAAGGCATTGGCTTCGATCACCGTCACCTCACGGTCCGCCGCCGCGCGAATACCCTCGGCTAGCTCCTTACCCTCCGAGCGCAGTTCACGCGCTTCCTTTTCCCGCTCAGCGTTCATGCGGCGATAGACCGACTCTGATACATCGGGGGGCAGATCAATCTTTTTCACCCGCACGTCAATCACCTCTACGCCCAGCTCGTCATTCGCCAGCTCGTTGAGCTGTGAAGTGATGGCTTGCATCAGCTGATCGCGTTGACCGGAGACCACCTCTTGCACGGTGCGCACCGCCACCTGATTCCGTAGGCCATCGTTAATCCGCTGGGACAGCAGACCCGCAGCGCGATTCTCCTCGCCATTGGTCGCCGTGTAGTACTTGGCCGTATCGGTCACGCGGAACTTGGCATACGAGTCCACGATCAGCGCCTTCTTCTCCTGCGTGAAGAAACGTTCCGGGCTGCTGTCTACCGTGAGGATCCGCCCGTCGAACTTACGCACGCTATTCACGAACGGGACCTTGATGTGAATGCCCGGCTTGAGGTCCGGGTCAACCACCTCACCAAACTTCAGCAACACGCCGCGCTGCGTTTCACGAATCACAAATAAGCTGTTCGATAGCACCACCACAACGATGGTAATCAAAATGCCTACCAGGGTTTGTTTCGTCATGATTAACGCCCTCCCCGTCGTGCAGCAGCAGCATCTAGGTCACGCCGCAGCTGCTCGGTCACCTGATCGGCAATCTCCCGCATGTCGCGCTCATTCACGCTGGCGCGCATACCTGCACTGCGCGGCTGTCCGGCGTTTGGTACCATCTTGTCCAGCGGTAGGTACAACACGTTGTTGCCGCCATCCACATCGACCATCACCTTATTGGTATTAGCAAACACAGTTTGTACGGTATCGATATAAAGACGCTCTCGAGTGACATCTGGCGACTTTTCGTATTCAGCCAGCAGCTGCTCAAACCGCTGCGCCTCACCTTCCGCTCGCGCTATCACCTGATCACGATAGGCATTCGACTCTTCCATCATTCGCTGGGCGCGACCACGGGCCTCGGGCACGATGCCATTGGCATAGGACTGGGCCTCGTTCTTCACCCGCTCTTCGTCCTCACGGGCCTTGATGACGTCGTCAAACGCACCTTGCACCTGGGCAGGCGGCTTAGACTCGTCGATGTTAATAGTCGAGACGCGAATGCCCGTGGTGTAGTCGTCAAGGTACTGCTGCAGACGGTCGCGCACGTCGAAGGCAATTGCCGCACGACCCTCGGTCAAGGCGAGGTCCATGGTCGTGCCACCGACAACGTGACGCAAGGCGCTTTGCGCTGCGTGTTGCAGTGACACCTCAGGATCGCGAACCTGCAGGACAAAGTCCTGCGGATTATCGATCACGTACTGTACAGACATGCTGACTTCGACAATGTTTTCGTCCTGTGTCAGCATCACCTCGCGCAAACCCGCTGCCCGTACTTTGGTCGTGTTGACCTTGATGACCTCATCAATCAGCGGTGGGTTCCACTGCA
>CABYEX010000009.1 GCA_902518075.1 Halieaceae bacterium | reverse complement strand
ACCCAGTGACACGATTGATGCGAAGACGCAGTTGCAAGAGTGGTGCCAGGCTCGTGGTGAGGCATTACCGGAATACACGGTAGTTGAAGTTTCAGGGAGCGATCATCAGCAGTCTTTCCGAGTGTGTTGTCGCCTGCCGAGTCGGCAGTGTGAGACCGAAGCAACCGGGACAAGCCGGCGTCGGGCGGAGAAGTCGGCCGCGGCGGACATGCTAAGCCAGGTATCGGGGCAAGCGAATGACTGAACAGCGGTGTGGGATGGTGGCTATCGTCGGTCGCCCGAATGTCGGTAAGTCCACTTTGTTGAATCATTTGCTGGGGCAAAAGCTCAGTATCACGTCACGTAAACCCCAGACGACCCGTCATCAGGTTCTTGGGGTGATCACCGTTGAGAATACCCAGCTTGTGTATGTCGACACACCCGGCATGCACCTTGGTCAGTCCAAGGCGATTAATCGGGCCATGAACAAAGCGGCTGCGTCGGCACTGAACGATGTGGATCTCACTTTGTTTCTATGTGACCGCACCAAGTGGACTGAGGAGGATGATTTTGTGCTGGAGCTGGTTGGTCAGCAGCGAACACCAGTCGCCCTCGTGATTAACAAGGTCGACTTAATGGAGCAGAAGAATGAATTGTTGCCCTTCACCGAGGCGCTATCCGGGCGCTGCGAATTTAACGCCGTATTCCCGGTTTCTGCGCTGCGGGCACATGGGTTGAATCAGCTCGCCGCTTATGTTGCGACGCAGGCTCCAGCAGGGCCCCACCTTTTTCCCAAAGATCAGATCACCGATCGGAGTCAGCGATTCCTTGCTGCCGAACTGGTTCGCGAGAAGATTGTGAGACAGTTGGGTGATGAGTTGCCTTATTCTACGGCGGTCGAGATCGAGGCATTTAAGCACGATAAGCGAGGTGTCTTGCACATCAATGCGCTCATTCTGGTTGAGCGAGACGGCCAGAAAAAAATCCTGATTGGAGAGTCCGGCGGCCGATTGAAGTCGATTGGGACGTCGGCGAGACGCGATATGGAACGCGCCTTTGACAGTAAGGTGATGCTAAAGCTGTGGGTGAAGGTGAAGTCCGGATGGTCGGATGACATCCGAGCGCTGAAAACCTTGGGGCTGGATCCGCAGGGTGGCCAATGATCACGGCGCAGCCAGCCTGGGTGCTATCCCGGCAGAGTTATGGCGACAGCGGGATGCTGGTGGAGTTCTTTAGCGCGGAGCTTGGGCGTTGTGGTGCCGTCGTGAGGGGCGCTCATCGTCGTAAGCGGGGTGGGAGCCTCGCCTCACTGTTACAGCCCTTCTGTCCGCTACTGATTACCTTTGTGGGTCGTAGTGAGCTGAAAACACTGCGTTCAGCCGAGGCACCTGGGCCAGGGTATTTTCTGCGCGGTGACGCATTGATGAGCGGCCTCTATCTAAATGAGTTGCTGGTCCGCTCGCTACCACGGATGGATGTGTCGCCCCCATTGTTTCTGGCCTATGGGCAGGCGATTGAGTCCCTTTATGAGGGGGCGGGCGAGGAAAGTCTGCGCCGGTTTGAGCTCGTTTTGCTTACTGAGCTGGGCTATAGCGTGGAATGGGACAGTGATGATCAGAGGGAGCCTATCAGGGCGGAGGCGCACTACCGATTTGAGGTTGATCTTGGTTTTTGTGTCGCGGAGAGTGTTGCTGCGCCATCTCGAGGCGATCGGTTGCTGCCGGGAGCGCAAATTATTCGCCTCCGGCAGTGGTGGGAAGGAGCGGATGCACTGGGAATCGATGAGCTGTTGCTGCTCAAGGGAATTACGCGCGCGGCGGTCAGGCAACTCACAGGGGGTCGGGCGATTCGGACTCGAGAGGTTTTTAAGGATTTAAAGAGCCTCGGTAAAGGGGGTTGAAAGCGGTGTTTTTTGAATCGATCGACATCTCGTATCAGTCTGGGGCTGAAACGGCTGTCACGGGATATGACCGATGACTACGCCCTCAGCTTACCCTACGATTGAGCACACGGTTGGTCTTACACCGCTGGTAAGGCTTCAGCGCATTCCGGGAGACACCAGTAATAACGTTCTGGGGAAGCTGGAGGGCAACAATCCCGCTGGCTCGGTCAAGGATCGCCCGGCAATGAGCATGATCAATGAGGCAGAGTCTGAAGGGGTGATTGCGCCCGGCGATACACTCATTGAGGCGACTAGTGGTAACACTGGTATCGCATTGGCTATGGCCGCCGCGGTCAAGGGCTACCGGCTCAAGCTGATTATGCCGAGCAATCAAAGCGAGGAGAGAAAAGGCGCCATGCGCGCCTATGGCGCTGAACTAATTGACGTGTCGCCCGATGAGGGGATGGAGGGCGCGCGCGATTTAGCCCTGCAGATGCAGGCGGGCGGAGAGGGTCTGGTGCTTAATCAGTTCGCCAATCCTGATAACCCTGGGGGTCATTTCGCCACGACTGGACCTGAGATTTGGGAGCAAACCGACGGCAACGTGACGCACTTCATCTCTTCTATGGGGACAACCGGAACCATCATGGGAGTATCTCGATTTCTGAAATCGCAAAACCCCGACATACAGATTATTGGCCTGCAGCCGACAGACGGTTCGCAGATTCCTGGGATCAGGCGTTGGCCGCCTGAGTATTTGCCCGATATCTACCAGCATGAGCGCGTGGATCGTGTATTGAATATCAGCCAGCGCGAATCAGAGCAGATGATGAAGCGGCTCGCGCGGGAGGAGGGTATCTTTGCAGGCGTCTCTTCCGGCGGCGCCATCTCTGCGGCGCTCAAACTGAGCGCAGAGGTTCAGGAGGCAACGATTGTGGCGATAATTTGTGACCGCGGAGACCGTTATCTATCTACCGGTGTTTTTGCCTAGGTGGATTGATGGCGGCGCTGGTCCGCCGGGGTCGATGTGCCTGACGAAGCTGAATCCCCTGCTGTAAGAGGTTTTGAAAATCTATGACCGATGACGCGACGACAACTCACGACGGGATTCAGTCGTTACTCGATATCATGCGGCGATTACGAGACCCCGATTCGGGGTGCGCTTGGGATCTCAAGCAGAACTTCCACACGATTGTCCCCTACACCATTGAAGAAACATACGAGTTAGCTGACGCGATTGCTGCCGAGGATTTTGCCCAGATACGAGATGAGCTGGGTGATGTGTTATTTCAAGTGGTGTTCTACGCCCAAATGGCGAGTGAGCAGGCCCTTTTCACCTTTGAAGATGTCGTAGATGGCATAGCGGAAAAATTGCTCCGCAGACATCCGCATGTTTTTGTCGAGACTGGCGGGCGACGCGTGTCGGACGGTGAAGTCAAAGAGCGATGGGAGCAAATTAAGGGAGAAGAGCGACAGCAGAAAAATCAGGGGGGCACGCTAGACGATATTCCCAAAGCATTGCCTGCGCTAAGCCGGTCTCAAAAGCTGCAGAAACGGGCGGCGCGTGTTGGTTTTGATTGGAGCAAACTTGATTCGGTGCGTGGGAAGGTGGATGAGGAGCTGGAAGAATTAGCAGAGGCTGTTTTTCAGGGCGATTCCGCGGCTATTGAGAGCGAAGTCGGCGATATTTTTCTCGCGATGGTGAACTTGGCACGGCATCTTGGCGTAGACGCAGAGGCCGCTTTACGTCACGCCAACCGTCGCTTTGAGGATCGTTTTCGTGTGATGGAGACGGCGGCGGAGCGTGACGGCAGTCAACTCATTGAGGAATCGTTGGAACGACTGGAGGAACGCTGGCAAGCTGCTAAACGCGAGCTGGCCAGCGACTGACTAATACTAGGCGCAAAGGCGCTTTGAATCAGCTTGCGAGCCGACTGATGCCTGTGTAGCGTAGCGCCCACGCATCAACAATACCTGATAAGCAGCCAATAAGAGAAGTTCACCTATGCGCATTATCCTACTTGGCCCCCCAGGCGCGGGTAAGGGCACACAGGCCCAGTTTATCTGTGAGCAGTTTGATATCCCTCAGATCTCAACGGGCGACATGCTCAGAGCAGCGGTGGCGGCGGGCACTCCTCTCGGCCAGCAAGCCAAGGCCATCATGGATTCTGGTGGCCTAGTGTCCGACGACATCATTGTGGGGCTTGTGAAGGAGCGGTTATCTGAGTCTGATTGCCAGGGTGGTTGTTTGTTCGATGGCTTCCCGAGAACTATCCCCCAGGCGCGGGCAATGATAGATGAGGGCATCGCGATTGATCACGTGCTAGAGATTGCTGTGTCCGACGAAGAAATTATCAAGCGGCTGAGTGGTCGCAGAATACATCCCGGGTCAGGGCGCGTTTACCATGTGGAGTACAACCCACCCGCCGAGCCCGGGGTGGATGACGACACGGGCGAGGCATTGATTCAGCGCGATGATGATCAGGAAGATACGATTCGCAATAGGCTTGCTGTTTATCACGATCAAACGCGTCCTCTGGTCGATTTTTATCGTGAGCTGGAGGATGTGGATTATCACCAGCTCGATGGAGTAGGTGCTGTTGATGATATTACGCGGCACATAATGGCGGCATTGCGTTAGGTAGTAATTCGCACGACTTTGCTTGTCATCAAATATAAAGCTTGATAGCGTCTCACTTGAGGTCGGGCACATTAGGAGGGAATTCATGGCCGCTGCGAAGAAAGCAACAAAGAAAAAACCCGCTGCTAAGAAAAAAGTAGCAGCAAAGAAAAAAGCTCCTGCCAAGAAGAAGGCAGCAGCGAAGAAGAAAGCTCCTGCCAAGAAAAAGGCGGCGGCTAAGAAGAAAGCTCCTGCTAAGAAGAAGGCAGCAGCTAAGAAGAAAAAGGCTCCTGCTAAGAAGAAGGCAGCAGCTAAGAAGAAAAAGGCTCCTGCTAAGAAGAAGGCGGCAGCTAAGAAGAAAAAGGCTCCTGTTAAAAAGAAGGCAGCAGCTAAGAAGAAAAAGGCTCCTGCTAAGAAGAAGGCAGCCAAAAAGAAGAAGTAAGTTCTTTTTGCGCCACGTTTGGGAGTGGCAGCAGATAGTAAAGCCGGCATCACTGCCGGCTTTTTTATTGTCGATGGTTTTTATCACTAAAAATACTTCAAGGAGTGCGCCTTCATGAGTCCTCTGCCGGATACCCGAACGTGATCCCTGTGCTCTATCACTACCCCATGTCGCCTTATTCCGAAAAGCTCCGATTGGCCATGGGTTTAAGCGGTACAGCTTGGTCGTCGATACAGGTGTCTCCGCAGCCCCCGCGAGGCACGCTGGATCATGTATTGGGCGGCTATCGTCGCATTCCTGTGTTGCAAAGAGGCGCACATTTTTATTGCGACACGCGTTTGGCTTTCGAGGCGCTCCATGACGATGATCCCTCGGTCACTCATCTTGATGCGGACGATGAGACCCTGCGTGATTGGGCTGAGCGCGAGATTTTTTTTGCCGTCTTCTCTATCATCTCTCCGCTCAAAGTCTTTGGATTTTTAGCGAGGCAGATGGGAATTTTGGGCGTCAGAAGGTTTATGCGTGACCGTTCGCAAATGATGCGTAATGCGACACTTAAAGTGTTGACTCCCGAGCGAGCGCGGGAAGCAGTGGGGAATTATATCGCGCACCTTGGCGCGCGCCTTACTTCGACTCAGTATTTGTCCGGCGCCGCGCCTGGTTATCTTGATTTGTGTTGCTGCCACCCGTTGTGGATGGCCAGGCAGATTGATCGGCGTGTTGCCTCAGCTTGGCCACTTACAGTGTCGCAGTGGATGAAGTGCATGGATGCCTTGGGTCATGGCGAGGTATTGCCGGCAACATGGGACCAAGTTCTTCAGGATATTGGTGATAACCGGTTGTCAGTCGTTGTTCGGGTGATCGCCGAGCCTTATCAGCTGGGTGAGCGTGTTGGGGTGGCGCCGTCTGATTACGCGCGAGACGAGACAGTCGGTGAACTGGTGAGCCTAGATAAAAAGCGGATCGTGATTTCACGAACGTTGGATTCGGGGCAGTTGATCTACTTGCATTTTCCTTGGAAGGGCTTTGAGTTGCGACGACTTCAATAGTCTCTGAGGTTTGCCATAGCACGCTGGTTTTTGCGCCACTGCGACGGGGAATCCCCCGTCCACTGAATAAACGCGCGGCGAAAGTTGGATACGTCGCTGAAGCCGAGGCGCTGCGCTACGCTGTCTACCGACAGTTCGGGGTGTCGAAGTAATTGCCTCGCATGTTTGCAACGAGTCGAATCCAGCAGTGTCTGAAAAGAGGTGGACTCTTCCTGTAATCGACGGCGGTAAGTGCGGGTGCTCATGTGCAGCATGGATGCCATCTGATCCAGCCCTGGGTACTGTCCCTCCAGCTTGTTTAGTGCGGAGAGTGTGCGTTCCGAGCAGTTCGCGTTATCTGACAGATCGGCTAGCAGTCGTGCGCACTCTGCGTCATACAGAGCCCTCAATGTTGGATTTGATGTGGGTAGGGGTTCCCTTGTCAGTGCTTCGGGGATACTAAGTGTCGCCTTATCGGCATTGAAACGGACGTGATTCCCGAAGATTTTTCTAAAGGCATTTGTGTCCCGAGGCTTGTCGTAGGGCAGCGATATTTTGACGTCGACCGCCGGTGTTTGCAGTAGATCAGAAAGGGTCTTCTGAGCCGCAGAAAATATCGCTTCGTGGGAGAAGCGTGCCGAGCTGGCTGGCGATGTCAGGCTTAATGCCAGACCGATCCGTCCCTCGTAGAAATCTTTGTAGTGATCGATCTGCGCTTGCCGACCAGTGAGCAGCGGTCCGTAGCGGACAAGCGTGTCTAGCACTTCCATTAAGTTGGCGCATGCGAGGAAGGTTTGGCCAACGACGGCATGGGCACCCATGTTCAGCTGTTGCCCCACGGTCAATCCTAGAGAAGGGTCGCCCGTTGCCTCCAGCGCGTTAACGATGATCTGGTCTGCCTGAAGTTCGTCGATGCGTGATCCCGGGCTGCTAAGAGTGTCGAGGCTCAAGCCAGTGTTATGAAAGAGCCGTCCGGGTGCGCAGCCGCGCTCGACCGCAAGTGCCACGAGGATCAGGAGATACTGGCTTGGGATGGACGATTCCATGGCCCATTTGGCCATAAATGACCTATATTTGGCAAGCTAGCACCTTGAGTCAGCTTCTGACAGAACAGAAGATGGACATTCAATTATAGGAGTATGCGCAATGAAAATTGAGTGGAGTGAGAAAACGCCCCGAAAAATTCAGCAGTTCCCGCATCCAGACTATCCCAGTGATAACCCCGAACTTGAGGATGTGTTGACCAGCTCGGATGTGGATCACGTCGCGCAAATTTTTCAGACGCCGCTGACAGGTTCATACAACTGGGACTACTCGGTTCAGGACGACCGCATCAAAAAACTCTATGAGCTCGGTAAGCAGCTTAACTGGGATCCACAGATAGATATCAATTGGGACCAGCCTTGGCCAGAGGAAGAGGGTCAGGCTGAGCTCATGAATCTGCATGATTACCCTCCATATCTTGCGCTATCCAACAAGGAGCGTGACGAGTTCTGGTTGCATATGAATGCCTGGTCTTTGTCCCAGTTCCTGCATGGTGAGCAGGGAGCCCTGCTGGTTGCGAGCCAGCTCTGCTCTTGTGCGCCAACCTTCAATGCGAAGCTGTATGCGGCATCTCAGACGTTTGATGAGGCGCGGCACGTTGAGGTCTTCAATCAATACATCCAAAGGCGCATTGGATTGATGTATCCGATCAACACCCACCTCAACAGCATCATAGACAAAATTCTGACGGATCCGCGATGGGACCTGAAATTTATAGGCATGCAGATCGTGATCGAAGGGCTCGCTTTATCGGCGTTTAATACGACGCGTGAGACAACCCCCGACCCTGTGCTGAAGGATATTGTTTACCTTGTGACCCGCGACGAATCACGGCACGTGACGTTCGGCGTGAATTACCTCGAGGAGTTCGTGCAGACGCTGACGGATGCAGAGCGCGAAGAGCGGGCCTTATTTGCGTTCGAGGCCTGCGCTATCAGCCGCGAGCGCTTAGTTGCAACGGATGTTTTCCGTCGCTTCGGGTGGGACGTTGAGGAGAGTCGTCGCAAAGTGCTGGATGGGTTTGTCATGTCGACTTTCCGCAACCTGCTATTCCAGAGAGTGGTACCCAACCTTAGAAGAATCGGTCTACTCACTGACGCGGTGCGTCCCCGATTTGAGGAACTGGGTATTCTTGATTACGAGTCGCTAGCTGATGACGGCGACATCGACTGGGCTAAGTTGGAGCGCCCGCTGGACACCTCAGAAGCGCAGAGCCATGAGCAGAGCATGCTGGCGGCCTTTCACGAGGCGTTCGAAGCAGAGCAGGCAGTAGCGGGTTAAGAGCCGTGGTGATAGCCTCTGCCCGGTATTGAGGCGCACTGCGGGCCCTTGGCATGAGTCAACGGAGAAGGAAATAGCAGTCATGACGTTAATCACGTTTATTCAGCATGATGGCTCTGAGCGCTTGGTGGACGGTGACGTGGGTTTGTCCCTGATGGAGACCGCGCTCAAACACGATGTGCCAGGGATTGACGCGGACTGCGGGGGAGGAGCCATCTGCGGCACCTGCCACTGTTTCGTCGAGGTGTCAGGCGATTTGCCAGCGCCCGACCCGCAGGAGACTGCAATGCTGGGGCTCCGGCCCGATCGGGCAGAAAATTCTCGATTGGCCTGCCAGATTGTGGTGTCAGTCGGTATGGCGGACATCACGGTGCGCTTGCCTGAGTTTCAGATGTAGTACCAATGAGTCTACGTTTTACCCGTAACATGTTGAATAGAGTCAAATTATGAATATGCCAATGGGAGCTTCAGTGCCTGATTATCGTGGCATGCCATTGGCAGATCTGGACGTGTCTGATCCACGCATGTTCCAGTACGACTATTGGCACGAGCTGTTTGCTCGACTCCGCGAGGAGTGCCCCATCCACTATCAGCCAGATTGTCCTGCAGGCCCTTTCTGGTCCGTCACTCGCTACGAGGATATCGTCGCAATAGAGCGCGATACCGAGACTTTTTCCTCGGAGCCCTCCATCGCCATTATCGATCCAGAGCCCGATATGATTTTGAAGATGTTCATCGCGATGGATCCGCCTGAGCATGATTTTCAGCGCCGCGCAGTGCATCATGTAGTGGCGCCACGCAATCTTCAAGAATTCGAGGCTCTTATTCGGGAGCGGACCGCCGAAGTGTTGGACTCGTTGCCCGAAAATGAGCCATTTGACTGGGTCAAGCTGGTGAGCCGAGACCTCACTACAAAAATGCTGGCCACGCTGTTTGATTTTCCGTGGGATGAGCGCAATAAGCTCACGGAATGGTCTGACATGTTTACCTCGGATGTCAGAATCACTGCCGGTGAGGGCTACACTCGCGAGGTCATTATCGAACACATCACAGCCTGCTTGCAGCGTTTCACTGAGTTGTGGCATGAGCGAAAAGGCGACGGTAAAGAAGCGTTTGATCTAATTCGCTTGCTTCAAGACGACCCTAATACTGAAAACATGGTGGATGACCCGCTGACCTACATGGGTAATATCATGCTCTTGATAGTCGGGGGGAATGACACGACCCGGAACTCTATGTCGGGTGGCGTGGTGTTTTTGAATCAGTTCCCCCATGAAATGGCGAAGGTGCGGCAGAACCTGGATCTCATACCGTCCATGGTCTCTGAAATCATTCGTTATCAGACACCGCTCCCCCATATGCGCCGCACTACGACCCGCGATGTAGAGCTCAATGGTCGAAAAATCGCGAGAGGCGAGAAAGTGGTCCTCTGGTTTGTATCGGGTAACTACGACGATGCGGTGATTGAGCGGCCGAATGATTTCTGGATTGATCGCCCCAGTGTGCGCAACCATCTGTCCTTCGGTGCCGGCATCCACCGCTGTATGGGTAACCGTCTGGCTGAAATGCAATTGCGCATCCTTTGGGAGGAAGCGCTTCAGCGCTTTGAAGCCATAGAGGTCGTCGGTGAGCCAAAGCGCACCTGCAATCTCTTCATTAGAGGGTTTACCGAGCTGCCGGTTAAGGTCACGCGATTTCAGTCCTGATCCCGCTCAAGCTTCCCCAGTAGAGACACAGTTTTGGGACTGCCTCTCAGAGTCGCTCAGGCGCACTTATGACATCTTCATTGTGACCGCATTACATACCAGTCGATATCTGATAGCTGCCGGTATCGACGGGTGCCGGGGTGGATGGGTCTGCGCAGGTTGGGACGGTGAAAGTTGGTCTCTGGACTGCCTGCCGACCCTTGGGTCGTTCGTGCCGATGCTGGCGCCCCGGGCAACTGTCTGTATCGACATCCCCATCGGGCTTTCCAGTGACGGATTCCGGGCCTGCGACCGCGCTGCGAGGCAGTTACTGGGCAAGCGCAGTAGTAGTGTTTTTCCCGTGCCGCCAAGGTTAGCGCTGGCGCCGCTGACGTACGAGGAGATCAATCTCGCGAGTAAGGCGCAGTGTGGGAAAGGTGTCAGCAAGCAGGCGTTTTACTTGCTACCCAAGATTCGAGAGACCGAGGCGCTCTTGCGTTCATCCTACGCCAATGACACGGATTGGTTGGAAACCCATCCGGAGCTCTGTTTCAGCAGCTTTAATGGTGCTATGCCGATGGAGGAAAATAAGAAGACCGACCCAGGGTTTCGCGAGCGGAAAAGCGTTTTGGCTCGTCATATACCAGCTCGAACCATTGACCGGTTGCTTCGGGATTTAATGGCGTCAGTGCCGCGTGCGCAGTGCGCGAGGGATGATATGTTAGATGCATTAGTCTGTGGCGTTGTAGCGCGCCTTGATGCTGCAGGGCGCGGCTGTCTGCCCCCGGGCGGGCAGGAGTTTGATGAAGAAGGGCTGCCCATGCGCATTTGCTATCCAATACCCACCATATCTCAGTGAAAACAGCAGTGCCTGAGGTCGCCGGTAACCATCCGTTGCGAAAGCAGCGCCGGCTGAGGCGATGGCATCGCCTCGTTGCGCTGGTCACGTCGTGTCAGCTGTTACTCTGGACCCTGAGCGGCCTTTATTTCGCATTCATTGATATCGATTATGTGCGGGGCCACCAGTTCAAGCGGAGCAGCCCGCCGACTCAGCTGGACTTGTCGAAGTTAACGGCTGTGTTGGTATCGGCCAACAAAGTTTTTATCCAGGAGCGCCTTGCTGGCGAGCTCATAGTCGGTGTGCAGACAGATGACGGAGTGCAGTGGTTAGACGAACAGGGTCTGCCCATCGCCGCGCTCACAGCAGAGCTGGCGTTGACGCTTGGTAATGAGAGAACGGTCATCAAGCCCGATCAGGTTGAGTGGATCGACACCGACATCCCTGGCAGTGAGTATCGCGGAGCGCCCTTGCCGCTGTGGCGATTGTGGAGAGCGGAGGATCCTGACCGGGTCGCCTATGTTGATGCGATGTCTGGAGATGTGACCGTGGTGCGCCATGACGCGTGGCGATGGTGGGACTTCTTATGGTCGTTACACATCATGAGCTATGAGGATCGGGATACGATAGGGACGTGGCTACTCAGGGTTTTTTCATTGCTCGCGCTGGCAACCGCGGTGCTGGGATTGTGGTTGTTCCTCCACACTCGCGTTCGCCGCACTTCTCAATAGAATATGGTTATCCAGATATAAGCGAAGAACAGGCCGGTCACGTACACCACCCAGGCGCCTAGTAACAGCCAGATGTTGATTCGGCGCAGCCGCGCACAGGCCGCGGCTTTGATCGGGTCCACAGGGCAGGGCGCGTGGCGCTGTTGCCACCATAGTAGGGTACTGGCGGCCATCAGTCCCCCTGACAGGACGAACAGGATATCTTTGTGAGCTGACAGCCACATGATGCCGGGTATCGCCGCCGTGAGTCCCGCCATCACGGCGCCGGCGCCAATCGAAATCAGCAGCGCGGGTAGTGCGCAGCACAGTAGCGTTGAAGCGCTGCCGAAAAGCGCCAGCGATGGGGCAATGCTGTCTCGCCAATCGCCTCTCAAGATGCGCTGCCCAGTGCTGCATCACCGCGCCGCACCTCAGCGATCCGGTATCCTGCCTCGATGGCAAGATCGGCAATCGTCTGATCGCTCATGGAGGCGCCGGGCGCCAGCACCAAGCTGAGCGCTTTGGTATCGAGGTCGACGTAGATTGCGGCGACTTCCTCTCGTTTGCTGAAGATCTTATTCATGGCCATCGCACAGAAGTCGCAGACAACACCCAGTACGTCTGCCACGATGGGTTCTCCGCCATCGGCCAGCGCAGATTCAATGTCTTCGGTGCGGGTCAGAACCGGTCCGTCACTAGCGCCGTGGCCACTGTGGGAAGCATGGCTTGAATCAGCCTCTGCGTGATCTTGATGTTCATAAATGTCGTGGGTCGCATGATTTTCGTTATCGTGATGCTCCTGCGCCTTAGAAAGCAGGCAGAAGCAAAGTGCGATGGTCATGAGGATGATTTTTATCAGTAAGTTCATCGTTTTGCTTCTCCTCAGAAACGGTAGGTGAAATTAAACAGCGGTTGGTTCACAGTCAGGTTGTAGCCGGCTTCGACAAGCAGTGGTCCCTTGAAAAAGCGCACTAAAGGCGTGGCGGTGACTGAGTCGGGATCAGAGGGCCGGTGGTCGATCTCCAGCATTAGCCAGGTATGCAAATCCCCGGTGTCGCCCTCGTAGGGGGCGACGCCGACTCTTGCGGCCTGCATGAATTGCTCACCGAAATCCGAGGCGCCTAGATAGCGCGCCCGGTAACTCGCAAATATGGACCTTGTCTCCCAGTCCGCCATCACGCCGCCATACCCGGCGATACGGTCGCCAAGCGGATTGCCGTTGGTGCCAGATGCGACACCTGCGCCACCAAAAAAATAAAGGTTTCCCTGATAGTCAGTCCCAAACCAGCGTTTGGCGAGCCAGGTTGGGTGAACCGAATACAGTGCAAAATCGTCATCTCGATTCAATTCAATCCGGGGTCCCACAGACCATTGATGTGCAGGTGTGTAGTGCGCTAAAACCGCGCTTGATTGTCGATCCGATTCTTCAATCACGGTCCAGCCTCCGGTATAGGAGACTGGGCGGGCGAGCGTCGCTATGGATGTCAGGCATCCCAGCGTCAGCAGCAGCGCGGCCCGCACTGGTGTCACTTTTTCTTTCCTGTGAGGATGGAGACCAGCTCGGTCACCTTTTCCCTGCGTTCAGCGGTCTCGCCGGCTTCAAGGGCGTGTTGCACGCAGGTGTCAACGTGGTCATTGATAATCAATGTTTCCAGACTGCTCAACGCAGAGCGAGCCGCTTGCACCTGTCTTACCACGTCGATGCAGTAGCGATCGTCTGCCACCATTCTGCGCACGGCTCTGATCTGGCCCTCTACGCGCGCTAGGCGGGCATCTGCTTTCTGCTGCGTCTCGTCTCTCACTCAGACATCTCCTGATTGATTCGTGAGATACCCCAAGGGGGTATTCCATGCGGGTCCCAGTATACCCCCCATGGGTATGCAATCCAATGATGATCAATTGATTCTAGACCCTATGGATTCAGCTCCCAAGCTGCTTGCGCCTGAGGACGCTGATGCTCGGGAGAAAGCGGTTTGTGAAGGCTAATCTTCCGAGTGTTTTGACACGTATAGGGGTGCAGAGTCGAGGAGTTTTGCTATGAAAGGGCATCCCGTTGCGTATTCGCGAAGCGTGATCACCGAGCTGATGGTGCCGAGTTACACCAACTTTGGTGGCAAGGTGCACGGCGGCACGCTGATGTCATTGATGGACAAGCTGGCCTACGTCTGCGCCAGCAAGCACGCAGGCAATTACTGCGTCACGGTATCAGTCGACAACGTGCAGTTTCTCCGGCCTGTTGAGGTGGGCGAGGTGGTATCGCTGATGGGATCCGTCAATTATGTAGGTAAAAAATCGCTTGTTGTGGGGATCAAGGTGGTCGCTGAGAATTTACAGGAGGGTGCCAGTAAACATACGAATACCTGCTACTTCACTATGGTTGCGAAAGATGCAGACGGGTCCACTGCCGAGGTGCCGCCCCTGATCCTTGAGAGTGAGGAAGACGTGCGCCGTTTTTGCAGTGCGCTTCAGCGGCGACGTATTCGGGAAGAAGGGGTGGAGTTTATGACCGATTACAAGTCATCGTTCACGGATCATTATGCCGTTGCCGACCTGCTTTCAAATGAGCGATGTGTCTTGTCCATTAGTGATTCCTCAGGCTCATGAAAGCGCATCTGTAGCTTGCGTGGGCAATTCTGACCCCACCGTCGTGCGCGTCAGGCTAAGTACCATCATGGCGCTCAGCGTAGCGAGTATCGCCATGCCGATGAAGGCGTCAGTGTAGTCACCCTGCCACTCCCTGACACGGGCGATCGTCTGCGTGCCAAGTGCGCCACATAGTGTGTCGATTAAGACGATCGTCGCTAGAATGCGTCCATACAGTGGTCCGCTGTAATGTGCCGCGATCAAAATCTGGATGCAGGTGAAAGCGCCGCTGAACCCGAGCCCCGCGAGCACCGCGTAGCCGTAAAGTAACGCGTTGGCGTCAACCGTCATCTGGCTAAGAACAATCAGTGCGATCGCCAGCATCAGTATCGCAGTCGCCATGACTCGATGAAGGTCGAAGCGGTCAGACAGCAGACCAAAGCAGAATTTACCCACCACCGAGCAACCAAAAAACAGACTGAATACAGTGGGTAGAGAAGATCTTGCGAGTCCGACGTCCCCCGCCAGGTGAATGGACTGATGCTGGGTCAGCGCAATGATAATGAACCAAAGGCTACCGGTGGCGAAGACGATGGCGGCAAAACGACGCGTCAAGAGGGTTGGGATGACACGCTGTTTCGCATTCGATGAAAGTCCGGGGGATGGTGAAGCTGGCGTCTTGCGCTGCCCATCGCGGAGTAATAACCAGACGCTGCCCAGCATCATCGAGCCTACACCGACACCTGTCAGCAGCACGGTCTGTCGCCAACCTAGTTGCTCAATACCCGATCCGACAGCGAGGGGAAACAGCGCACCGCCGAGGCTGGATGCCATCAGCAGTATGCCCGTGGCACGGCCGCGTCCCGAGTCAAACCAGCCTGTCAGCATCACCATGTTGGAGACGAGGCCGCAGAGCGACAAAGCCAGGCCTAGCAGCGCGTATACGGCGACGAGTTGCCAGAGGCTATTTGTTGCGGAGTAGGCCGCTAATCCAAGTGTCAGAAGCGCGCTGCCAATCGCGATGATGGCGCGGGATGAATAGCGATCGAGAAGCCACCCGGCTGGTGGCGATGTCACGGCGCCGATGACAAAGAATACGGTTGCAGGCAACGTTACCTCGCTCGCCTGCCAGCCGAAGCTGTCCATCAATTCGGGATACAGGAGGGGGAGCGTATGCAAGGTGACGCCGTTTGAGGCCATGTAAACCAGAAACAGCCCGCAGAGCACGATCCATCGTTGATGTTGAGGTTTGGCCCCGGTCATAGGGAGTCAGCCGCTGGTCATTCCGACCGACATTACACCACCGCTTGGCAGCAGGGAATCGCAGTAGCGTAATCGCCCGTGTCACGCGGCTGTCGCGGGCGCTGGTTTGATTGAGCGGCCTCTGTGTGGGTATGGTGTCTATGCAAATCCATTCATGCAGACAGTGGGACGTGGAAGTGACCTCGCAACATTTTGACATCGCCATCATCGGGTCAGGCATCGCTGGCGGCGCTCTGGCTGCGGCCCTTAAGGGCAGTGGGTTGAGCGTATTGGTTTTGGACCGTCGTTCCGGGCAATTGGATACCGCCAGGGGCGATCATATACAGCCGGTAATGCAGCCCGTGTTGTCCCGCTGGGGCGTGCTGGATCGGTTGCTGAAAGCGGGTGCTGAGCGCCGAGCGGGAACGCGGTGGTTTGATGCGGAGGGCGCTCACATTGTTACCGTGCCGGTGCCTCGGCGCGACGATTGCGCGGGCGCATTTTTGTTCCTGAACCACGAAAAGATTGGCGATATTTTGCTGGCTACCGCAGAGGAAGCGGGGGCCGTAAACATCACGGGTTTGTCCGACTGGTCGTTAACGCGAGCAGCTGAAAGTTGGCGTGTCGACTGGCGGGCAGATAATCAGTCGGCCTCCGCCACGTGTACGGTACTGGTAGCTGCCGATGGGACCGCATCGACGGTTCGCAGTCGCCTGAAAATAGGTCTGGACCGACACCGTTATCAGTATCCGATCGCCGTCCTGTACGGTCGCCAGCCGGGAGTTAGCCATGAGCGAACGCTGGATGTGTATTTGGCAGAGGAGCGCATGGTCTCGCTGATCCCGCGAACCGGCGGCGCGACCAAGGTGGGTTTTCCCGTGTCTTCCGAGGACATTAGCTTCTGGAAGACGGGGTCGGAGCAGGCCCTGCTGCGTCGTCTCGCCGAATGGTGTCCAGGGATAGAATTCGAATCACTGGCTTTTGGGGCGATTTACCCCCCCGTTTCCCAGCAAAGCGAACCTTATCGGGGAGAGGGGGCACTGGTGCTCATTGGCGATGCCCGTCACGCGATGCACCCTGCGCGGAGCATGGGTATGAATACCTGCTTTCGGGTTGCTGACCAGTTGGCTGCCTCGCTCGGAGGTTTGAGCTCAGGTTTTTCTGAAGTGGAGGTGCTGCCATTGCTGTCTGAGTTCGAGACGTGCTTTGAGCAGGAGCTGATCCCACGATTGTCGGAAAATCATGCTGCCGGTCTGCAGATGGACACGATCACCGGAGGCGGCTTTGTTGCGCTCAAGAAGCAGCTCCAGCTGGCCGCGGGAGATGAGCGTGTATTAGGTGGAATGGCCCTGAAAGCCGCTGGATTGACGGTCTGAGAATGTGTGGGCGCTACACGCTCTTGGTGTCCAACAAGCCCGCTGTCGAAAAGCTGGGGCTGCAAACCTCGGACCGGTTCAATATTGCACCGCAATCTCAGGTGGTCATCAAAACTGACGCCAGTGATCATGCGTCAGCCCATTGGGGCATTCCTCTGGGGGGGTCCGGCGTCAGTCGTTTTGTCACTAACGCGCGTTTTGAGACATTGGACGCCAAGCCTCTTTTTTGCGATCTTACCCGTTGCGCTTTGCTCGCCGATGGTTGGTATGAGTGGCAGCGTATCGGGCCAAGAAAGCAACCTTGGTACCACCACCGTGGCGGAGACTTATTCTATATGGCTGGCGTCTATCAGCCTGGCATCGGCTGTGCGGTCGTCACTCAGGGCGCGACCGAGCCACTCGCCGAAATTCACCACAGACAGCCCGTGCTGCTGGACGAGCAGCACCTAGATGCGTGGCTCAATAGCGCACAATCATCCGAAGAATTGCCGACGCTGGAGATCTCGCTTCATCCTGTATCATCGCGGGTTGGTAACACTCGCTACGACGACCGTGATCTGACCGCGCCGGTGAATCTTGATGAGACCTTGTTGGGACATACGGCAGATCTATTTCCAGAGGATTAGATCTTGGTTGCTCCCGTTCACAAGGGATAACTCTTTTTAAAACAGGCTGAGCCAACTAAGCCTGGCAAATGTTTAAATAGGGCTCCGACAATAATCAATATCCATTCAGGGACCAGAACATGAAAGTGGGAAGTTTCATACCTGAGCAGTCTGCGTCGAGTTTGTATGCGATGGCGGGTGATGACTGCTCTCTGCATCACGACCTGTCCAGTTTGACGCCTAAACAGCAGGTTGATCACCGGGAGAATCAGGTGCTCACCTGCGCGTTACAGGTTGCTCTCGTCGGTCTGGGTAAGACCACTGATTATGTGGCCTTGGGCACTCCATTCACGGATCCGGCATGGCGCGCGATGCTGGGTCACTACAGTGAGATGTTCGCCGGCATGGGCTTTGATTCGGTGCCCGACAGTCAGTGGCAGTTCCACCCCCTAGATGGCTACTACGAGAGTGTCGCCAAGTCTCTGCCGGAGGTTGATCTGACCAACCTCTACATGATCAGTGGGAGCAACGAGCCGTTACATCAAGACCCCGAGGCGTTGGCGGTGAGTCGGAATGTCAATTCCAAGCTGCACTTTGCCGAGCACGCGCCCCAAGCTGGTCTGCCGGTGCCCCGCACCGAGGTGTATTCCAAGCGAGCGATTCGGGAAGGAGAGGCCGATCGTATGTTTTCGGAGTTGCCGAACGGTGTGATGGTTAAGTTGTTGGGGCTCGCGGGGTCCCGCAATGTGTTTGCAGTGGATTCTGTCGCTGATTGCCTAAATCAGATTGTGGAATACGACGACGATGTACAGATCCTGCTGCAGCAAAAACTGGACATCAGTCAGTGGCGGGAGATGACGGTGGATCTGACGATCACCCCGCAGGACGTCAGTATCAGTAACGTGCGTCAAATTTTGTTTGCCGGCGGAAAGTGGGTAGGCAACTTCATTTCATCCGAGCTCGAGGTGCCGGAGGCCCACAAGGCAGTGTTGATGCAGGTGGGGGCCTATGCGCGGAATCACGGTCATGTCGCCGAGGAAGGCATTAACTGCGGCGTCGACTACTTCGTCTCGGGCGACGAGGTGATCGTGACCGAGATCAATGCCCGCTGGACCGGAGGGCTCTTCCCCGCCGAGTTTCTGCGGCGTCTGGCCATCACGGAGCGCGCGGTCGCGTTTTTCGATATGGTGCCGGTGGCGCAGAGTGAAGCGGTGCGGACTTTTCAGAGCGAGCATCTCTTCCCTGTAGCAGGCGAAGCTTTTGCGTATGTGCCGATGGGTTTTACGCCCTTTGCTATGGAGATTGAGGGGGCAGAGCGCTATTTCGTGTGGCAGATAGTGGTGGGGGATTTTGCCGCGTTTGTTGAGGCGAAGCGTCAAGCGTTGCCCGAGGATGCTTTTCCCACCGCAGAATTGATTTTACAGGAGGCGCTGTCATGAGCCGTGTTGATCTTGCAGAGCTGGATTTCTTCAGTCCGGAAGTCCAAGAGTGTCCGTTCAGTGTGTATCAGCAGTTACAGGATGAAGCCCCCGTATGGCAAATGCCCGGTACCGACGTGTTCGTTGTGACGAGATACAACGACATTCGGGAGATTATTCGTGACCCCGCCCGGTTCTCGAGCAGCTTCAGTGCGCTCCTGAATGCCGGCTCCTCCAACCAGGACGCTAACGCCATTTATGAGCAGGGGTATGAAATGGTCGAAACCCTGCTGACCCAGGATCCTCCCAGGCATAGGGTCTATCGCAATTTGGTGAACAAGGTGTTCTCCAACAAACGCATCGAGGGGATGCGCGGTGATATCCAAGCCATTGCTGATCAGTTGGTTGGCGAGTGGATTGACGACGGGGAAGTGGACTTGCTCAACCGTCTCTGTGTGCCCTTGCCCATTTACGTCATTGCAGACCAGCTGGGTGTGCCGCGCTCCGAGCTCGCTTTGCTGAAGAAGTGGTCAGACGCCTCCACATCGAGGCTGGGCCGCCTCGCCGATGAGGAGCAACAGATCCAGAACGCTAAAGACATTGTGGAGTTTCAGCATTACTTCGCGGATCTTATTGACCGTATGCGAGATCATCCTGAAGACAACATCATTTCTGATCTCGCCAACAACACGATTGATGAGGGCCGTTTACTGACCAAGCCAGAGGCGTTGGGCATGATTCAGCAGATATTGGTCGCGGGAAACGAGACATCGACTAACGCGATCGCTGGCGGCGTTGTGTTGCTGATTGAAAACCCCGAGGAGCAGGCAAAACTGCGGGCCAATCCCGACCTGATACCCACCGCGGTCGAGGAGATTCTGCGATTGGAGACGCCAACCTCAGGGATGTGGCGGCGCGCGACCCAGGACACGGAAATCGATGGCGTGGCCATCCCCGAAGGTTCGTTCCTCATGGTGCGTTTTGCAGCGGGGAATCGTGACGAGTCGGTCTTTCCTTGCGCCGGCGCCATGCAGGTCGATCGGGAGAATGCCGATAACCATATGGCGTTCGGTCAGGGCACTCACTTTTGTCTGGGTGCGCAGCTGGCGAGAACCGAACTGCAGATTGCCATGACGACGTTGTTGCGACGCACCGATAACTGGGCGTTGGTCGAAGGGAAAAACTCGCTCAAGCACCACCCGAATGTGCTGTTGCGTGGCTTGATGGATTTGCACATTTCGTTTGATAAAGTGGCGTGAAACCAACGATTTGGCGTGCCGTGGAGTAACCCATGAACAAGCCTGTTTTTCCTAGCTATCAGGAATTGCTGAATGAGGAGGCGGTCAGCGTTCCGAACGCTTTACGCCTCGATACACAGCCCAATATCGCCAACGACATTATTGCCACTGACGTCTGGACCGACCGCGGGGTATTTGAGAAAGAGGTCGAGCACCTTTGGCCCAGGGTATGGCAGATGGTCTGCCGTGAGACCGCGCTGCAGAAGGCAGGGGATTACTACGTCTATGACATTGCCCGGTATTCGATATTGCTGGTGCGTGCCGAGTCCGGGGAGCTGAAAGGCTTCCATAACTCCTGCTTGCATCGGGGCCGCGCGCTCAAGTCGGGCAAAGGTACCAGCCGGGAGTTGCGATGCCCTTACCACGGTTTCTGCTGGCATCTGGATGGCAGCTTCAAAGAGGCCTACTGCGATTGGGAGTTTGATCAGGCGCAGCTGGCAGAACTGACGCTACCAGAAGTGCAGGTGACCACTTGGGGTGGCTGGGTACTCATCAATATGGACTTGGATGCGCCGCCCTTTGAAGAATACGCCTCGGTACTGACCGAGCATTTTCAGCGCTGGACCCCTGAAGACCGCTACGTGTCGCTCCATGTCGAGAAGAAGATAGCCTGCAACTGGAAGATCGCGATGGAGGCCTTCATCGAGTCTTACCACGCCATTCAGACTCATCCCCAGATACTGTCGTTTACCGGTGGCGATAATTCCCAGTATGACGTGTTTGGTGACCACCTGAGTCGCACCATTACCGCGCAGGGTATCCCAAACCCCGGGCAGGCCGATCGTTACAGCGTGCAGGAGTCGGTCGAGGCGATGACGGGTCCGGGCGGTTTTGAGCGGGCTCAAGAGCTGACGGGTCTGGACGCAGATACGATCACGTCGCGGCAGGCCATTGGCGCGGTGCGCCGGGACGAGTTCGCTGCATTCATGAGCCCGGAAATGCTGGCAACCGTGACCGATGCCGAGACCATGGATTCCATTCTTTATCTGGTTTTCCCCAACTTTGCGCCGTGGGGTGGCTTCCAGAGCCAGATTACCTACCGCTATCGCCCGGATGGGATGAATCCCGATGGGTGCATCATGGACATTTACTTGCTGGATGGATTTGCGGCCGACCAACCGAGACCGGCGGATGCCAAAACCATTCGGCTCGACTACCACCAGAAGTACGCTGATGCGGAGGGCCTTGGGTTACTGGGTGCGCTATTTGATCAGGACGCCGGTAACTTACCGGAGGTTCAGCGCGGGCTGATGGCATCAAAAAGCCGAAAGGCGATCACTGCGAGCTATCAGGAACTGCGTATTCGTCACTTCCACGAGACGCTGGCGAAATATTTAGCTGCAGGACATTGACCCTTTGGCGAGAGGGTGATCTCTCAGATTTGCGATGCGACTCGCGTCGCAAAAGTGCTTGATCAGCAAGTAGTTTAGTAGTTTAGCGCCATACTCTCGCGACCGTCTCTCTCGGTGGCCCGGGCAAAACTCGGTAGTGCCTTCATCCGCCCGACCCACTCCATGCATCGCGGGTGATCAGCGTCGGTAATAATGTCGCGCTCCGCGCCAACAATCATGTTATATGCGATCAGAAAATCCGCCGCTGACAGATGCTGGCCGCCGAACCAGGGCGCAGTGGAGAGATCTTTCTCCGCTATCGCCAGGATACGGTTCAGGCGCGGCTGAATGAACAGCTCGTCCAGCCCTTTCGTGTAGAGCTTGACGAAGGGCTTCATGAAAAAGGGCAGGCGTTTTTGTGAAATCGTGGTGACGGTCTTCATCAGCTGCAGCGGCATCATGGACCCCTGTGCCGCGTGCCACCAAAACAAATAGCGCGTGCGGTCCGGTGAGTCAGGCTCGGGTCTCAGGTTTTGTCCCGGCGTTTTGTCGAGAATAAATTCCATAATTGCGCTGCTCTCAGCCAGTGCCAAGTCGCCGCATGTCATGACCGGGGCGGTACCCAACGGGGAGAGCGCCTTGTAGGCGTCGGGTGCCGCCATGGTCCGCGCATCACGGTCATAAACCACCAAGTCATAGGGAGCTTGCAGCTCCTCCAGCATCCACAGGACGCGGAAGGACTGCGAATACTCGAGATGATGGAGTGTCAATGTGTCAGTCATGGCCGAGACAAGGATGCCTTGGAGAGCGTGGTCAGGCTCTATATACCGTCTGAGGCCAACTTCGGATGCCTCGTTGCTCGGCGGTTGCGACGGTTAGCGGGTCTTCGCGCCCATACGGCTTATGGATGTCTTGCTCTTTCTTGGGAGCCCGCAGTTCGGTTAGCTAAAAATCTCATGCTCTTTTGTCATGAACACCCGTGACCGGCTGAAATCGATAAACCGTGCTTCGTCCTCTATGAGCTTCCCTTGCGCCTCAACGCCAGCGGCTGAGGACATGCCCTGCTCGAGCGCGCTCATGGTCTCCCACCATACCTCGGTCACGCCATCATAGGGCGCTTGCAGGCCGCGGCTTTCGATCATGAGCTCGTTGAGCTCGGGCAATATGGTGTGGCTCTGTATGTAGCGGCTCGCGCCGATTGCCGCGGCGACGGACTTCACTAGCGGCCCATGTTCCTCGAGCCAATAGCGATAGAAGCTGTCGGGGTCGATGTCGTCGCGTTTTCTGAGGCAGTAAACGAGTTTAATCATAGATTTGGTGGGCGTTGTAGGCAGTGGCGTAGGGAGTATTTGATGGCCTCCCCGCCAGGACTCGAACCTGGAATCACCGCTTAGGAGGCGGTAGTTATATCCTGTTTAACTACAGGGAGAGGGCTCAAGTTTATCTTAAAGTGTCTTCGGCGCTAATCGGCGACGCCCTCAATCGGCGAGCAAGACGGCCCCGGCCTCTAGCAGGTATTCGGTCACCTCGCTCTCGGTACCTCTGAATAGGGGTGGTTTGGTTCGATTATTCATTTGGTATTTATACATGGGGTCGTAGTAGCCGGTCAGCAGCTCACTGATCCACACTTTGTGTGCCTCGGGATTGTCGCGCTCGTGTGCCACGAGCGCGTTTTGCATCATGGCTTTGAGTTCTGCATAACGCCGCCCGCCCAGCCGCTTTTGGATGCGTTCAAGGGACTCGAGTAGCCCTGTCGCAAAGTGATCAAAGGCCCGGGCGGCATCCTGAGTCATCAGATCCTCGAGATTCTGAAGAATATAGTTCTTATAGGAGTGCTCGACACGGGCATCAAAGCCGGCATCCAGTTGTATCCAGTCTGCATCGTGGCGCGCGGCCTGCAGGGATAGGGGCAGGGCGCAGCGACCTATCAGTCGGCTCTCGTCTTCCAAAATAAGCCTTTCATACCCGGCGTGCTGGTGCTTCAGCAACTGGACGCCAAACGCCAGCTCAAAACTGATTTGGCTGGGTTGCTCAGTCACCCGGCGGCCAAAGGCTGAGCCGCGATGATTAGCCAACCCTTCGAGGTCTACGCTACCCGGGATGGGTGCTCCTTTATTGCCCTCGCTGAGGATGCGAGTTTTCGCGGCACCAGTGGGACCCCCGAGTAACAGCAGCGGCGTCTGCTCGATGAGCTGATCTGTGGATTCACTCAACCAGCGCCGGATCGCCTTATAGCCCCCTTTAATTCGGGGGTAATCAACGCCCGCATCCGTGAGCCATCTTTGGACAACCTCCGATCGCATGCCCCCTCTAAAACAAAACAGCGCTCCCTCGGGATGCTGCGATGCGAATGATTGCCATGCCTCGACACGCTCTGCTTTGCGGTCTCCCGAGACCAGCTCGTGTCCGAGCCGCACCGCGGCGTCCTGACCGTGTTCTTTATAGCAGGTGCCGACCGCCTCTCTCTCGTCGTTCATCATGAGGGGCAGGTTGATGGCGGTTGGCAGGCTGCCCTTGGCAAATTCCACTGGAGATCGCGTGTCGATGAGCGGCGTGTCATCTCGTAGCAGAGATGCGAAATCTTCTAGCTCAGCCATTCGGCCTGGAGTCGAATCATGGAACCACCACTTTTATTCGGCGCCAGTGAACCCAGCACAGCGCTTGGAAGTGCCTCTTTGGTTAGCAACTTTTGCACATCGCCAAGCGCGTCTGGCGATACAGCAACCAGCAGGCCTCCGCTGGTCTGAGGGTCGCACAATACGGCTAATTCGCGAGGTGTGAGAGTAGGAAGGTCGTTCTTCAGGGCGTCAAAATTTCGCTGCGTGCCACCGGGCACACAGCCTTGGGCGATATAGTCATCGAGACCGGGTAGCTCGGGGATAGCGGCAGGGTCGAGGATGGCAGAGAGGCCTGTTCCCCGGCACATTTCCATCAGGTGCCCTGCTAATCCAAATCCGGTGACATCAGTCAGTGCGTGCACACCATGAAGCTTCGCCAACAGTGCGCCGACTTGATTGGATTGACACATCAGTTCAGTCGCGAGGCCCCGATGTGCCGCCTGCAATTTGCCCTGTTTCTCTGCGGTGGTGTGAATGCCAATCCCGAGTGGTTTGGTCAGTATCAACAGATCGTGAGCGCAAGCGGCATCATTCTGTTTGAGGTGCGCTCGCGCCACGGTGCCGGTGACGGCGAGGCCAAAAATGGGTTCGGGAGCATCGATGCTGTGCCCGCCAGCAAGCGGGAAGCCCAGCTGCGCGCAGACATCCCGACCACCTTGTACTACCTGATTTGCGATCTCGGGTGCAAGCTTTTCGATTGGCCATCCCAGAATGGCGATAGCCAGTTGAGGGGTGCCACCCATCGCGTAGATGTCTGATATGGCATTAGTGGCGGCGATGCGACCAAAGTCATAGGGGTCGTCGACGATCGGCATGAAAAAATCCGTCGTGGAGAGCACCGCTCGATCCTCATCGAGGATTACTGCTGCGGCATCGTCTCTCGACTGATGGCCCACCAGTAGTGACGGGAAAGCGTTTGCGGGGGCTCCGCCGTCCGCCTCTGCCAGAATGCGGGACAGCACGTCAGGTGCGATCTTGCAGCCGCATCCTGCGCCGTGACTGTATTGGGTAAGGCGTATGTCCTCTGATCGCATGGAGTTAGTCGATGAAACGAGCTCTGCTAGATGCTAACCGTTTATGATTGAAAAGGAGAGCATTCCGTACCATTCTTGCGCCCGTGAAGTCGTTACCCTCATTGCCGCTGTGTGGCGCCGCCCCAGCTGTTGTCTTGCTCGGTCTCTTTTGTGCGCTGCTGTCGGTCGCCATGCCGGCGGTGACAGCCTCTGAGATCGATTGGTTGCCGTCCTCAGAGCAGTGGGCCGAGGAGCGTGCGTTGTATCAAAAAGCCGCCGCAGAACTCGATTCCGGTGCCGGGCACCGCTATCAGGAGATGCGCGATGCGCTCACGGACTATCCGCTCGAGGTAGATCTCGACTTTTCAGTCAAGCTGGGCAAGCTTCATGACATTACCGCTGAGGAGGCGCGTCTGTTTATGGCTTCGGCCAAGGGCACGCCCTTAGCCAGCCGTTTCTTGGTGGCGTACCTCCGACACAAGGCACAGGACAGACGCTGGCAGTCTTTTCTGGGGGTGCTGGACGCCGCACCGGCAATGCCCGAATTACAGTGTTATTACTATCGGGCAAAGCTGGCCAGCGGTGACCGTGACACTGCTTTTCAAGGGGCGGAACGGCTCTGGGATGTTGGCTTTTCACAGGATGACGCCTGTGACCCCTTGTTTGACCGATGGATCGCATCGCGAGGTCCTAGTGACGATACTATCTGGTCCCGGGCGCTGAAAGCGTTTGACGCCAAAAACGGGCACCTTATTCGTTACGTCAAGCGCTTCGCCAGTGTGCCGCTGCAGCGGGATTTGGATGAGCTGGCGGCAGTTTTTCGACGACCCTCAAGGGTAAAGGGCGACCACTATCAGGGCAGTGCCCGCCACGCTGACATCCTTGTGGCCGGCGTGGTGCGCCTCGCTCAGCTGAGTCCCTCGCGGGCGTATCAAACTTTTCGCAGTGTGCGGGAAGATGCCGCGTTCACCGACGCTCATGTGGAGACGGTGACGTCTGCCATCGCGCGTCACAGCTTGTTCGCTGAGCGTTCACCGGCACCGTCCGAATGGGTCGATGCGCAGGTCGCAGCACTGCGAGACGACAATCTGACGCTCATCTGGCTGAGGAAGGCGATTGGTAACGGTGAGTGGCAGGCGGTGCTTGACGGCGTAGAGTGGCTATCGTCCGGCCTTCGAGGCCAGGATCGCTGGCGCTATTGGTCGGCACGCAGTCTTGATGCGCTCGGGGAAAGAGGCGCAGAGACGCTCTGGGAGAGTCTGGCGACTGCGAGGAGCTTTCACGGATTTCTGGCTGCGGATCGCCTCTCGCTTGACTATCAACTGAATGCGGTCATGCCCGCCACGCCGTTGCCCGCCTTCAGCGCACCGGTTCGTCTGGGGGTAGGACGTGCACAGGAGCTGATGGCATTAGGTGATTGGCGCGAGGCCAAAGAGCAATGGCGTCATACTCTTAATCAGATGCGGGAAGCGGAGAGGGCGAGTCTTGGAGAAGTCGCGCTAGAGAGAGGATGGCCGGATTTGGCCACAGACGCCGCCAATGCAGGTGCATCTTGGGATCGGCTTGATCTGCGTTTTCCCCAAAGTTACTGGCAAATCTTCCAGTCAGTGGCTGAGGAGCTGCATGTCGATCCGTATGAGCTTTTGTCGTTGGCGCGACGGGAGAGCGGGCTCTATCCAAGGGCGCGCTCGAAAGTGGGTGCGCGAGGCTTGATGCAGCTAATGCCGGTCACTGCGCGCAGCGTCGCCAAGGCGCGCAAAGAAGTCTATGGCGGTGCCAGCTCGCTCTATGACCCCTCGACCAACATCGCGCTTGGCGCGACCTACTACGTGAATTTGCTGTCACGCTTTGAAGGTAATCGGGTCAAGGCGCTCGCGGCCTACAATGCGGGTCCGAGCCGAGTGGTGCGTTGGACGCAGAGAGAGATGGCGGTTGATCAGTGGGTCGACTCGATACCCTTCGGCGAGACACGCGAGTATGTTCAGGCCGTCTTGGCGTATCTCGTGATTTACCGGGCGAGGGCAGAACGGCCGGCGAGCCTATTGACCGCGTCTGAGCGGGAGACACTCTATTGATGGGTCATGAGGTAATTTTTTTAACCTCGCGTGTCGGGCCCGGATGCGGTGACAATAATCGGGTCAGGAGAGACTTATGAAGACGATGCAAATGCAATCCTGTGTTCACGAGAATGCCACAGTGGAGTGCACCCTAATTGAAATAGAGCTGCCCGAACCGGGTCCTAATGAGGTGATGGTTGAAATTGAGGCGGCACCCATCAATCCATCGGATCTCGGTTTGATGTTCGGCGCTGCTGACCTGAGTACCGTGCGCGCGGCAGAGCGGGATGGGCAGCCCGCTGTGTTGCTGGATGTGCCCGATGCCGCAATGCGCGCGATGGCGCCAAGAATCGGTCACTGGATGGCTGTGGGTAATGAAGGCAGTGGTCGCGTTATTGCCGCGGGGAAAAGTGATGCCGCGCAGGCGCTCATGGGGCAACGCGTTGGCATGTTCGGTGGCGAGATGTACGCTAGACATCGCTGTTTGCCCGCATCCCAGTGTATGGGTTTCCCTGAGAAGATCTCTTCGGAGCAAGCGGCCTCGTGCTTCGTCAACCCGATGACCGCTTTGGGGTTCATGGAGACGCGCTTGATGGAAGGTCAGCAGGCCATCGTGCACACCGCTGCAGCGTCGAATCTGGGTCAAATGTTGCTGCGATTGTGTCAGGCCGACGACGTACCCTTGGTCAATATCGTGCGCTCCGAAGAGCAGGTCGCATTACTAAAATCCAAGGGAGCGGAGTGGGCACTGAACAGTCAGGCGGAATCGTTCATGAAGGATTTGATTGCAGCGCTGGTGGCGACCGGGGCTACACTCACCTTCGACGCTATCGGCGGAGGTAGGGGCGTTAATCGCATCCTTACCGCGATGGAAATTGCCTCGGCACAGACCGGGCCCTGGTCAAGATATGGTTCTGAGGAGCCCAAGCAGGCTTATATCTATGGTCAATTAGATCTGGGAGCGACTGAGCTGACCCGCGGCTATGGGTGGGTGTGGTCTGTTAGCGGATGGCTGTTGACGCCGTTTATGAAGCGGGCAGGACCGGAGGTTGTGGCTAGGATGCAGCAGCGCGTGCTCGATGAGATTGATACCACTTTTGCGAGTCATTACTCCTCACGACTGAGTCTGGCAGAGGCGATAAGCGTGGAAGCGGTAAAAGACTACGGTGCGCGCAAGACGGGGCAGAAAACCCTGCTGAGAATGGCCGATTCATCCTCCTGAGAGTTTGACCCGATAGCCCATCTTCTCTAGGTGTTCCTGACAGACGGCGCGCTGCTCCCCCTGAATCTCTATGGTGTCGCCTTTGACCGCACCGCCCACGCCGCACTGTTTCTTGAGCTGCTTGCAGAGGGTTTTGACGGTGTCGGGATGCTCGGGAATCCCGGCGATGACTGTAACGGCCTTGCCTCCCCGGCCTTTGGTTTCTCGCCTGATGCGCACCACGCCATCGCCGGCTGCGAGGGGCCTGGCACTGCCGCAGACGCATTTGAGTAGCTGGCGCTGGCATTGGGGGCATAAACGGCCACCGTCGGTGCTGTAAACAGGTCGACTGTCGCGAGTTCCGGCCAAAAGGATCTCCTCAATGGCGTGACTACTGAGTGGCGGCGTCCCTTCAGACGCTGCACGCGCTTTATACTAGCACCCGTAGGTGCTTTGCTTGAGGGGGGTAAGTCAATGGGAGACATAGCTGCGCTGGAGGCTCAGATCGCGTTCGTAGAGGACGCTGTGCAAACGCTGGATGACGCTTTGGCTACGCAACAGCAACACATACTGCGTTTGGAGCGCCAGATCGACCGGCTGCAGCAGCAGCTTAAGAACCAGAGCGCCCGCATTGACGAGGTGGCGACAGACACCAATGAACCACCCCCTCCACATTACTGAGCAGCGACAGAATATTATGAGAATAATTCTATGAATTTGCGCGTAAATGTATTGATTTTATTAGCTTTAGTTTGCAGTTTCGCTGTACTGTTCGCGATCGTCACGCGTCCCCTCGTGGCGCCGCAACACGAAATCTATGTTAACGGCATGATCCTGACCATGAATCCGGAGAACCACATCGCTGAAGCCGTGAGCGTGCGCGACGGGGTGATAGACGCCGTAGGTGGCTCGGAAGCCATGCTGGCCACGGCCACTGATGATACGCAAGTGGTTGATTTGCGCGGCAGGACGCTCATGCCCGGCTTTGTTGACGCTCACGGGCATTTCCCTGGCTCGGGGCAGACCGTGTTCTCAGTTGACCTCAACAGTCCGCCTATTGGGGACGTTACCAATATCGAACAGGTGGTGGCGCGACTCAGTGATTTTGCATTGAAGCGCGCAGACGGCTGGGTTGTCGGCCATGGCTATGACGACACCCTGTTGCGGGATAAGCGCCACCCCACCCGCGATGACCTGGACCGGGTCAGCCGAGACAGGCCCGTTGCGGTAGTGCATGTGTCAGGCCATCTTGCGGTGGCCAACAGTGCCGCGCTGGAGGTATTGGGCATCGATGAGTCAACGCCGGATCCTGAGGGCGGCGTCATCGTGCGTGATCCCGCTTCGGCTGACGGACGGCGGCCGAATGGCGTGTTGGAAGAGACCGCCGCCCGCGCCGTGTGGGACCACACACTCGATCTTGGAGTGATGGATGGCCTGAGGATGACGAGTCAGGCGGCAAGGGAATATCTGGCGGTCGGTGTGACGACGGCCTCGGCAGGTGGCATGCCCTCGGCGGTCGCCGAGCTTCTGGGATTTTTGAGTGGCCTGAATCAGTTCTCCCAGCGCGTTGCCCTGTTTCCGCTGTTTGAGGAGGTGGGCGAGAGCCTGCTCAGCGGAGAGCGCTCGCTCGCCGATTTCGCCGCAGCAAGGGTTTCTGTGCCGCGAGTGAAGATCATCGCCGATGGCAGTATTCAGGGCTATACCGGTTATCTCACAGAGCCTTACTATGTGCCATATAAGGGTGACGCCAGATACAGGGGCTATCCTTCAGTGCCGCGTGACGAGCTGTTCCGTCAAGTGAAAGCCCTTTACGAACAGCGCATTCCGGTTGCTATTCATTGCAATGGCGACGCCTCAATAAACGATGGTCTTGATGCGATCGAGGCGGCAATGGCTGCCCATCCCTGGCCAGAGGCCCGGCCATTGATTATCCACGCGCAAATGACGCGCAGGGATCAGATTGATCGTATGGCGGAGCTCGGGGTGACGCCCAGCTTTTTTTCCGCCCATACCTACTACTGGGGTGATCGGCACGCCGCCATCTTCATGGGTCCGGAGCGGGCCGCTAACATGAGCCCGGCGCGGTGGGCGCTGGATGCGGGGGTTCGCTTCAGCTCCCATCTGGATACACCGGTGACCCCGATGCTGCCGTTGCAGGCAGTATGGAGTCAGGTGGAAAGAGAGAGTACGAGCGGGGTCGTGATTGGTCCGGCGCAGCGCATTGGGCGCATGCCGGCTCTCCGCGCCGTGACGATTGATGCAGCGTGGCAAGTCTTTATGGATGACGAGATTGGCTCTATTGAGCCCGGTAAGCGTGCTGATCTAGTGGTGCTCTCAGAGAACCCGCTGACGGCTGAGGATATTCGTGGCATCAAAGTCGATCGTACCGTGATTGACGGTGCCACGGTTTATGCCAGGCTATAGAGGTTTAGGGGCTGTCGAACCCGAATTGCGTCCTGTCGACCCGAACGAACATGGCTTCTGCGGTGGCGGTGGTGGTCTCCCCACAGCGCATGGCCGCCTTCACCTTGGTGCGTTTGTGGTCGAGCTCAGTTGCTTCGGCGCTGACCTCAATCACCTGATTAAGCGGCGTAGGTTTGAAGTATCTGACAGAGAGTCCTCTCGTCATGCTAGGGTGGCCTGTACGCACGTGGGTCATGCCCATCAGGTGATCAAGAACACCCGCTACCCAGCCGCCGTGAACGTGACCGGGCGGCCCTTCAAAGGCTTGGCTGAACTTCACCGCCCCCGTTATCCGGTTCGACGCTTCTTGCCAGCGTAATTCCGGCGAGCAGGGGTGGCTTCTACCGCCTACGCTGACTAGCTCGCCCATCACATCGTCAATAGTGCCGCGCTGGCCGCGTTTCGCCATATCGATCAGGCCGGTAACTTGCTGGGCTTGGCTCAGTCTCGACGTGAGGCTCTCAATTTTTTCTGTCAGCGCGGCGGCCAGTTCCGGATCGATATCAGTGCTGACCAGTTTCTCGTTAAGTGCCCGTGTTGCACTGGCGAGCCGTTGTCGGGCCTGCCAGTAGGTTGCTTCCTGAGAACTTATGTCATCAGGGCTGTTTGCCGCAGCCATGTCAAATCAGCTCCTGCTCCTGTAGGGTGGCCCGCCATGCGCGGATGTCACTGATCAGCGCCTGGGGTTGCTCCAAAGATGCGAAGTGGCCGCCTGCCTCATGTTGGTCGTTGAACAGCACTAGTTGCTGGTAGCGTGTCCGTGCCAGGCGCTCGGTACACACAAACAGCTCCTTGGGAAATATCGACAGCCCGATGGGCAGCTCGACAGGGCGATAGTCCCCCTCGGTGAAGCTCTCCCAATAGAGCCTTGCGCTGCTGCCCCCGGTGTTGGTCATCCAGTATTGGGTGACAATGTCGAGCAGCACATTTCTCTCTATGGCGTTCTCCGGATGGCGTATGCCGTCCCGCACACAGTCCGTCCAGGTCGCGTATTTTTCGACGATCCAAGCCATTTGGCCGGCGGGTGAGTCTGCCAGGCTATATGCGAGTGTTTGTGGGCGTGTGCTTTGCTGTTTAGAGTAGCCCGACTCATGATCCTGATAGTGCATTGCGGCGGCCAGTGTAGGCTGCTCGGCAGGGTCGCTACCGCTCATGGTGTGCTCGTCCGGCACGACCATCGGTAAATTGATGTGACCGGCGAGGCAGTGAGTCTCTGGATGCAATAACACCGCGTGAGTTACCAGTGAGCCCCAGTCACCCCCTTGGGCAATGTAGCGCTCGTAGCCCAGTCGGCGCATCAATTGATCCCAGAGCGCGGCAATGCGGTCTACCCCGACTCCGGGAGACGTAGGCTGATCGGAGAAGCCAAAGCCGGGTAGGCTGGGCATCACCAAATGGAAGGCATCTGTTGCGTCACCTCCGTGTTGTGTGGGGTCGCTGAGTGGCCCGATGATGTCCAGAAACTCGAGCACCGACCCAGGCCAGCCATGGGTAATGAGCAGGGGTTGCGCTTGGGTGTGAGGACTCCGGATGTGGAGGAAGTGGATCTTGATCCCGTCAATTTCAGTGATGAAGTTGTCGTACTGATTCAGCAGCGACGGGACGCGTTGCCAGTCGTATTCCTCGCGCCAGTAGCGCACCAGTTCCTGGCAATAACTGAGTGGCACGCCTTGCTGCCAGTCTTCCACGGTCTCGGCATCCGGGAAGCGCGTTTGCGTCAGTCGCTGAATGGCGTCTTCAATTGCCGCGTCTTCAAATCGGGGCTCAAAGTGTTTGATTGCGCTATCCATGTTCTGTCCCATGCGGAGCTGCGTCTGCCTAAAGTTGCCGTCGACACTAACGGCTCAGATGGATGCGCTCAACCCTTGTCGCTCAAATGCAATGTGCTGTAGGTCTCGGTCAGCCAATCAAGGAGCCGAGTTCTCTCTTCGGGTCGCTCTTGTGTGCGGAGCCGCAGGTGTGTGGTCCGTGGCTCACGATCCAGAAAGAGCTTGCCGCTCACTTGGTCGACCTCGCTGGCTCTGGCCAGCCAGACAATCGTGTCGGCGCCCTCGGCAGGTGAGCGCAGTACGCGTTTTGTCACGCGACGGAACCCGGGGAGTGCGGTTTGCACACCCGGTGTATCGGCCCAGCCCGGATGCATACTGTTCACCACAATGTTGTGGTCTGCCCATGCCTCAGCCCAGAGTTCAGTGAGCACGGTGAGCGCCCGCTTCGCGCGCGCGTAGGCCACGCTGCCGTTGTATTTATCAGACGTCATGACCAGTTCATCGCAACGCAGTTTTTGGGTGTACATGCCTCCCGAGACCACGTTAATGATCCGGGCCGGATGGGCGTGGTCTTTCAGCAGGGGTAGCAGGGATTCGGTGAGCTTCCAGGGCGAGAGTAGGAGTAGAGCCGCGCTGCGCTCAATGCCTTCTTCTGTTTGTGCGTAGTCGTTAAAGAGGGCGCCTGCATTGTTGATCAGCACATCAATTGATTGGCCCCGTGCATGCAGTCGCTCACACAGCTTTGAGACCTCCGCCAGCAAACTCAAGTCGGCGAGTTCGACATGATCGGCCTCCCGACCCGTCTCTGCTTTAAGTGCTCGTTGCATGTCTGCGGCTTTGGCGGGGTCGCGGACGACCGCGGTCAGTGTTGCGCCGGCTTCTAGTAAAGACACCGCGGTCGAAAACCCGAGTCCGGCATTAGCGCCGGTCAGCACAACATGCCTGCCGGTTATATCGGCAGTCATCGCCTGCCAGATTTTCTGCCCTCTGCGGTACCCATAACGGGTGAAACAGGTGAGCGCTGTCGCGAGCTTACGGTCTCTTTTTTTTGTGTCCTGTGAGGCCTCGGGCGGAGGATTGTCGTCCGTCAGCGCTATGGCAAGGCCTTTTAAGCTCGCTCGGCCCATTTTTATGAAGCCTGGTTCAAACCGTTTTGCCAGACGCTGCAAGCCTCTCCGAAAGGTGAATTCTGCGACATAATGAATGCGCGTCAGGTCATCCCCGAGGGATTCGAAAGTGATGACATCCTTGACGCTAAACCAGCGCCCGCGACCCTCAAGGGCCAAGCACTGCCAAGGCGTGAATTCCGTTATTTCGTAGGCCAGATCGAGGTGTCCACGTCCCGCCTTGCAGCGCACGGAGAATTGGGTGCCTTCATCAACCGGTCCTGATGTGAGCTTGTGCGCTTCAATCGCCGTGGCATCCCACTCAACGGTGGTTCTGAAGTCAGCGACGTAGCGAAAACAGCTTTTTACTGATCGCGGTACCTCGATGGTTTCTGTCAGGATCATCATGAGTGCCAGCGGGGCAAGAACGTGCTTACAGTACGCGGGCAGCGGACCCCTAGTTCATGTCCGCACGGCGGCGGCTTTCTTAGTTGGTATTACTGGGTCGGAAGCTATTCTTCTACCCAGACGACCCTGAGGGGCTCGCCAAAATCATCGTAGACGACCTGCCGGCGCCTTTTTGGGGTCCGTCGGCGAACCACCTTGGTCCGGACGCGCCTAGCCGCCCGTCGTGCATCCAGTGCGGCGATCACATCAGTGAGCGGTGTGCGCTCCGCGCGGCGGGTTTCAAATAGCGGTGCGGGGGGTGGGGTCTCGCTGCGATCGTAAGCGCTTTCGCCGGCCCGAAATTCTTTCACCTTACCGCCAGACGATAGAAAAGCCGCCGTTTGCCGCTGCAGGCGTTCGCGCAAATCAGTCTTGGAAGGCGGTTTTTTCATTGGGCAATCTCCAAGTCCGACATTATAAAGAGGGATCCCCACCGCACCAATCTATGGGCTGACCATGCCCCGCGGTTTCTGGTTTAATGCCTCCCGACAGGGTTCGAGGTGCCCCGATTTCATGCAAACATCCCCCCGATTTACCCCCGATATGCTCGAGACCAGGCGGCGCCAGAGGACCGACTGATGGGAATCCTGCGTTCATTGCTCGCGTTTCTCTGGATGGCGGTAACGGTTATTCCCTTTGCACTGGCGATTATTCTGATTGCCCCGTTTGTGGGGCCGGACGCGAGATGGTGGTACCTGGCCCGACCCTGGTTAAGCGGTGCGGTGGAAGCGGTCCGATTGGTGGGCGGCATCCACTACGCGGTCGAGGGCGAGCAGGGCCTACCCGCGGCCGAGGACAATCAGCGCATCATTCTCTGTCCCAAACATCAGTCGACCTGGGAAACGTTTTTCTTCGCCAGTCGCATGCCTCATCCCTTGGCGTATGTCTTCAAACGCGAACTACTTTACATCCCGTTCTTTGGCTGGGCGATGGCCTGCCTCAATATGATTCATATTGATCGAAGCGCCAGAGGCGACGCATGGAGCAAAGTCGCCTCGATGGGCGAAATGCTTATGGACCGCGGCAAGTGGGTCATCATGTTCCCTGAGGGCACCCGCTCCGAGCGCGGAGCAAAGGGGGTCTACAAGACCGGTGCCGCCAGACTCGCGCTTGCGACCGGCGCGAGCATTGTGCCGGTTGCGGTCGCGTCAGCGCGATGTTGGCCGCGTAAGAGCTTTACCTTTATACCTGGCACGGTTGCCGTTTCGTTTGGCCCACCGATCACCCCGTCTCCGGGCGAGAGTGCCGCCGACTTGATGGAAAAAGTGTCTGACTGGATCGAGGAAGAGATGCGTCGTATTGATCCAGGCGCGTATCCCGAGTCAGAGCGGCCCCCGGATCCTTTGCAGCAGGAAGCCACGCTCAGTGCGGCACTTGAGGAGCAGGCTGCTGCTGCGCGAGCCGCACACGGTGGTCTGCACGATGACAATGCATGAATTGAATCGACCGAAAGATAGGATTCTAGGCGACCGCATTAGCGATGGAGCCGGTGTAGACTGTCAGTACGCAGGGGAGATCCGCAATGGGATTCTATAGCGATACGGTAGTACCGAGGCTCGTCACCTGTGCCTGCGGCACCAAGCCGATCCTGAAGCAGCGCGAGAAAGTGGTGCCACAGGCCCAAGGCAAGGTGTTGGAAATAGGGATGGGGGCGGGGCATAACCTGCCTTATTACGATGCCAAGCGGGTCGACGCAGTGGTGGGCATCGACCCTTGCGCCACCAGCTGGACTCTGGCTCAAAACAGAGCTTCGAAATTGGGGGTGCCGCTCGAATTCGTGCAAGGTTCGGCAGAGGACATGCCGCTGCCGAGCGAGTCATTCGACACGGTGCTGATGACGTTCAGTCTTTGCACCATCCCCGACGGACATGCGGCGCTGCAGGAAATACGTCGCGTGTTAAAGCCGGAAGGAAGACTGGTGTTTTGCGAGCACGGCGAAGCACCTGATGAATCCGTTGCGCGGTGGCAAGCACGCATCAATCCGATGTGGAGGCGATTGCTGGGGGGCTGCAATCTGAATCGGCCGATTGTGAATTGGATCAGCAAGGCAGGCTTTGGTATCCAGGCGCTTGATCAGATGTACCTGCCCGGCACGCCGCGTGTTGCGGGATTTAACGTCTGGGGTAGCGCTCAGCGAGAGTGCTGACGGCACTAAAAAACCGATTGGGGGGTGCCGCATTCTGCGTCCTTGGCTTTTGTTTGTTCGGCTGCGCGATCGAGCCAGCTAAAATGCCGACTTCACATGATGACAATCCGGTCCCTGATCTATCGGGGCACTGGGAGGTGGATTACGCCCGCAGCGATAGCGTGCAAACCCAACTCAATGCTTCTTTTCGAGAGGTTCAGCGAGAGCTTCGACGCCGGCAAGAGGCGGCGGAGCGGGGTGCGAGTTATCAGGGCCCGCCAATGGGGGATTTGGATACGCTGGTGGCGGTGGCCAAAATGGCTGAGCTGGTTACTGAGCCAGAACTACTGGAGGTGTATCAGGATGTTCAGCGCCTGCGCATTGAGCGAGGGAACAGTTTTGCCCTGAGTTGCGAGCTGGCGGGAGCACAGTCGGTGCCCAGTTTGCTCGGTGCCGAGCAATGCTGGTGGGATGGGCACCAGCTACATTTCCAGGTGCTGCTGCCGGATGGCTTGCTGATCAAACATCGGTTCGTGCGATCGGCAGATGGTTTGTCTTTGTCTCAGCGCACTGCGCTGACCGCACCCGGGATCGCCAGGGATATGGAAGTGGTCAAAATCTTCTCCCGCTACGACCCGACGGAGAGGGGGTACCGGTGCACGGAGACGCTCACCCGCGGGCGCGTCTGTACCACTGAGCAGGCTGCGCCCTATGAATGATTGGCGAGTGTTGCCCCGACTCCTCGTGGTGGTCGGTTTCTGTATGTTGGGCAGTTGCGCTAGCCCGCCGAGTGAGATGGCGTTCGCTGAGTCGCAGGAGGATGCCGCCAGAGTGTGGGATACCCCCGAGCCGTTAATCGTCGCAGCGTCTCCGATAACGCCGCCTCTGGATATCGCCGTAGAATTATTTGACCCAGGCATATCTGACGAGGATGGATCTCCTTTGGCTGCGGTCCGCCGGATGGAGTCGCAGTTATTGGCGGGCGAATTGAGAGAGACGTTGGCTCGCAGCAATCAATGGGGCGTTGTAAGGCTTGTGCCCGCGGCCTCCTCGTTGACGCCGGTGTCGATCCGGGCGGCTATTGTGGTGTCTGACGGACGTGATCTGGTCCTCGATGTGGCCGTCAAAGATGCGATGGGCACGCTCTGGTTTGAATACACGGTGGCCTATCGTCAGCAGCCTTCGGGGGACGATGGCCTAGAGAACATCTTTAACGCCTTGGCTAACCGTTTGCTCTCAGTGTGGCAGGGCAAAGATCATGATGAGCGATACACGTTGCTTCAGGGGGCAGACATCGCCTACGCGGAGACGCTGGCGCCCGAGGCATTCTTAGGAATGATTCAGCGCTCAGATGCTGGCTGGCAGGTAATGCGGCTTCCCGCTATAGATGACCCGATGCTGGCGCGCATCGAGCGCATCCGGAATCAGGAGCACCTGTTTTGCGACACTATTGATGAGCAGTACGTTGATATGGCGGACCGGGTGGCCCCCACCTATCGTCTCTGGCGGGCGGCCGCGCTGGAGCAGACTGAATGGCTGGAGCGCTACCAGAGGCGCGCGGCGGCGCGCACTGGCAGCGCGGGTGACACTGAATTCACGCGGATGCAGGCGGAGTATGCGGCCTATCGGTCATTTCGGATTCAGGAGCAGGCACTGTTTGACTTAGCAGAGGCTTTTGATGGCGAGGCACGGCCCACTGTGATTCGAACACAGGATCAAGTATTCCGGTTGGAGGGGACCCTTGATGCACAGTACGACACCTGGCGCGGCTTGTTGCGCGATATTTACTTGATAGAGAACGGAGGTTAGACACTGTGACCCACGCATTTCTCGCGACCTGTCCCGCGGGCGTCGGGGTCTATTTGGCGAAAGAGCTAGAAGGTCTGGGAGCTCAGCAGATTGTGGAGCGGCCCGTGGGTGTCTCCTTCGAAGGTGGGCTGGGGTTGGCGTATCGGGCCTGCCTCTGGAGCCGCATGGCGAATCGGATCATCCTCCAGCTGGGTGCGGCGGAGGCAAAGTCCGGTGACGAGCTCTACCAGGCGACGCGGCAGATCGACTGGACAGCGCACCTGGCAGCCAACGGTTCCCTGTTGGTCGACTTTGCCGGGCGTAGCCCGGATGTGCGCAACGCACAGTTCGGCGCGCAACGCATCAAGGACGCGATTGTCGATCAGTTCCGCGAGAAAGGCATGGGACGCCCCTCGGTCGACCTGAAGCAGCCCGATATTCGTATTTTTGCTCGCTTGAGTAAAGGCCGTCTTATGCTCGGAATCGATCTCAGTGGCGATAGCCTTCACCGTCGCGGTTATAGACTCGACGGGGGGGTGGCGCCGCTCCGAGAAAATATTGCCGCAGCAGCACTTTGGGCCGCGGGCTGGCCGGAGAGAAGCCAGCAGGGAGAGGCATTGTTGGATCCGATGTGCGGTTCTGCCACGCTTCTGCTGGAAGGTGCTTTGATGGCGCTGGACCGTGCGCCGGGGTTGAATCGGAAGCGTTTCGGATTCCACGGGTGGGCGGGTCATGACGATGACCAATGGCGCGCTGTTCGTGCCAACGCAGACGAGCGTGCGGCGGCAATACCGACGAAGCAGCTAGAGATCAGGGGCTACGACGGTGATATGCAAGCGGTTCGGCGTTGCCAAGACAATATCGGGCGTCTCGGCCTCGAGGATATAGTGCGCATTCGCTGCAGAGACCTCGCTTTAGTTACCCGGCCTACGCACCGAGATCTCTCTCGGGGCGTGCTGGTCACTAACCCGCCTTGGGGGGAGCGCATGGGGCAAGCGGACGCGCTACCGCACCTCTACAACGCATTGGGTGAGCGAATCAGCGAAGAGTTCGATAACTGGCTGGCCGTGGTGCTGACCTCTGAGCTGTCGCTAGGCAAGGCCGTGGGTCTGCGAGCGGACAAGCGTCATCGCTTTCACAATGGGCGACTCGATTTACACTGTCTGCAGTTTCAGCTTGGCCCTGAGAATCGATTCCGATCATTGCAGCAGGATGAAGAGCATAGGTCTGAGGGGCAATCGACTGCGCTCCGAACGCTGTCTCAGGGCGGTCAGATGGTCGCCAACCGGTTGCGAAAAAACCTGAAGCGTCTCACGCCCTGGCTCAGACGAGAAGACGTCACCTGTTACCGGGTGTACGACGCGGACATCCCGGAGTATGCCGCGGCGATCGACGTGTACGAAGGGCGATTACATATTGCCGAGTATGCGGCGCCTAAAGAGATTCCCGAACAAAAGGCGGCAGAGAGTTTTGCACAGCTGGTGGAGGGCGCGCGCGAGGTCTTTGAGGTCGCTGCCACCGATCAGATCGCGGTCAAGCAGCGACTGCGCCAGAGGGGGGCAGATCAGTATCAGCGCCTCGAGACTACCCGGGAACGGATTGTTGTCCGCGAGGGCAGGGTCAAGGCGCTGGTAAATTTGCACGATTATCTGGACACCGGCCTATTTCTCGACCACCGGCCATTGCGAACGTGGCTGGGGAAGGAGGCCAGTGGCGGGCACTTCCTCAATTTGTTCAGCTATACCGGGGTTGCCACACTGCATGCCGCTCTAGGGGGCGCGACCACCAGTACCAGTGTCGACAGCTCCGCCACCTATCTTGACTGGTTTAACGCTAATCTGGCCCTAAATGGCTTATCGGAGCGCCAGCACCGCGGCGTCCGTGCCGATGTCAGGGACTGGCTGTCGGAGGAGACGCGTACTTACGACCTGATCATGGTGGACCCCCCTTCTTTTTCCAACTCCAAGGGTCAGGCCGACTTTGACGTGCAGCGGGATCACCTCTCCCTGCTGGAGCTGGCGATGGCGTGTCTCAGCGAAGGAGGGGTGCTGTACTTTTCCACCAACCATCGCAAATTTGTACTGGACCCGAAGGTAGAGCAGACATGGCAGGTGAAAGACCTCACGCAGGGTTCAATCCCTGAAGATTTCTCTCGTAATCAGCGCGTTCATGCCTGCTGGCGCCTGACCCAGAACTGACAGCCTGACTAAAAAGCCTCCCCAGACAATGGGTTCTGGGCTGCGGGGCGGGCGGCGGTAGCGGCCGCAAAGCCTTTATTGGCCTTACTTCGGTGCTATACTCCGCGCCTTTTTTAGGCGCAGCGGCAGCTGAAATGCCTTTGTTGGTTGGCGGCACCTGCGTTCGTTGTTTTTCGGGATCATAGTTCATGGCGAAAACGCTATACGACAAACTTTGGGACGCTCACCTGGTCGAGGAGCGCGACGACGGCACGGCGCTGATATATATCGATCGTCACCTGTTGCACGAGGTGACATCGCCTCAGGCTTTTGAGGGGCTCACCCTTGCCAACAGAGGCTTGTGGCGCCGCAGCGCCAACCTCGCGGTGCCCGATCATAATGTGTCGACACTCAAGAGCGAGCGAGAGGCGGGCTTGGACGCGCTACCCGACGCCGTGTCTCGCGTCCAACTACAGACCCTCGATGATAATTGCGAAGCCTTCGACGTGGTTGAGATTCCGCTGAATGATGTACGGCAGGGGATTGTCCACGTCATGGGTCCCGAGCAGGGCGCGGTACTGCCTGGTATGACCGTGGTATGCGGTGACTCCCATACCTCAACCCATGGAGCCGCGGGCGCGCTGGCACAAGGCATCGGTACGTCGGAAGTCGAGCACGTGATGGCCACCCAGTGTTTGATTCAGCAAAAAATGAAGAACTTCCGGGTAGAGGTCACAGGCCGGCTGTCTGAGGGCGCAACTGCAAAAGATATCGCCCTGGCGGTGATCGGTGAGATCGGCACGGCAGGTGGCACTGGTTACGCGCTGGAGTTTACCGGCTCGGCGATTCGCGAACTGACGATGGAAGGTCGCATGACGCTTTGCAACATGGCCATAGAAGCTGGCGCTCGCTGTGGTTTGGTGGCGGTCGATGAGGTAACGCTGGATTATTTCCGGGACAAACCCCTCGCGCCTAAAGGTGCGCATTGGGATGCGGCGGAGGCCTGGTGGCGGACGCTTCACAGTGACGAGGGTGCCGTCTTTGATCGCAGCATCACACTCGATGGCGACGCGATTGCGCCTCACGTGACCTGGGGCACTTCGCCCGAGATGGTTGCTTCAGTGAATGGAAGGGTGCCCGCCATGGCGGATATGCCCGATGAAACCGCTCGGCTCGGATTGTCCAGAGCGCTGGAATACATGGGGCTTGAAGAAGGTATGGCGATCTCCGATATCAAGCCTGATGCGGTTTTCATTGGTTCGTGTACCAATTCGCGTATCGAAGATCTCAGAGCCGCTGCCCGGGTACTCGAGGGGCGGAAAGTAGCGCGCTCTATCCGCAAGGCGCTGGTGGTGCCGGGCTCAGGACTGGTCAAGGCGCAGGCAGAGGCGGAGGGACTGGATCGTATTTTTATTGAGGCCGGTATGGAGTGGCGGGAGCCTGGTTGCTCGATGTGTTTGGCGATGAACGCCGACCGCCTACTTCCAGGTGAGCGCTGTGCCAGCACCTCCAATCGCAACTTTGAGGGCCGACAAGGCAGTGGTGGACGCACGCATTTGGTCAGCCCGGCCATGGCGGCGGCTGCCGCCGTGGCGGGCCACTTTGTGCCGGTAGTATCAGCCGGTTCTATAGTGGAGGGCGGCTGATGAAATCATTTACCGTCCATAATGGGCTCGTCGCACCCATGGATCGCGCTAACGTCGATACCGATCTCATGATTCCAAAGCAGTTCCTCAAATCGATCAAGCGATCGGGGTTCGGTCCGAATTTATTTGATGAGCTCCGATATCTGGATGAGGGGCAGCCCGACGCGGATAACAGTTCACGGCCGTTGAATCCCGATTTTCCGTTGAATATGCCTTGCTATCAGGGCGCCTCGATCTTGCTTGCCCGGGAGAATTTTGGCTGTGGTTCGAGCCGTGAGCATGCCGCCTGGGCGATGGAAGATTTCGGCTTTCGTGCCGTCATTGCCCCGAGTTTTGCCGATATCTTTCGCTCGAATGCACTCAAAAATGGCATCCTGCCAATAGTGCTTCCCGCGGATCAGGTTGATACGTTGTTCAGTGCCCTGCGTGCTGAAGAGGGCTATACCCTGACGATTGACCTCGAGGCTTGCACGATTCTTTTGCCCCACGGTGCGCTTTGGTCGTTTGAGATCGACGCTTTTCGCCGCGACTGTCTGTTGAAGGGTTTGGATGACATTGGCATCACGCTGGAGCGAGCGGATGCCATTCGGGCTTTTGAGGGGCAGCACTGCGAGCGATTTCCCTGGCTGTTTGAGGACATTGTTCTGTGAGCAGCCAGATTCTGCTCCTGCCCGGTGATGGTATTGGCCCGGAGGTTGTCCGTGAGGCGCGGCGGGTGCTCGAAGTCGTTGACGATCAGTTTTCGCTGGAGCTCAGTTTCAGCGAAAGACGACTGGGCGGCATTGCGATTGACGAGGAGGGCGCGGCCTATCCCGATGCCACTCGTGCCCTGGCGCGAGATGCAGACGCGATTTTGCTCGGCGCTGTCGGTGGTCCTCAGTGGGACGCGCTGCCTGCGGCAGACCGCCCAGAGCGAGGGCTATTGGCGATTCGCGCTGACTTGGATTTATTCTGTAACCATCGGCCTGCGTTGTTGTTCCCCGATTTGGCTGAGGCCTCCAGTTTGCGGGCAGAACTGGTGGCGGGTCTGGATGTACTTATTGTCAGAGAGTTGACCGGCGGGATTTACTTTGGCGAGCCACGTGGCATCACCACCAACGCCGATGGCGTCCGCGAAGGCCACAATACCGACCGCTACAATGAAACGGAAATTCGCCGCATCGGCCGCTTGGCCTTTGAGGCGGCGCAAAAGCGCAGTGGTCGTCTGTGTTCGGTCGATAAGGCCAATGTGTTGGAAGTGACCATGCTGTGGCGCGAGACGATGGAGGCACTGAGCACAGACTACCCGGACGTGGTGCTATCACATATGTATGTCGATAACGCAGCCATGCAGCTGGTCCGTGAGCCGAAGCAGTTTGATGTTCTCGTGACTGGAAATCTCTTTGGCGACATTCTTTCCGATATTGCTGCCATGTTGACCGGATCGATCGGTATGTTGCCATCGGCATCCCTGAACGCGGAGGCCAAAGGGCTTTATGAGCCGGTGCATGGCTCCGCGCCTGATATAGCAGGCACTGACAGTGCCAATCCGCTCGCAACCATTCTGTCGGCGGCCATGTTGCTACGCTACTCACTCAATGCGCCCGAGGCGGCGGCAGCTATTGAAGGCGCCGTAGCCGCTGTACTGACGCAGGGTTATCGCACGGCTGATTTGATTGTTGATGGTAACCACGCCGCCGCTATTGGTACGCGGGCGATGGGTGATGCCGTTGTCGCAGCGCTGCAGGGCCATTAAGGAGATGATGATGAAGCCAGTCAATGTGGCAGTGGTGGGCGCAACCGGTGCGGTCGGCGAGGTAATGATAGAGATCCTCGAGTCGCGCGGGTTCCCGGTCGATACCCTGTATCCACTGGCCTCCAGCCGATCAGCCGGCAAGTCTGTGCAGTTTCGCGGCAAGCATCACACGGTGCAGGACTTGAGTACATTTGATTTTTCTCAGACGCCGATTGGATTGTTCTCGGCTGGAGGCGATATCAGCGCCGAGTATGCGCCGATTGCGGCCTCAGCAGGATGCGTTGTGATCGACAACACTTCTCATTTTCGCCGCGATGAAGATGTCCCTCTCGTGATTCCTGAAGTGAATCCAGAGGCCATTGCGGACTTTGGGTCGAGAGGCATCATCGCCAATCCGAATTGCTCAACTATTGGCATGTTGGTGGCGCTAAAGCCACTTTATGACGCGGTCGGCATTGAGAGAATTAACGTAGCGACTTATCAGGCGGTCAGCGGCACCGGGAAGGCGGCGATTCAGGAGTTGGCGGGGCAGACCGCGCGACTGCTGAATGGCAAGGCGCCGGAACCTGAGGTCTACCCAAAGCAAATTGCATTCAATGCAATACCCCACATCGATACTTTTCAGGATAACGGCTACACGAGAGAAGAGATGAAGATGGTCTGGGAGACGCAAAAGATTCTGGGCGACTCTGACATTCTTGTGAATCCGACTTGTGTAAGAGTGCCCGTTTTCTTCGGTCACGCAGAGGCGGTTCACATTGAAACTCGAGAGTCGATCTCAGTGGAGCAGGCGAGAGCAGTTCTGGAAACTGCGGACGGGGTGACATTGTTGGATCGCCGCGAGGCGGGAGGTTATCCGACGCCAGTCACCGAGGCCGCGGGCGCCGATCCGGTATTCGTAGGCAGGGTTCGTGCAGATATTTCACATCCAAGAGGCTTGAATCTTTGGGTGGTGGCTGACAACGTACGAAAAGGGGCTGCCCTGAACAGCGTGCAGATCGCAGAGGTATTGTTGTCAGAGTATCTCCAAAGCGTTTCGTGATGTTGGGGCTTCTGTGTGATAAGCGCCAAGGAGTGGCGATAGGACCCCGCTAAAGCCAAACCAAAGGACGGTAAAGGCGACGTGCCCATGAAAAGAGTTTCAATCTTAGCCGCTGGTATTTTGTCCTCGGCGATTATACCTCGTGAGAGCTGGGCCCTAGGGCTAGGTGAGCTCACGCTTCGTTCTTATTTAAATGAACCATTTCGTGCAGAACTTGCGCTGCTTGAGTCGGACGCGTTTGATGAGAGCGACGTTCTCGTTGGTCTGGCCTCTCAGGTCGAATTCGAACGACTGGGAGTTTCCTGGGACTTTCTCCTGACTCGCATCAATTTTCGGGTTGAATCAGATGAGTTTGGGCGTCTTGTGGT
>CABYEX010000008.1 GCA_902518075.1 Halieaceae bacterium | reverse complement strand
TCGGGCCGCTTCTTGACCTCAATGTACATTGCCCTCCGACCGTTAAACCGCGCATAGCTCGTACGATCTTTGAAGCCTCGCCGTATTTCAGCGACGTCGGCCAAGGTCACCACGGTGTCACCGTTTACTTGCACAGGCAGACCCATTACGTCGGAAGCGGTCTCAACCACTGAAGGGACTTTCACCGCAAACCGACCACTTCCCGTCTCTAGGCTGCCCGCAGGAATCAGCCTGTTGTTTCGCTGAAGGGTATCGGCCAGTGCCTCGCTTGAAATCCTGTAGGCCTCAAGCGCTTCAGGGTCAATCAGAACCTCCAGCAACTCCTCGCGGGTGCCTCGCATATCTGCGCTGAGGACAGACGGCACCGTCTCAATCGCGTCCCTTAGTAGGAGGGTCGCGTCATACATTTGTCTCTCACTGGCACCTTCGGACAACAGATTGATCTGCAGCAATGGAAAATCGTCAACATTCAGTTCCTCGACGAGAGGCTCTTCCGCGGTCGCGGGTATTTCGGACTTTGCGCGATCCACAGCCTCTCGCGTATCGAGCAAGGCCACGTTCAAATCGACTTCAGGTTCAAACTCAACACCTAGAGATACATAACCCTCAGAGGCTGTCGCTGAGATCTCCTTGATCCCCTCAACCTTTCGCAATTCGACCTCAACGGGTTGTATTAGCAGACGCTCACCATCCTCAGGAGAAATGCCCTCGTGCGCGATACCAATATAAAAGTAAGGCAGCACAATGTGGGGATCGTTAGCGATCGGTAATGCGGCGCGAGCTAGAAGTCCACATAGGACTACCATAGACATCAACATTAGAGTGGAACGTGATCGACTAATCGCCGCATCGATGAATCCCATCATCGGTTTGGCACCCCAGCCTCTTCGGCTACGGCAGTTCGAGCGTCCACAATCTGGCCTTCCGTTACGAATTCGTGACCGACCGTGATCAGCCGGGCGCGCTCGGGCAGCCCTGTCACCCATGCCCCACCTGGTGAATCTTCAAGGATCGCGACAGGATGGAACTCAACTCGATTTTCTCGATCGATCGTTCTCAAACCCAATGCACCTGCATCATTGAGTGTGAACAGAGACGGCGAAATACGATGAGCCATTACGGCTTCGCCAGGCAGATCTACCACCGCTGTGAGTCCCGCTCTAATTTCAAAGTTAGGATTCGGAGCGGTTATCTCAGCCAGATAAGTCCGGGTAACGTCGTCAGATTGACTGCCAACGAAAGTGATCGTGCCTTCCAGATACTGACCTGTGCTCGTGCGAGCGTGTGCGAATCCACCCACGCGCAATGCGCCCACATCGCGCTCCGACACAGAAACCTCGACCAGTATGGGATCGAGGTTAATTAATGTCGCACAAACATCTCCAACACGAGCCAGGTCACCCACTACCAAAGGCTGGGTCTCAATCACTCCAGAAAACGGCGCCGTCACCTTTGTGCGACTCAAATCGAGTTTTCTCCGCAGCAAAATAGCCCTAGCAGATTCGAGCCTGGCGGCGGTTTGCGCCACCTGAGCCTCGGCAAGCAGGTTGTCACTTTGCAGCGACAGCGCGCCGTCGTATTCAATCTCCGCGTGCGTAACTGTTGCAAGCGCCTCAGTGACCAAGGCCGCTCTGTCATCGGTGGCGATCTCGCAGAGCACTTGCCCCTCTACCACTCGCGCGCCCCGCTCTACCGGCCGTGACACGACGATGCCCGAGATTTCGGTACTGACACTAGCCGTCTGTTTACTAACTGTTTTACCTCGAAGTACCCGCTTCCTCGTTTTGGATTCAGAGCGTATTTCTTCTATTACCACGGAGGGCAAACTCGAATCTGACATCGAAGCCATCGCATCCAGTAGATTCGGCACTGGAGCCTCTGGCTCAGAGAACAGTCCCGATACGAGCCATAACAGAACCAAGGCAGCAAAGATTGAAGCGACTCTAAAGTTATTACTCATAATCCTCGATCTTTTAGGCCTCTACACCAATAAGGGAACAAACCTACAGCACCTCATTCCACCTCATGGAGCACAACATTAGGAGTCAATCAGACATCGGCTTGCTAACTGTTAGTTTTGAAGCCGCGATTCTACCCTTGGCGCGACGCCATGACACGTCAGGGGTTAGTTTTTAGTGCGAGGCTCGGTCATGATGTCCTGCACCTGCTCACCCATGAAAAAGGTTCACAAAAAATCTTTTCGCACGGCCCGATGCCATCACCATCGAGCGGAGCCAGACGCCAACCTAAACCTGTGAGGCGATCTGGATCTAAAGTCTGAAGTCGTCAACGGACGACAATTTCGCCAAAGACATAATTGCCTTTCACCTGCACTCCTGATTCGCCGATCGGTCTACCGACGGCGAGCGGCACGTTACCAACGTATAGCGGATAGATACCGGGCTTGATCGGCACGAAGCTCATGTGTGCTGATCCGATCTCGTCACATTCAATGGCGTTGAAGCTTAGGCCTTGTAGATGTACTTCGATGTCACCTACCGTAACTAAGCGCAAATGTGCGTTGTTCAAAAACTCCGTCATTTCGATTCGCCAGCCCGTGAGGTCATCCCGCACATCAGGACAATCAAGTGTGAGGCGGTAGTACTGGCCAGAGTTCAGGTTGAGCTCCTGAGGCTGTAATTCCGGACTCCCGTTTTCTGCAGTGGTGATCGTAAGCCCAATGCGCTCTGGGGGGTATTGAGCCAAATTCCCCAGAGACTGGGCTGCCAACCAGTGCGGAAAAGCGTGGAAGATAAAAACTACAAGGCATATGGCAAATAGATTTTGCTTGGCGCTCATTCTTATGCTCGATTCGTGTCAGTTAAGACTTGAATTCTAACCATATCGCGGTTCCGCAAAGTCTGGCCATCCGGCCACACAACAACGCAGGACAATATCAAGCCAGTGACCATTTGAAGATATACTGAATCCACCCGGACCTATTGCAACTTCAAACCGCAATCCAAAATAAGGAAAACCCAGCATGACAGCCATCACAGCAGGTGCGCCCTCCTCTAATTTTTTCCTCGACGGCAACTTCAGTCCGGTACACGAGGAACGCGATACCGAGGATATGAAGGTGATCGGCAACATACCGACCGACCTACAGGGTCACTTTCTTCGCGTGGGACCGAACCCCGTGCATGTGTTCAGCGAAGAGGCGTATCACACCTTTGACGGCGACGGCATGATTCATGCTATCGAGTTCCGTGACGGTAAGGCCCGCTACCGAAACCGCTTCATCCAAAATGAGGGCTTCAAACTAGAGCAAGAGCGCGGTGACTGGGTTTACAAAGGCATGAAATCCCTCATGGATCCCACGCCTTCACGAATTCCTGAGGGCGCTCCGAATTCAAAGAACCTCGCGAATACTGCTTTCGCGTACCACAACAACACGCTGTATGCCTTACACGAGCCCTCTCAACCGACGGTTATCGGCCTGCCCGATCTGGACACGAAAGGTCCGACCGATTTCGACGGCAAGCTCACCCATCCCTTCACTGCTCACCCTAAGATCGATAAAAAAAGCGGGGAAATGATTGCCTACGGCTACTCCTTTCAAGCGCCTTTCGTGAGCTATTCGGTGATCAACCAACACGGCGATCTGGTGCACACCTCCCCTATTACGATCCCGCGGTCCATCTTCATGCACGATTTCGCCGCGACAGAAAAATACACCGTGTTTCTCGATTTCCCGATCACATTGGACGTTGGACGCGCGATAGCCGGGGGGCCGGCCGTCGACTTTGAACCGCAATATGGATCTCGCGTCGGTGTCATGCCGCGCTATGGCTGCGATGAGGATGTGCGGTGGTTTGATGTCGAAACGGGCGTTGTCATCCACACTGCGAATGCATGGGATGACGGTGACGAGGTGGTGCTGCAAGCCTCAAGATCTAACACAGCTGATATCGCCGGCGCCGGCACCTCCGAGGGCAACAACCTTCAAGAGAACCAGGGCCGGCTATATGAGTGGCGCATTAACTTGGTGACCGGTGACGTTAACGAAGGCGCGCTGAGTGGGACGCCCTGTGACTTCACACGGGTCAACGATGACTACGCTTGCCACAAAACACGGTATGTCTACGCCGGCGTCTTCAATACCGAGCGCGCCTTCACCTTCGACGGTGTAATGAAGTTCGACAACGAGTCGGGCGTCACCAGCGAGTGTCTTTACGGGCCCAACCGCCATGGCGGTGAGGCGGTTTTTGCGCCCAAGATCGGCAGTGTCTCAGAGGACGACGGTTACCTAGTGTGTTTCGTCCATGACGAGGCCGAAAACCAGAGTGAATGCCAGATTATCGATGCGCAAGATATCACCGCAGGGCCTGTCGCCAGGATAATCATGCCATTTAGAGTGCCCTACGGCTTTCATGCAGGTTGGGTGGGGGCTTAGTAAGCGCCTTTTCGATGAGAAGCAGTAATGTGCACGACTGGAGTCGAGGTAAAAGCAAATTTATTTGATGGGCAGTGCGTCCCAGTGCTCCCAGCTGATGGTTCTGCCCGGATACGCAGGGTTTTCAAAGGGCCAGTCCGACGCTAGCCAGCGTTGTACGACCTCGAAAAGCTCCTCGTCAAGTTCGTTCGTAACTTCGCTTTCCCGCACCCATAAGAACACTTCGGCGTCGTATTCGGCTTTGTCAGTCGGGTAAAAGTAAACGCAGCCAAGCACCTGAGATTCGTCAGGCGCCATCATCGTGTAGGCAAATGAAGTTCGGTTCTGGAACTCTTTTTCGTGCCATCCCAGATCGATGAGATTCTGTCTGAGGGTTAGTCCAGCCGGCCAACCACTGTCTGGCCATACTTTGCTGAGTCGCACAGCGCTTGAGGTCACCGCCTCAAAGTCTTTCTCTGCGTCATCGACCGACAGCATGCGCAGCCTAAAATTCGCCGTCGACAGCTCGCTTGGAACAACAAATTCCTTAGGTATGAATTGACGCTTTGATCGATAACCCATGATCCACCATAAGGAACGCGAATGACTATTCCCACTCAATCGTGGCGGGCGGCTTGCCGGAAATATCATAGGTCACGCGAGAAATGCCAGAGATCTCGTTGATGATGCGGTTCGAGACGGTCTCCATGAGCTCATAGGGTAAGTGCGCCCAGCGGGCGGTCATGAAGTCAATTGTCTGCACAGCACGAATAGCGATCACCCACTCGTAGCGTCGACCATCCCCCACCACACCGACCGATTTCACCGGCAGGAAAACCGCGAACGCCTGACTAGTTTGGTTATACCAGCCAGCGTTACGCAGCTCTTCAATAAAAATGGCGTCGGCGCCCCTTAGCAGATCGGCATACTCCTTTTTCACTTCACCGAGAATACGCACGCCCAGACCCGGTCCCGGGAAGGGATGGCGCAACACCATATCACGCGGCAGCCCCAACTCTAAGCCAATACGCCGCACCTCGTCTTTGAAAAGCTCTCTTAGCGGCTCGACCAGTTCAAGCGCCATGTCCTCGGGCAAACCGCCGACGTTGTGATGGGATTTGATCACGTGGGCCTTGCCGGTTTTAGCGCCGGCTGACTCAATGACATCGGGATAGATCGTACCCTGGGCCAGCCACTTCACCCCTTCGATTTTTGCGGCCTCCTCATCGAAGACATCGATAAACGTGTTGCCGATGATCTTGCGCTTGGCCTCAGGATCCTCGATGCCTAGAAGCTTTGACAGAAAGCGGTCCTCAGCATCGGCACGAATGACCTTCACGCCCATGTTCTGGGCGAACATCTCCATCACCTGATCGCCCTCATTGAGGCGCAGCAGGCCGTTATCGACAAACACACAAGTGAGCTGATCGCCAATCGCGCGGTGTAGAAGCGCCGCAACCACCGAGGAATCGACACCACCGGACAGCCCAAGCAGCACCTTGCCATCGCCCACCTGCTCGCGCACCCGAGCGATGGCGTCCTCGACAATGTTGGCCGGGGTCCATAAGGCATCGCAGCCGCAAATCGACAACACGAAGTGGCGGAAAATTTCCTCGCCTTTCAAGGTATGGGTAACCTCAGGATGGAACTGAATGCCAAACCAAGGTTTGTCGCGATGCGCCATACCGGCGATAGGGCAGCTATCGGTTTCGGCAATCAGCTCAAAGTCCGGAGGGAGCTGGGACACTTTGTCACCGTGGCTCATCCAAACGTCTAACAACTGCTGCCCATTGTCATCGGTGCCGTCGGCCAGCTCGGCAAAAAGGCCCCCGTCAGCGGTGCGCCGAATCTGTGCATAGCCGAACTCTGAGGTGTCCGAGCCCTCTACGGCTCCGCCCAGTTGCGCGGCCATGGTTTGCATGCCATAGCAAATTCCGAGGATGGGCACATCAAGATTGAAAACCACCTCAGGGGCTCGAGGAGAATCGGATGCGGTGACGGATTCCGGACCGCCGGACAGGATGATCCCGTTGGGCGCAAACGACTCGATCTCGTTATCGAGGGAATCCCAAGGAATAATCTCGCAGTAGACCCCGACCTCGCGGATACGGCGTGCAATCAGCTGCGTGTATTGGGAACCAAAGTCAAGGATCAGCAGACGATGACGATGAATATCCTGTGTCACGCTCTAGACTCCGCACACCGTTCTGAGTGCCAGCAATGAATGGAGGTGTTACCGAACTGGGTAATTGGGCGCTTCCTTGGTAATCGATACATCGTGAACGTGGGATTCAGACATTCCGGCAGACGTCACGCGCACAAACTGTGGCTCGGTGCGCATTGCGCTCATCGTGGCGCATCCCGCATAGCCCATCGCGGAGCGCACTCCGCCCATCAACTGATGAACGATGGCAGACACCGGTCCTTTGTAGGGGACCCTGCCCTCAATGCCCTCTGGCACGAGCTTTTCAGCCCCCACACTCGAGTCTTGGAAATACCGGTCGGATGAGCCCTGGCTTTGTGCCATGGCACCAATGGACCCCATTCCCCGATAGGACTTGTAGGTCCGTCCCTGATACAGCTCCACTTCTCCCGGTGCTTCTTCAGTGCCCGCAAACATGCCTCCCATCATCACTGAATCGGCACCCGCTGCCAGGGCCTTGGCCAGATCACCGGAGAAACGAATACCACCGTCTGCAATGACGGGCACACCCGAATCGGCGAGTGCCTCGGACACCGCCGCAATAGCGGAGATCTGGGGTACACCCACCCCAGTCACGATGCGCGTTGTGCAGATCGAGCCGGGACCGATACCCACTTTCACGGCATCGGCTCCTACGTCTCGTAGCGCCGCGGCGGCCTCGGCTGTAGCGATATTGCCGCCTATCACGTCAACATCGGGATAGGCGGCCTTAATCATGCTCACCCGATCCAGCACATTTTTTGAGTGGCCATGGGCGGTATCTACCACCAGGACATCGACCCCGGCGCGAATCAATGCCTCCACCCGCTCATCGGTGTCAGGACTGGTACCCACAGAAGCGCCGACCCGCAGTTGCCCGAAGCCGTCTTTACATGCGTGGGGGAAAGATTCCGCTTTGTCGAAGTCTTTCACGGTGATGAGGCCTTTAAGACCGAAGCCGTCGTCCACGACGAGAATTTTTTCGATACGATGCTCGTGCAGCAGGCTCTGCACCTCTTCAAGCGGCGCACCCTCTTTCACCGTCACCAGTTTTTTCTTTTTGGTCATGATCGCGGAAACCGGCTGTTCGGTGTCTGTCTCGAAGCGGATATCCCGGCGCGTCACAATGCCAACGAGGTTGCCGGACTCCATCACCGGCACGCCGGAAATGCCGTTGGCGCGGGTGAGCTCGATCAGCTGTGCAATGCTCGCGGTGCTCTCAATGGTGATGGGGTTCTTGACCACCCCGCTCTCAAATTTCTTGACCCGGCGCACTTCCTCGGCCTGGTCTTGGACGGTCATGTTCTTGTGGATGATGCCGATGCCGCCTTCCTGGGCCAACGCAATGGCCAGACGCGCCTCGGTGACCGTATCCATCGCCGCAGATACCAGTGGAACATTGAGCGGAATATTGCGCGTCAGGCGCGTGACCAGCGAGACATCCTTGGCGGTGATCTCGGAATAGCCGGGCAGGAGGAGCACATCGTCGAAAGTGAGCCCTTCGTGTGCAATTCGGAGCATGTTGGCCTCGTGTTGCCCAATAGACAGCAATATGCCGTATCGGGTTTCCCCAAACGCGCTAGTATACAGACGGGCCTGTAAGCCGACAATGTCGGCGCTGTCCAAAGCCCCTCCCAACCCAGCGAGAGTCAGCTTTAGTTGCGCATGTCTTATGAATCACATAGCCCGCCCTCACTGTCGGTCAGTGACCTGAACCGCGAGGCAAAGCGCCTGCTGGAGAGTCATTTCGACTGGGTATGGGTAGAGGGCGAGATCGGTAATTTCACGGCTGCGAGCTCCGGCCACTGGTACTTCTCACTGAAAGACGCTGACGCGCATGTGCGCTGCGCCATGTTTCGGCGCGCCAACAGTCGCGTCAAAATCCGTCCCAATCAGGGTGATTCGGTGCGGATTCGGGCAAAGGTCTCGTTGTATGAGGGCCGCGGCGAGTTTCAGCTAATTTGTGAGCATCTCGAGCCCGCGGGCGCAGGCGCCCTACAACTGGCTTTTGAACGTCTCAAAAAACAGCTCTCGGACGAAGGCCTATTCGCAGCAGACAAAAAGAGGCCAATACCCGATGACGCAGCTAGTGTGGGGATCATCACGTCGGCTACCGGTGCCGCGTTGCAGGATATTCTCACGGTGCTCGAGCGGCGCAGCCCCCACACCCGCGTCTACGTCTTCCCCGTCCCGGTGCAGGGGGACGGCGCCGCCGAGCAGATTGCCGCCGCCATCCATCAGGCGGATCACCTAGCCAATTGCGGCGAGCTGCCCCTTGATGTCTTGATCGTCGGTCGGGGTGGCGGTTCGCTCGAGGATTTGTACGCTTTCAACGAAGAGGTGGTCGCACGCGCACTTTTCAAGGCGACAGTCCCTACAGTCTCTGCTGTCGGCCATGAAATCGATTTCAGTATTGCGGATTTGGTGGCTGACGCTCGTGCCGCAACACCCTCTGCAGCGGCCGAGTTAATCTCGACAGATCAGAACGAACTGCTCCTGCACCTCGACAACCTGCGGGACGCACTTGGCCGGTCGCTGCAACGACGATTCAAGCGCCTGAACGAGCAACTGACATCACTGGGCAAGCGAATACGTCATCCCGGCCACGCACTGAGCCGACAGCGCAACAGCTTGACGAGCCTCGTCACCAACCTGCAGCGCGCTACCGAACGCCACATCGGTTACCGGAAATCTGAAGTACGACAATTGCTTACCCGTCTGGCCACGCAACACCCGCGACAGCGGTTGGCGCGACATCAGTTGCAAGCCCAACAACTCAAACAACAGCTGCAGCAACGCATCCAGAAACGGCTTCGAGACATACACGCAAAAGTGGCACATCAGCAAAAGCTGCTGGCATCATTGGGTCCCGAGCAGACCTTGAGTAGAGGCTATGCGATTGTTACGGGCGAGAATGGGGCGGTAATTAGGCGGGCAAAGCAGGCAAAAACTGGCGATGCGCTCCGCGTGAAATTGGGGTCAGGAGAGCTCGCAACTACCGTAACGGGGCACCCCCAAGGCTGATCAATACTTCGCGGGCAACCGGGTGTTAATCACGATGTGGCGACCTTCGAAGCGAATATACTCGCCGATCGTCAGATCCTTCAGAATACGCGCTACCATCTCCCGCGAGGCGCCAACACGGTCGGCAATATCCTGCTGTGTCAATTTCTCTGGAATGAACAACGTCCCGTCACCACGCTCTTCCGCCAAATCCATCAGCACATTGGCAACGCGACCATAGACATCCTGCAACGCTAGACTTTTGACATCTGCTGTAAGCTTGCGCACGCGGCCGGCAAGATTGCTGATCAACTGCTGGGTGATGCCCGGATGATCCTTCAGCACGCCAGAAAAATCCTCTTTCATCACGATCCGGAATTCAGACTTTTCGACTGTGCGCACCGACGCGGAGCGAGTCGAGTCATCAAGCAGTGCCAATTCACCAAAGTAGTCTCCCGGCCCTAGAGTATTCATAATGAATTCCTTGCCATTTTTGTCGCTGCAGTAGACCTTGACCTTGCCTGATTCGATGACAAATAGTGAATCGGCGGGGTCGTTTTCGTGAATCACGACGGTGTTCTTGGGGAATGCCCGGGTAGTGCTGCTGCCCTCCAGGGCCTTCAGCTCTTCGTCCGACAGGCCGTGAAATATTTCCACTTGATCTAGCATAAGTGGTGTGCCTCATTTTCTCCCCAAGTTGGTGCGATACTACCCCATGAACCGCGTGTCGCCTATCCCCAAAGGCGACTATGCCGCGCAATCAAACGTTCATCGGTATACTTTGGGCGAGGGCTAACGAGGCAACCCCTTTGGCGGCAGAGACAAACCAACCAGATCAATGGGCCGGCCGGATTTTGGCGTCCGCCGAGCCCCTGTTGGCCGCCGCGGCGCGGCCTACGGTGACGATCCAAGCCCCCATGGACAGCGACGTCGAAGCCTTGCAGGAGGGCCTTGAGCGAATCCGCGAATTACTGGCATCGCCCTCCAGCTATATGAATCACGATCTGCTGAACCTGATCGGGGCGATCAGGGGCTACGCTGAAATGCTGTACGAGGATATCGCGCTGTTACACCCCGCACTCAAAGAGACCCTGCCCGCTGTTTTATCCGCGTTAGACAGCACGCAGGTGACGCTGGAGTTGCCCACTACCGACGAGTCATCGGTTACCAAGACTGAGGCGCCTGGGGTCATTCTTGCGGTAGACGACATGCCGGAGAACCGCGAGCTGATTAGCAGGCTTCTGTCACGGGCAGGACACACCGTCATCTCCGCTGAATCTGGCGAGGAGGCGCTGGAGCTTCTGGAAACACGCGGGGTGGATGTTGTGCTGCTGGATCTCATGATGCCCGGCATCGGCGGGTCCGAGGTGCTGCGGCGCATGAAAGAGCATGACGGTCTTCGAGCCACACCAGTCATTATGATAAGTGGCCGTCAGGATATGGACCAGATCGTTGCCTGTATCCAGTCCGGGGCTGACGACTACCTGCTGAAACCCTTCAATCCGGTGCTGTTGCAGGCGCGCATCTCTGCGGGTATCGAGCGCAAGCGCTGGCACGACCGAGAAGAGGACTACCGACACCAGCTGGAACGCAACGAGCGTTTCATCCGACAGACCTTTGGTCGTTATCTCTCAGATGACATCGTTGCCCAATTGCTGGAAGTGCCCGAGGGGCTGGAGCTCGGCGGTGACCTGCGAGAGGTCACCATCATGATGTCTGATATTTGCGGGTTCACGAGCTTGGCGGAGCACCTGCCACCGCCCAAAGTCGTGGCGCTGCTCAATGGCTACTTTGAGCAAATGACCAGCATCATTTTCGATCATGAGGGTACCATCGATGAGTTTCTCGGTGACGCGATTCTTGCCGTGTTCGGCGCGCCCAAGCGGCAAGAGAATGACCCTGAGCGAGCCGTCCGCTGTGCGCTGGCCATGCGCGAAGCGATGGCTACTGTGAACGCCGCCAACAAAAAAGCGGGGCTCCCGGAACTGCAGCACCGCATTGCGCTCAATACCGGCTCTGTCATTGCAGGGAATATCGGTTCGGAGCAGCGCACCAAGTATGGCTGCGTAGGTCACGCCATGAACGTCACCTCCCGGATCGAAGGGCAAACCCATAACGACGAGATATTGATCTCCGACGCCACTCGCCGAGCATTTTCTCAAGATATTTTTGAGCTGGGCGAGCCACGGGAGCTAATCTTCAAGGGCATCGAAGATCACATCCTTGCCTACCCAGTATTCGGCTTGAAGTCATGACAGCGCCTGAACCTCCCATTCTCCTGGTTGAGGACAATGAGATGAACCGGGATATGTTGTTGCGCCGGCTGCAACGCGCCGGTTACCAGGTGGTGACTGTTGGAGATGGCGAGGCCGCGCTCATCGCCATGCGCGAGCAGCAACCGGCTGTAGTACTGATGGATATGAACCTGCCCATCAAGGACGGTTGGACTGCATGCCGGGAAGCGCAACAGGACGCATCGATTGCCAAAATCCCCATCATTGCGCTGACCGCGCATGCCATGGAAGAAGACAAACATCGTGCGCTTGAAGCGGGATGCAGCGACTACGCGACTAAGCCGGTCGACTTTCCCAATCTACTGACAAAGATCGCGGCGCAATTCGATGCTCGCCACTGAAGCCGTTACACAACTGAGCCCGCGGCTCAGCCTTCGCGGCCGCCTGTATCTGTTTTCGGGCGCTATTCTAATCCTGTTCGCCATCAACGTCGGGACATCCCTGTGGGGTAGCTTTGCGCGAAACGAGAGCTTGATTGCGTATCAGGAGGCCGTCACGGCAGCGCAGCTGACAGCAGAGCTGGAACAGAATCTGCAAAACAAGCGCCAGCAGGTCTTGGTGCTGGCGACCCTGAGAGAGACCACTGAGGAGCCGCTGGATGCCGCCGCCTTGGATCAGGCAGTTGCGGACCTGGAAATCATCGGCGAGCGCCTCAGACAATTGGGCGGTTTCGGGGGTGAGGATCTGGAGGCGCACTACCGGCGTCTTCACGACAGCATCACCGCGCTCATCGAGGAATGGCACCAATTTTATAAAGGCTACAACGAGGCGACACTGCTACCAGACGTTGAGTCAGCCCTGTCCTACAACGACACGCAGCAGCGCCTGCAGGAACTCGATCAGCGGCAGTCTTTTGTTGCGGTTCAGCGCGCCAATGCCATTGACGCCACGATCACCCTCACGGATCAGATTACAGTAATCGGGTTTATCGCCTCGATAGCCATTACGCTAGCATTGGTTTTTGCCATGATTCGCAGCACCAATGCCTCACTAACACGCATGAAACGTGGCGTGGAGCGCTTCGGCTCAGGAGACCTTACCTATCGCATCGATGAACAGCGAGACTCAGGAGAAATCGGTGATCTGGCCCGGACCTTCAACGAAATGTCGACCAAGTTGCAGACAGCGATTGAGGAGATGAATACGGCGCGTGCCGACGCCGACTCTGCCAATGCGGCAAAAAGTATGTTCCTCGCTAACGTCAGCCACGAACTGAGAACGCCGCTCAATGCCATCATTGGTTACTCAGAGATGCTTCAAGATGAACTGGGAGATGGGGAGCAAATCGATCGCGAGCAATTTCATCATGACCTCGCGACGATCATCTTCTCAGGCAAGCAGCTGCTCACGCTGATCAACGACATTCTAGACTTGTCAAAAATCGAGACCGGCAAGATGCAGGTCAGCCGTGAGATCTTCAGCCCTGCTGGTCTTCTGGTGCAAGTGTGTGATGCCCTGTCGCCCTTGCTTCTTCAAAACAATAACCGCCTGACACTGGATATCGACAAGGACAGCATGCGCGACATAAACAGCGATCGAGGCAAGCTGCAGCAAATTGTCACCAATTTGTTTTCCAATGCCTGTAAGTTCACCAAAGACGGCGAGATCACCGTATCAGCTCGAATGAGCGAGGTCGCATTGATCGTTTCGGTCGCAGATACCGGTATTGGCATGACACAGGCTCAACAGGACCGGGTATTTGAGGCCTTCACTCAGGCTGAATCAAACACCGGTTTGAAGTATGGGGGCACCGGTCTAGGTCTCGCTATCGTGAGGGAGTTTTGCGCGATGCTCGGAGGCAGAATTACGTTACAGAGCCAACCCGATCAAGGGTCTCTGTTCCAGGTTACGCTTCCGGCTGACCCAACGTCAGTTCCCGCAGGCGCTTGAGCGCCTCCTCACGCTTCTCTAAATCGACCGCCAGTGCCGCGTTCTCCGCGCTCAGCTCCGCTACCTTCTGCTCGAGCCCAGCAATCAACACCAGCACCAGATCAATCAGCATCGCCCGATCGGTGACCTCGTCCGCTGTGGATGAGTCTTCCCCGATTGGGTATTCAGATAGAGTGTCCGTTAGTGCCTGCCCAGCAGCCGCTTCTCCGGGCGCCTGCTCACCACCGCTAAGGGCATGCTTCTCAAAGTGCTGCCCAGCAGCCGCGTAATCGCCCTGGGAGAGCGCCTGAAGACCGAGCATAAAGTCATCTGAAGGAGAGTCGCTGGGGCACTCGCATAGACCCGCTTCCGGTTCACCCGTAGCGCTCTGATCCGACCCGCTCTGGTCACCGCCTGACACAGCATCTGAGGGCTGCAAGCTGCAGCCGGAGAGCAGCAACAACGCAGCAAGGAAAAGGAGATGAACGAGACGCTGGTGATTCACCACGATGCGAGCCCCTGTCGGTTTGCAGGAGCATAGCACCACGCAACGCGGCCGGACCAGCGCTGTGGACAGATTATTCGTGCCGAAGATGAGGGAATAGAATCACATCCCGAATAGACGGTGAATTGGTCAGCAACATGACAAGCCGATCAATACCAATCCCCTCGCCCGCCGTTGGCGGCAGGCCATATTCGAGGGCGCGAATGTAGTCGTGATCAAAGTGCATCGCTTCATCGTCCCCAGCTTCTTTAGCTGCGACCTGCGCCTTAAAGCGATCCGCCTGATCCTCCGCGTCGTTGAGCTCACTGAAACCGTTGGCCAGCTCGCGTCCGCCGACAAAAAACTCGAAGCGATCTGTCACAAAAGGATCGTCGTCGTTGCGTCGAGCCAGTGGCGACACCTCGGTGGGGTACGCAGTGATAAAGGTTGGCTCCTGCAACTGCGCCTCGGCCGTCTCCTCAAAAATCTCGATTTGGATCTTGCCGAGGCCCCAGCTCTTCTCGACTTTGATACCTAATCGCTCGGCGACCGCGGCGGCGGCGTCTCGCTCAGCGATATCGTCGTTCGTCAGGTCGGGATTGTGCTTGAGTATGGCCTCCACGACGGTCATTCGCTCAAAGGGTCGATCAAAGTGGAAGGTAGCGTCGCCATAACCCACTTCTGTCGAGCCCAACACCGATTGCGTAAGCTCTCGCATCAGCTCTTCTGTAAGATCCATGGCGTCACGGTAATCCGCATACGCCCAGTAGAACTCCAGCATCGTGAACTCAGGGTTATGCCGGGTCGAAAGCCCTTCATTGCGGAAGTTACGGTTGATCTCAAATACTTTCTCCAGGCCGCCAACGGTCAGGCGCTTGAGATAGAGCTCCGGGGCCACACGGAGATACATTTCCATGTCTAGCGTGTTGTGATGCGTAATAAAGGGTCTCGCTGTGGCACCACCGGCAATGGGGTGCAGCATCGGCGTCTCAACCTCAACAAACTGCCGCTCAACCAGAAACTGCCGGATACATTGCACTGTCGCCGCACGAATACGAAAGACCTCCCGCGCTTCTGGGTTCACGATCAGATCAACATAACGCTGGCGATAGCGCATCTCTTGATCGACCAGACCATGGTACTTATCAGGCAGGGGTCTGAGAGCCTTGGTCAACAAGCGCCCCTCGTCCATGTTGATATAGAGATCGCCCTTGCCACTGCGATGCAGGGGGCCAGATGCAGCGACTATGTCTCCCAGATCCCAGGTTTTGATCGCCTGAACGGCCTCTTCAGAGAGGGTGTCACGATTGAGGTAAAGCTGAATGGTGCCCGACCCATCTTGAATGAGCAGGAAGGCGCCGCGGTTACGGATCAGCCTACCGGCCACCGAGAATCGATGATCTGCTTCCTCTAGCTCGGCCTTGTCCTGGGATTCAAAATCGCTCTGCAGATCACCGGCCAGCGCCGTGCGGCGGAAATCATTGGGAAACGCGGGGCCCGACTCACGCAATGCTGCAAGCTTTGCGCGGCGCTCTGCTATCAAGCGATTTTCGTCTTCAGGCTGCTGTGGATCGTCCACGTATGTATTCCTTTAATCTTGCCTTACAGGCCCTGCTTGAGGGACGCCTGAATAAAAGGGTCCAGTGCGCCGTCCAGCACTGACTGGGTGTTGCGGGTTTCGACCCCGGTGCGGAGATCCTTGATTCGGGAATCGTCCAATACGTATGACCTTATCTGACTTCCCCAACCGATGTCTGCCTTGCTGTCTTCCATGGCCTGCTTCTCGGCGTTTCGCTTGAGCATTTCCATCTCATAGAGTTTCGCACGGAGCTGCTTCATCGCGTTATCGCGGTTCTGATGCTGCGAGCGCTCCGTTTGACAACTGCTGACCAGCCCGGAGGGTTCGTGGGTAATACGGACCGCTGAGTCAGTTGTGTTGACATGCTGCCCGCCCGCACCCGAGGAACGATACGTATCGATTCTCAGATCCGCTGGATTGATTTCGATTTCGATATTGTCGTCAATTTCCGGCGACACAAAAATGGAGGCAAAGGAGGTGTGCCGCCGCCCGCCGCTGTCAAAGGGAGACTTGCGGACCAGCCGATGCACGCCCGTCTCGGTCCGCAACCAACCAAAGGCATATTCCCCTTCAAACTGAATGGTCGCACTCTTGAGCCCCGCCACTTCACCTGCAGAGGCCTCAACCAGCGTCGTTTTGAACCCCTTGTCTTCGCCCCAACGGAGGTACATCCGCAGCAACATCTCTGCCCAGTCCTGGGCCTCGGTGCCCCCTGAGCCCGCCTGAATATCGAGATAAGCGTTGTTGGGGTCGGTTTCACCGGAAAACATACGGCGGAATTCGAGCTTCTCGAGCTCACTCTCTAGCCCAGCCAGATCCTGCTCTACGGATTGCGCGGTGTCTTCGTCGTCTTCCTCAACGGCGAGATCCAGTAAATCACTGGCATCGTCACAGCCGGCATCCAACACTTCGATGGTCGTCACAACGGCCTCCAAAGAGGCCCGCTCGCGCCCCAACGCCTGAGCTTTTTCGGGTTCATCCCAGACACTGGGTTCGGCCAGTTCGAGTTCGACTTCTTTCAGCCGATCTTGTTTAACAGCGTAGTCAAAGATACCCCCTGAGCACGTCAGTACGTGCGCGGATATCTTTGATTTGATTAATAAGAGGCGCTACTTCCACGGGTTTTCCAAGTTTGTTTGTCCCCACCAGAGAACCATTGAAATGAGGGGCGTGAGTCTATCGGGTTGTGTGCAGGACCGCCATATCCTCAAGGGCTGTGGGATCGCTAACAGGGCCAAAAAGACTGAATGACCAACTGCGCGCGGCGCTCACCACGATATTCATTCACATCAAGGCGATAGAGAGCGTGTATCGTCTCAAGAGGTGCTGCCAGCCATTCCGACACATCGATGTTGAAGGCGATGCCTTCGATTTCTGTGCCGTTGGCATCGAGGGTGAGCTTGAGGTGTTTCTCACCGACAATGCGATGGCTGCGGACAGAGAATTGCCCATCAAACAGTGGCTCTGGAAAGTGCTGACCCCAGGGTCCTCCACTCGCTAACTGCTCTGCCAGTAAGAGTCCAAAGTCGCCGGGGGCCAGCGCACCGTCACTATCCTCGGTTCTCTCAGGCGGAGTATGACCCAAAGAGTCGGCCACCGCGTCGTTGAGCGCCTGCCTAAAACGATCCAGATCGCCCCTCGCCAAGCTTAGGCCGGCCGCCATCGCATGGCCGCCAAACTTCGTCAGCAAACCAGGATGCCGGGTCGCCACCTGATCGAGCACGTCGCGGAGATGAAGACCGACAATTGATCGCCCTGAACCCTTCAGCATGCCCTCCTCTGCGTCAGCAAACACCAACGTCGGGCGATGCACTCGCTCCCGAATTCGGGAAGCCAGAATACCGATCACGCCTTGGTGCCACGCAGGATCATAGAGCGTCATAGCAAACAGTGAGCCATCGTTCTCCAAATCGATGGACTCCATCTGGGCCAGTGCATCCTGCTGCATGGATTGCTCAATATCTCGCCGCTCGCGATTGAGCTGATGTAGTTTTTCGGCAAAGCCTCGCGCCGACGCAGAGGACTCTGCTAACAAACACTCGATACCGATCGACATATCGTCGAGACGACCCGCTGCATTTAGCCTGGGGCCAACAATAAAGCCGAGGTCACTCGCACTTGCCTGCCGGTAGTCACGCCCTGCCACTTCAAATAGCGCCTCGATGCCGGGCCTTGCACGGCCACTGCGAATGCGCGCCAAGCCTGCGGCGACCAGAATCCGGTTGTTGCGATCGAGCGGCACTACGTCAGCCACAGTGCCGAGCGCGACCAGATCGAGCGCATCACCGAGATTTGGCTCTTTGATGCCCTTGGCGCTAAACCAGCCTCTGTTGCGAAGCGCTGCGCGCACAGCACTCAACACGTAAAACATGACCCCCACGCCGGCAAGCGATTTACTGGGAAACCGACAGTCCCGCTGATTGGGGTTGACGATGACATCTGCCGCGGGCAGTGAATCCCCAGGCAGATGGTGGTCCGTAATCAATACGCTGATACCCAAGGCCTGAGCCGCTGACACGCCCTCTACGCTAGAAATACCGTTATCGACCGTGACAATGAGATCCGGCATCTGCGCGGCCGCCATCTCGACAATCTCGGGTGTCAGCCCGTAACCAAACTCGAAGCGATTGGGGACCAAATACGCCACCTCGCGGAGGCCCATGTGTTGCAGCACCAAGACCGCCATCGCGCAGCTGGTGGCGCCATCCGCGTCAAAGTCGCCAACAATAAGTACTCGGGCCTCACCTTCTATGGCGTCCGCCAACAACTCGGCGGCATCCGCCACGCCCTTGAGACTGGCCGGCGGTAACAACTGATCGAGGCCGAGCACCAATTCACTGGGGTCTATGATCCCCCGATTCGCATATACCCGCTTCAGCACTTCTGGTAGCGCCGCGTGTTGGAGAGCAGAGGAAATGTCGGCTTGGCGCCGACGGATGGTGGGTGGGCTTAGCGTCGACACTGCGCCGTCATGAAAGCATGCACCGCGGCGATATCATTGTCCATAGTATTAAACCGCTCCTCGCGATCGAAAAGATCGACCAGATGATCTGGCAGTACGGGGGTTTGACCTGTTTCTGCCCGCGCTACAGCTGCCGGGAATTTAGCGGGGTGAGCAGTGGACAGAGTCACCATAGGGCCCTCGCCGTCGCGCGCGCACAGCCGCGCCGCGCGGGTGCCAATCGCAGTATGGGGATCCAAAAGCTGTCCAGTTTTCTGCCATGCGAGGCGGATTTCCTCACAGGTTTCCTCGTCAGAGACCTTGGCGCTGGTGAAGAGCTTTTGGGCTCGCGCGAGTGCGGAATCCGTCAGATTAATCTCGCCCTCGGAAAAATCAGCCATCAGCTTTGCAATTTGGCTGGCATCACCGTCATAGAGATCAAACAACAGTCGCTCAAAGTTGGACGAGATCGAAATGTCCATACTCGGGGACAGTGAGGCCTCAATCGGTTGCCGGGCGTAGGTGCCTGTGATCAACATGCGGTGCAGCACGTCATTTCGATTAGTCGCGATCACCAGATTATTGACCGGCAGACCCATGCGATGCGCCAGATACCCCGCATAGATATCGCCGAAGTTGCCGGTGGGCACTGAGAAATTGACCGGCCGGTCCGGCCCACCCAGCGCAAAAGCGGCGTAAAAGTAGTAGACGATCTGGGCCATAATGCGCGCCCAGTTGATGGAGTTGACGGCGACCAGAGAGCGGCCCTCTGGAAGGAACGCGTCAGCGACAAAACTAGCTTTTACTAGCGCCTGACAGTCGTCGAAGTTACCCCGAATCGCCAGGTTGTGGACGTTGTCACCCTCAACCGTGGTCATTTGTCGACGCTGCACGTCGGAGACCCGGCCGTCGGGGTAGAGAATGAAAATATCCACGTGCTCGCAATGCCGACATCCTTCGATCGCTGCACTCCCGGTATCCCCGGATGTTGCGCCCATAATCACAACCTTTTCACCGCGTAGGGTCAGCACGTGGTCGAGCAGCCGCCCCAGCAGTTGGAGGGCGAAATCCTTAAAGGCCAGTGTTGGGCCGTGAAACAATTCCAGGAGCCATTGGTCGTGATCCAGCTGCAGGACCGGGGCGACCGCCTGATGTCGAAAGTCGCGGTATGAGGCCTCGACCAGTCCTGCCAACGTCTCGCGGTCGATGCAGCCCTCAACGAAGGGTGCAATCACGGTGGTCGCCAATTCGGTGTAGGACATGCGTCGCATGGCCCAAAGTTCCGACGCACTGAAACTGGGCAGCGACTGAGGGAGGTAAAGCCCCCCATCTTGAGCCAGACCTGCCAGCAGCACCCCTTCAAAATCGAGAACGGGAGCCTGGCCGCGGGTACTGAGATATTTGAGGCTCACTGCAGTCTTTCCACCATGAGAGTGCTATGTGTCGTAAACCATTTTCAGCGATCAAAAGCTTCGACGCGCATGAGCGCGGCATCAGCCTCGACCCCTTCCAACGCCGTGATTTCATTCAATGCGCCAGTCATTACGGATTGCGGCGCCACATGGGTCAATAACACAACGGCAACCTTGTCTGATTCAGGGGCGGGCGGTTTCTGGATGATCGATTCAATGCTGATATCGCAGCTGGCTAAAATCTGGGTGATATCGGGCATCACGCGAGATTGATCAGTGGCAGTGACTCGCACATACCACTCGCTGGCGATGTCTTCCACCGGCACCCAGTTCGGTGTCTGCAAAGCAACTGCAGCGATACCAAGCGCCGGACCCGAGCCCGCGGGGTTACGCGCCACATCTACTAGGTCTGAACAAACCGATGAGGCGGTGGCAGTTCCCCCTGCTCCGGGGCCAACCAGCACCAACTCGCCCACAGCGTCACCTGAGATCATGACAGCGTTGAGAACGCCGTCGACCGTGGCAATTTGCTTGCGTTCGGGAATGAGCGTGGGGTGCACGCGCATCTCGATGCCCTGCTCAGTCTGACGCGCGATACCCAAATGTTTGACGCGATATCCCATCGAAGCGGCGTACTCCAGATCTTCGGGAGCCACCTCCTGAATACCCTGCTTCATGGGTGCATCGATGCTCAGAGGAATACCGAACGCCAGGGATGCCAGTATCACCAGTTTATGCGCGGCATCGGTGCCATCGATATCAAAAGTGGGATCCGCCTCTGCGTACCCCAGCGCCTGTGCCTCAGAGAGCACATCATCGAAGGCGCGTCCCTTGGTGCTCATTTCGGTCAGGATGAAGTTGCCCGTGCCATTAATAATGCCCGCCACCTCGGTCACCGCGTTGGCGGCCAGCGATTCACGCAACACCTTGATGACCGGTATACCCCCCGCCACAGCGGCCTCGTAACGGATCTGCACCCCGGCCGCTTCGGCCATCGCAATCAGTTCATTACCGTGCTCGGCAATCAGTGCCTTATTGGCGGTCACAACATGCTTGCCTTGCTGAATAGCCAGCTTGATCACATCGTGGGCGACGGTTGCGCCGCCGATCAGCTCTACCAGCACGTCAACGTCGGGGTCTCGCGCCACGTCGAGGACATCGCGACTGACACGGGCCTCTCCATAATCGTGGTTGGGGTGCTCGCGTCGCGCACCGACATGACTCACCACCATCGCTTGTCCGGATCGCGCCAACAGGGTCTCGTGTTGATCTCGCAGGATCTCAATCGTCGCCAACCCCACGGTGCCCACGCCACAGACGCCGATCTTGAGTGGTTTACGGCTCATGCGGACAAACCTTCCGACTTCATGGGCGGGCCTTGACGCAACACCTTCTTGATCCCCCGAATAGCCTGACGGATACGGTGTTCATTTTCGATCAGGCCAAAACGCACAAAACCCTCACCATATTCACCAAAGCCCACGCCCGGCGAAACCGCCACGCCGCCCCGCTGCAAAATTAGCTTGCTGAATTCTACTGATCCCATGTGGCGGAACGCCTCCGGAATTTGGGCCCATACGAACATGGTGGCTTTAGGCCGCTCAACCGGCCAGCCCGACTCGTTGAGCCCATCGCACAGCACATCACGTCGGCGCCGATACATGTCGCAAATATCACGAACGCACTGCTGGTCTCCCTCAAGGGCGGCAATTGCCGCCACCTGCACCGGCGTGAAGATGCCGTAGTCGAGGTAAGACTTGATGCGCGTCAGTGCGGCAATAAGCTCGGGGTTACCGCAGCAAAAACCGATGCGCCATCCCGGCATGTTGTAGCTCTTGGAAAGCGTGAAGAATTCCACGGCAATATCTCGTGCACCGGGCACCTGCAGAATGCTGGGCGCCTGATATCCGTCGAAAACGAGATCGGCGTAGGCCAGATCATGCACCACCCAAAGATCATACTGCTTTGCGATCTCTACCACCCGCTCAAAGAAAGGCAACTCGACACAGTGCCCCGTCGGGTTGGAGGGGAAATTCAACACCAGCATTTTGGGCTTTGGATAGGTATTGCGAATGGCGGACTCCAACTCGTTAAGGAAGCCGTCCTCGCTTTGCATCGGCACGTGGCGCAGATCGGCACCCGAGATCACAAACCCGTAGGGGTGTATGGGGTAGCTGGGGTTCGGCACCAGAATCGCGTCGCCGACACCGGTCGTCGCCAGAGCCAGATGCGCCAGACCCTCTTTAGAGCCCAGCGTGACGATAGCGTTGCTTTCGGGGTCGAGAGATACGGAGTAGCGCTTTTGATACCAGTCGCAGATCGCTTTACGGAGTCTGGGTATACCTTTGGACTGGGAGTAACGGTGCGTATCGCCGCGCCCAACGGTTTCACGCAACTTTTCGACGATGTGAGGCGGTGTAGGCTGGTCAGGATTGCCCATGCCGAAATCAATGATGTCCTCTCCGCGAGCACGCGCGGCCTGCTTCAATTCACCGATGATATTGAAGACGTAGGGCGGGAGACGCTCAATGCGTTGAAAATGGGTATCCACGACGTCGACGCTCGTTTGAAATGCCGCTTAATCCAGCCCTATCAAGGCAACCAGATCGTCCGCAGGGCGGTAGCCGGGCACCATAAGGCCTGAACTGGTGACAATGGCCGGCGTTCCGGAAACTCCCATGTCCTGACCCAACTGGTATTGGGCAGCAATGGGGTTGTCAGCGCAGTCGTTAACAGGCAGTTCCACGCCCGCCTTGAGCTCTGTAAGCGTGGTCTGTTGATCCTCTGCACACCATGCGGTGGCCAGCTTCTGCGCGCCCTCGGAATCCACTCCCCCTCGGGGGAAAGCCAGGTATCGGACCTCAATACCTTTGGCGGTCAGCTGGTCCACTTCCCGATGTAGCTTTTGGCAATAAAAACAGGTCACGTCGGTGAAAACAGCGATGTAATCACGGGTCTCCCCCTCAGGAGAAAACACCACCATGTCCTCTAACGCAACAGCCGCCAACTGCTCCTTACGGGTCACCGCGCGACGCTCCTCGGTGAGATTGATGGCGCCTGTGGCACTGGTCTGATGCAGATCACCATTGAGGAAAAAATAGTTACCATCCTCTGTCGCGTAGATCATCGGACCGTTCTCGATCTGAACTTCTGCGATGCCGGGCGCCGGACTTGATCGCACCGCCTCGATACCAATTGGCTGACCGGCAAAACCCGTCAGTGAAGCCGCCATTTTTTCTTTGAGATCGTCTGCAAGTGACGGAGCGCCAAACAACAAAGCAAATAGTGCGAAGCCGGCCATACCATACCGATAGGCTCGCCGCAAAATATGGCTAAAAGGGTTCATCTTCCTGATTCCTCCCATGGTCTCAATGGCCCCAGCTCAGCGGGACCTTGTTTGCAACGCTCGCGGCGCCGCTGGTTCAATCGGAGCATGCGCCGCAAGCAGAAGTCGGGAGTGTAAAGGATCGCCCTGAGGGGCGCGAATAGCCTTGGCCGGTAATGCTGCGGCCGCGTTGCGCCCGCAAAACGGCGCGGTTCCTCAGGAGGAGAGCTTTTCCTTGATCCGCGCTGCTTTACCAGACAGTTCACGCAGGTAGTAAAGCTTTGCCTGCCGGACATCGCCTCGACGCTTGACTTTGATGCTGTCCACCAGCGGGCTGTAAGTCTGGAAGGTCCGCTCAACGCCCACACCGTGGGAAATCTTGCGTACCGTGAAAGCCGAATTCAGACCACGATTGCGCTTGCCAATACAAACGCCTTCAAATGCCTGCAGTCGCTCGCGGTTGCCTTCCTTCACCTTGACCTGAACGACAAGGATATCGCCGGGCGCGAAGTCGGGTATTTCCCGGCTCATCTGCTCAGCATTAAGCTCGGCAATAATTTTGTTGGTGCTCATGACCCTCTCCCATCACCGTCACGCAGGCGGCGATCGATTAATCCTAAAACTGTCCTTACGGCCGCCCTGACTCATCAGTTTAGAAGGGGCGTCGCACTGGCTTTTGGCTCGTCAGAGCCCGGGTGTTACGGCAGGTTTTCCCGAGAGCGCGGGATCATACCTGTTCGGATCAGGCTTGTCTGCCCCCGTCAGCTGGTAAAAGATCCCATTTCTCAAGCAGCGCTCGGTCCGCCTCCGGCACCTCTTCCCACACCAACAGGTCGGGGCGCCGGTCCAGTGTCCGGCGCAGCGCCTGCGCCCGACGCCAATCTGCGATCGCACCATGATCTCCGCTCAGGAGCACCTCTGGCACAGCTTCTCCCTCATACACCTCGGGCCGGGTGTAATGTGGGCAGTCCAGGAGTCCCACGGTAAAAGAATCCTGCTCCGCAGAGGCCTCGTGGCCCAACACACCGGGTAGCCAGCGGATCACCGCATCAATCAAAATCATGGCAGGCAGCTCGCCGCCACTGACGACAAAATCGCCGATGGACACTTCTAAATCGACTTCTTGCTCGATAAATCGCTCGTCCATACCTTCATAACGCCCGGCTACCAAAATCAGGCTGGATGCCTCGGCAAGGCGACGGGTGAGCGCCACATCCAGTTTGCGCCCCTGGGGCGTCAGCGCAATGACCATAGCGTCAGGGCCGACCGCAGACTTCGCCTTTTTTAGTGCCGAGGAGAGGATGGGTACTTGCATGACCATGCCGGGCCCGCCGCCATAGGGCCTGTCATCAACCGATCCGTGTCGATCGGTCGCCTCAAGACGAGGGTCTTGCAGGTGCAGGTGGCACAGACCGTTCTGAAAAGCACGCCCCGTAACACCCCAATCGGTCACCGCGGTAAACGCCTCAGGAAAGAGGGTCAGCACCGCAAACCGGAAAGCCGCGCTATGGTCATGCATCGACATACCAGTTCACCTCTATCCTGCGGTCCGTCAGCGCAATATCGGTGACCACCTCATCCGGGACCCAGGGTATGAGGTGCTCACGGTCATCTATACTCCCCTCACAGGGCGCCACAACCAGCACGTCGTTTGCGCCGGTCTCGAGCAACGTTTTCACCCTGCCCAATAATGAACGCAACCCGTCTTCGGTACACCATACCTCAAGCCCCTCGAGGTCACGCCAATAGACCTCATCATCACCCGCAGCAGGGAAATGAGCAGCAGCCACCTGAATTTCGCGACCTTTTAACGCCTCGGCTTGGATGCGATCTGCAATGCCACTGAGTCGGGCGATGTGCCCCTTGCCGTGAACCTGTAGCGCTTCCACCACGACGGACTTACGGGCAGACCGGGCCGCGTCAGGCGCTGCCACCAGCGTCAGATCAGGTAAGGACAAGAGGAGATTTGGATCATCAAGGCGGACCCTGAGGCGGACCCAGCCTTTGATGCCATAGACGCCGACAATGTCGGCCAGTGTCAGAAAATTGTGGCTAGGGGACGAGGATTCATGCATCGGGCCCCTCCAGCCGCCAGCGACGCTGTTTAAGCAGCAGTCGCTTCAGCGCCAGCCTGGTACTCTTTGATCAGCTTTTGAACGCGAGGGCTGACCTGAGCGCCCTTGGCCACCCAGCCTTCTACAGCCTCAACATCAATGCGCAGTCGCTCTTCTCGGCCACGGGCAATCGGGTTGAAGAAGCCGAGTCGATCAATAAAACGCCCGTCACGCGGCTCACGGCGGTCGGCTACTGTCACATGGTAGAAGGGTCGCTTCTTAGAGCCACCTCGAGATAGTCGAATGACCACCATAGTGTCTTGTCCTCAATGTTGGCTAAAAGCCCCGCCACTACTGGGGCAGGTATCAAAAGAGCGCGGAGAATACAGTAAACCGCGGGGCGTGGAAAGGTGCACTCTGACCCCTGATAGCGCACTCTAGCGGCGGGGAAAACCCTGCGGTAAGCCGCCACTAGGGCCGCCTGTCATCCCACCAAGGCCGCGCATCATGCGCTGCATGCCTCCACCTTTCATTTTCTTCATCATTTTCTGCATCTGCTTGTACTGCTTCAGCAGACGGTTGAGGTCCTGCATCGCCGTGCCCGAACCTACGGTAATTCGCCGTTTACGCGAGCCCGAGATCAAATCAGGATTCCGCCGTTCGCGAGGCGTCATGGAGTTGATCATCGCCTCCATTCGATCAAACTGCTTGGTGTCGACGTTCTGTGCCGCCTGCGCCATGCCGCCCATTCCCGGCATCTTGTCCAGCATAGCGCCCATGCCGCCAATATTTTTTATCTGCTGAAGCTGCTCTCGAAAATCCTCCAAATCGAAACGGCCGCCTTTATGTACCTTGCTGGCGAGCTTCTTGGCCTTGCCGTGGTCGACCTTCCGCTCCACCTCCTCGATGAGAGAGAGCATGTCGCCCATCCCCAAGATGCGCGAGGCAAGCCGGTCCGGGTGAAAGGGGTCCAGCGCATCGGTCTTTTCACCAACCCCAAGAAACTTGATGGGCCGCTCGGTCACTGTGCGCACGGAAAGCGCTGCGCCGCCGCGCGTATCCGCGTCGACCTTGGTAAGTATGACGCCGGTCAGCGGTAAGGTCTTACCGAAAGCCTTGGCCGTATTGGCCGCATCCTGACCCGTCATGGCGTCGACTACAAACAAGGTTTCGATGGGGTTCACAGCCTCATGCAGCGCCTTGATCTCCGCCATCAATTCCTCGTCGATCGCCAAGCGACCCGCAGTATCCACTAGCAAGACGTCAGAAAATGCCACTTTGGCATCTGCAATCGCCCGTTTTACGATGTCAACGGGTTTCTCCTCAGCATCGCTGGGTTCGAACCGCGCACCCACCTCTGCCGCTAAGGTCTCTAGCTGCGCAATCGCTGCCGGGCGGTAGACGTCGGCACTGACCACCGACACCTTTTTCTTTTCCCGCTCGATCAGGTAACGCGCCAACTTGGCAACCGAGGTCGTTTTACCCGCACCTTGTAGGCCGGCGACCATCACCACCGCAGGTGGCTGGGTGGCGAGGTTCAGCCCTTCAGACTCTCCCCCCAACACAGCCTGAAGTTCGGCCTGCACTATTTTTAAAAACGATTGACCGGGAGTCAGACTCTTACTGACTTCAACACCCACGGCGCGATCTTTGACCCGATCGGTGAACGTTTTTACTACCGGTAGCGCTACGTCGGCCTCTAGGAGAGCCATACGTACGTCGCGCAACGTGTCGCGGACATTGTCTTCGGTCAGCTTCGACTTGCCTGAAATCGCCTTAAGGCTGCTACTCAATCGGTCGCTCAGTGCTTCGAACATGGTGTCAGCTCACCCCGCGGGGATATCCAATCTCGTCTCGAACGGCGTAGTATAAGGGTGCGATGAAAGAACCCCAAATCGACAATCACCCCCACACCAGTAAGGACCGCGCGGAGAGTCTATGGACAGCACACCCAGCCTGCTAAGCGCTGGTCTTGCCGTATGCTCGGCGTTGCTGTACCTGCTGGCGGTATGGCGCCAGGTATTGAATCTGGAGACAGGTGAGGACCGCCAGCGCCAGCAGATCGCACTCGTGGGTGCCGTGGCACTGGTCACCCACGCGCTAGCCGCATACTTGCCCGCTCAGGCGGGAGAGTCGAGCCTCGGGTTTTATCGTGTCGCATCGCTGATGTTTCTCAGTATGGGAGCGATCAGCTTGATCGCACTGGTGGTGCGGCCCCTGCACACGCTGTTGATCGTGCTCTTCCCCCTCGCGGCACTGTCCATTCTGGTAGCCACCTTTGCACCGGATACCAGCCGCCCGATGAGCGACTTACCCGTAGGCATTCTGTCCCATGTATCCGCCTCGATCGTGAGTTTCGCAGTACTTGCGCTGGCGGTATTACAGGGCCTTTTGGTGACTGTGCAGTCGCGGCAGTTGCGACAACACCGCAGCCGTGGCGTGATTCGCAGGTTACCTCCGCTCGAGGCCGCATCCACCATGTTTTACGAGCTGACCGGCGCCGGCTTTTTGATTCTGACGGTGGCCATCGGCACGGGCGTGGTCTTTATCGATGACTTGTTTAGCCAGCAACTGGTCCATAAAACTGTACTGACTCTGCTGGCGTGGTGCTTATATGCCGTGTTGTTAGTCCAATACTTTCGGCGGGGCTGGCGGGTGCAATCAGCCATCACAGTCAACCTCATCGCGTTTGGCCTCGTGGTACTCGGCTTTTTTGGCTCCAAGCTGGTGCTGGAGCTCCTGTTACCGCCGACGCAATAGCGTGCCTCGCCCGGGCACGTAGCTCATCAAATCAGGCTTGTGTCACCAACGTTTTTTCTTCACCATTTCGATTCCACAGTCATAGAGGCGTAAGCCACTCTTGAACGAGACATCGCTGGGTCTGCTCTTAGGGGCGCTGGCAATCCTGATTTTGGTCTCCGCTTTTTTCTCAAGCTCCGAGACCAGCATGATGTCGCTGAATCGTTATCGGCTGAAACATCTCAAGGGCACAGGACACCGCGGAGCGCGGCGAGCCATTCAACTCCTTGAGCGACCGGATCGACTGATAGGTCTGATTCTGATTGGCAATAATCTGGTTAATATTCTCGCGTCGGCAATCGCCACCGTGATAGCGATCCGTTTATTTGGGGACGCGGGTATTGCCATTGCAACGCTGGTGCTGACGTTAGTCATACTAATCTTTGCGGAAATCACGCCCAAGACGATCGCGGCGCTGCATCCAGAACGGGTTGCCTTCCCCGCCAGTGCGCTGCTGCTGCCGCTACAGAAATTACTGATGCCGTTGGTGCTAGCGATCAACTCGCTGACTAACGGTATTCTGAGGCTAATGGGGTTCTCCCCCGATGAGGCGGGTGACGACGCGGTCTCTCAGGAAGAGCTGCGTACAATCGTGACCGAATCCGCCTCGATGATTCCAAGCCGCCACCGCCGGATGTTGGTCAATATTCTCGATCTGGAACAAATGACCGTGAATGACATTATGGCGCCGCGGAATGAAATTTACGGAATCGATATTGAGGCTCCTGATGAGGCGGTCATGCGCCAACTCAAAAACAGTGCGCACACGCGTTTGCCGCTCTATCGTGACGATATCAATCAGATTGAGGGCGTGTTTCACATGCGCAACCTGAGCCACGTGCTGGATGACGGCAGGCTGAACCGGCAAGCGCTGCGAGAAGAAGCCGAGGCCCCCTATTTCATCCCTGAGAATACGCCCCTCAGTACCCAGCTCCTCCACTTCCAACGGCAGAAGAAACGTCTGGGAATGGTGGTCGATGAGTACGGCGATATTCTGGGTCTGGTGGCGCTCGAGGATATTCTTGAAGAGATCGTCGGCGAGTTCACCTCAAACCTCGTTGAGGAAAATGAGGAGATCACCAGCCACCCGGATGGCAGCACCACCTGCTCGGGCACCGTGAGCATTCGTGACCTCAACAAACAGCGAAAGTGGAATCTGCCAACCGACGGCCCAAAAACGTTGAGCGGTCTGGCGCTGGAAGCGTTGGAGGCTTTTCCCAATGCCCGGACTTCGGTCCGGATAGGCGGCTACCAGTTGGATATCGAAGAAATTGCGAAAACGCAGATCAGAAAAATTCGGATTTGGACTCTGGAGCCCGAAGCAGCATCTGATGACGAGCGTCCAGAGACCGACTCACCCCACTCCTAGGACTTGGACCGCCGCTGATCGATCGCTGCCAGTATCTCCCGCTTGCGCTCGTTAGGCGCAGAGAACCACTCAATAATCTCGTTGGCCGTGCGATAACAGCCAATACACACGTCTTCTCTATTGAGCGAGCACACTTCAATGCAGGGAGACTTCACCGGCGGCGTCGCCTCGCTCATCCTCATTCCTCCTCGGCCTGCGCGGCATAGAAACCGCGAGCGAACTCGTCCAATTCACCCGCCTCAATCGCTTGTCTAATACCCGCCATGTGGTTCTGATAAAAGCGTAAGTTATGAATGGTAGCCAATTGGGAACCCAAAATTTCGTTGCACTTATCGAGGTGCGCGAGATATCCCCGGGAAAAGTTTTCACAGGTATAACAGTCGCAACTACCGTCCACCGGTTCAGTGCTGCTCTTGTGCTTGGCATTGCGCAACTTCAGCACGCCGCTACTGGTGAAGAGGTGACCATTGCGGGCGTTTCGAGTCGGCATCACGCAGTCGAACATATCGATACCGCGCCTAACGCCCTCCAGCAGATCCGCGGGTGTACCCACCCCCATCAAGTACCGGGGTTTTTCCACAGGTAAGTGTTCCGCCAGACCATCTAGAACCGCCATCATCTCGCTTTTGGGCTCACCCACCGACAGCCCACCCACCGCGTAACCGTCAAAGCCAATTTTCGTGAGACCTTCTAGGGAACGCAGGCGCAGTTCCGGATACATACCGCCCTGAACAATACCGAACAGTGCCGCAGGATTGTCGCCATGAGCCCGCCTGCTCCGCCCAGCCCATCTTAATGATAACTGCATGGACCGCTCCGCCTCCGCCTCGGTGGCCGGATACGGCGTGCACTCATCAAAAATCATCACAATGTCACTGCCGAGATCTCGCTGGATGCGCATCGAGGTCTCGGGGTCGAGAAACACCCGGTCACCGTTCACCGGCGATTTGAAGACAACTCCCTCCTCGGTCACCTTCCGCAAGGCATCCAGACTGAATACCTGAAACCCGCCCGAATCAGTCAGGATGGGACCTTGCCATGCCATGAAGTCATGAAGGTCACCGTGAGACTTGATGACGTCGGTACCAGGCCGTAACCACAGGTGAAAGGTGTTACCGAGGATAATTTCGGCGCCAATTTGGGTGATATCCCGCGGCAACATACCTTTGACCGTGCCGTAGGTACCAACCGGCATAAACGCGGGGGTTTGCACGACACCTCGAGGAAAGTCGATCTGGCCAAGTCTGGCAAATCCATCTTGATGGGATACGCGAAACTCCATCACGTGTTGCGCTCTTTTGTCAGAAACATGGCATCACCATAGCTGAGAAAACGATAGCGGTTTTTGATCGCTGTGCGATAGGCACGGCGGATGTTATCGGTACCCGCAAAAGCAGACACCAACATGATTAATGTTGACTCGGGCAGATGGAAATTAGTGATCAGTGCGTCCACTACATTAAAGTCAGCGCCGGGATACAGGAAGATATCCGTATCGCCACTAAAGGGCTTCAGCGACCGGCCTTTGCCCGACAGTCGAGCGGCGCTCTCCAACGATCTGACGGCAGTGGTACCGACCGCGATCACCCTGCCACCTCTGGCTCGGCAGGCTGCCACGGCGTCACAGCAGGTTTGATCAACTTCGATGTACTCGCTATGCATGGTGTGGTCTTCAACATGCTCCGCACGCACGGGTTGAAATGTTCCTGCACCCACATGGAGGGTCACCTCGGCCTTGGCAACGCCCGCGGCATCGAGTTGCTCTAATAGGGTTTGATCAAAATGTAGGCCCGCGGTCGGCGCCGCTATCGCACCATCCCGACTGCTATACAGCGTTTGATAGCGATCACGGTCATCATCCGTATCCTCCCGCTCGATATACGGAGGCAAAGGCATATGACCATAGCGGCGGATTATGTCTTTAAGGGTGCCCATCTCGGGCTCGAGCACAAACAGTTCATCCTCCCGGCCCAACACCCTCAGCGCCAAATCGGAGACATCACTTTCGGGGTCGGGGGTGACCAACAGAAGCGCACCGTCACGCGGACTCTTGCTGGCGCGGACGTGAGCCAGTGCGCTGCCATCACCCCTCACCCGCTCAATCAGGATCTCCACCCGACCACCCGTCTGCTTCTGAGCGAACAATCTGGCCGGAATCACGCGCGTGTTATTAAACACCAGCAGATCGTCGGCCGTAAGCAGTTGCGGGAGATCCCTGAAAGTCAGGTGTGAGCATGCCGCAGTGTTTGCCTCAACCGACAGAAGCCGCGAGGCGGAGCGTTCGGACAGCGGCTCCTGCGCAATCAGTTCCACGGGGAGCTCAAAAGCAAAGTCGGCGGTCTTCATCGATTTAGCGTTGAATTCAGTTGTAAATCCCAGTGGCCGGTTTCATCAGACCCAGTGCATAAAAAAGCCGGCACTGGCCGGCTTTTGTTGCGAATCCCATCGACGCTGCGTCAATTATCTGTCTCTTCACTCTCTGCTTCACCCACGTGTACAGCCTTTACTGTGCCGGCCTTTGGTTCAGGTTTTGGCTTCGGTAGGCTCCTCCTCTGGCGTCTCTTCGGGTTCGGGTTCGGGTTCGGGTTCGGGTTCGCCAGCATCGTCTGATGCCTCTGCCACCTCTGTCACCTCGTCGCCACTGTCCTCCGCGTCGTCAGACTCAGGTGCTTCTTCCTTGGGGCTCGGTAAGGTGACTTTAATCAGATCCTCTTCCACAAGAATCCGCACCTTTTCCTCACCGTTTACAGGCTTGCCGTTGGCATCCTGAACCGCGTAGCGGTCATCGCCACGCATGAAAATCTTGTACTCAGCCATCTTTTTGATGAGCTTCATCGCCATATCTTTTCTCCCTGAAGATACTCAGATCCACCGGACCGACCGGGCGTGGCTCGGCTGAATCGCGCGAAATTATACAGCACAGGGTGAAATTGCCTAGCCTCCCGTTGCCGCACGGCCCGGAGTTGGTATACTCCGCGCCCTCGTCTACGCGAGCCGGAGTGGTGGAATTGGTAGACACAGGGGATTCAAAATCCCCCGCTGGCAACAGCTTGCCGGTTCAAGTCCGGCCTCCGGTACCACTTTTAAAAGTTGAGTAGTCGCATCCTCTTGAAAGACCTCTGAAGAGTAGTGGTGCGTTGGCCCGGATATGAAGAAGGCCTCCGGCGCCAATTTAAAATGTGTCAGCCATTTTTACTGGTGATATTCGACCAGCTTAGACGCTGGTGTTTTGTTTTGGCTGAAGAGAAGAAGCCCAAGGGTCAGTCATCCAGAGCGTGTTTCGTTTCAGACGCATCGTAGGTTTTTACATCAATGCTGCTCAGCGGGTATTTCTCCTAGATCACACTGCAGCTCCCATTGCGCAGGTTTGAAGTGGTCTTCGTGAGCTGGGTAGTCTTCGTAGACCTCAGTAGCGACGACAATATCTGGGTTGTTAACATCAACGGCAAATAAGAAGTCATCACAGCCCCTCAATAATCATAAGGTCAGTATGAACTCCTTTATCTCTAATTGCCTTGGCCGCTTTGTATTCGTCACTGAAATAAAAATTTTCAGCAGCTGCTTTGCTTTCAAATTCTATAAGAGTTACTACACCGCTTACAGTGCCCTCATGGCGATCTGCGTCGGGCCCTCTTGCCAACAATTTCCCGCCATATTTTTCAATTAATGGTAGAGCTACTGATGAAAATTCCGCAAAAATTTCAGGATCATTCACTCTTAAGTTAGCCATTAAATACCCTTTTTTCATATCAACCTCCAAAGTTTTCCAGAATGTAGTCTAATTCTGTTGTTCGAACTAATTCATCTTTTTCATCACCGGATTTACTGGAAAATGGGGACTACGGTTTGAAGCCCTTTTATATCCCTATCCAGCAAATTAATTCTTAGGATACTTAAAACCAAGAACACGAGGTTGTTCAACAAGGCTCTCCTCCACCTTATCCGAGGAGGGCGCAATTGCGTGGTTACGAGGGGTACTGCATTCCCGGAGATACAGTGACCAGTGCCGATGTTGCAGAGATTCAGACTGTTGAATGCTCCCCGCAGGGGGAGGACTACTGCTATCGAAACGGCAACCACCTGTTTGAAAACCCATCGATTCACAGCCTCAAACAGACGACATACAGTCCAAGAATGGTTGATGGGATTCTCGTTGAGGTCAAAGGAGTACAACGCAAATTTTAATTCGACTTGACACAGTAACCTCGTTAGACCTCACCCCCTAACGTATCTGGGCGGTAACCATCACAATCACAACGGTGGTTACGCAGCCAACCAGATTGGAATCGATTGTCTCAGAACTGCTCGGCACCGATGTTTGGAAATATCAACTTCATGGCTTAGTTTATTACCCTCGCAGATGTTTGATAGATCAGAGGAGCGTGCGGTGGAAGGTATATTTCATTATTTGCACAGTGGTGCTGAGCCTTCTCTTTTTCGTAATGGGAAGGTGTACGCCCGCAGAGATGAAGATGGGAATGATGCAGGCTTCGGAGGATGTGATAGGGAGGCAGTCAAAGTAACCGTAAAGAATGCACGCCTTCCAAGTGCAACAGATGAAAAGACCTGTGACGTTAACGGTTTTGAGTTGATTGATGCTCCATTCAATAAACATCATGACTTTTTTGATCATGAGAAAGTAGTCCGGAACTATTACGCTGAATGCGAAGAATTAGTCTCACAACATATCGGCGGAAATGTTTTCGCTTTCGACCACAATGTGCGTTCAGCGTCTGGAAAGGAATCTAAAGCGCGAATAAGCGGTGGCCAAAACGTGCAGGGGCCTGCAAAAATGGTGCATGCTGATTACACTTTAACCAGCGCGCCCGCGCGGCTTCAGGATCTCTCGAAACCCGCTAAAGGTAATGATACGTATCGAGAAAGGTTGTTTGAAAAAAGCAGCCTGATTTCACACGAACTAGTTAAATCTTGTTTAGATGAAGGCAGGCGCTACGCAATAATAAATTTGTGGAGAAGCATTGCCGCAGAGCCTGTTCAAACGAACCCTCTTGCAATGTGTGACAGCCAGACGGTAGAGCTCGGGGATCTCGTGACCTTCGAGATCCATTACCAGGATCGTGTCGGGGAAAACTATTTTTCCCGGCCCTCGACTGGACATCAATTTTACTGTTACCCAGAAATGATCCGTGATGAGGCATTACTACTTAAGCAATGGGATTCTGCTGGCACGTTTGCGAGCACTGGAGGGACAGATGCCGACTCCAGCAGGCCTGGAACGCCTTGCACCTTTAGTTTCCACACAGCGTTTGACCCAGTAGATACAATCGAGGGGGCACCAGACCGGTTGAGCATAGAGGTGCGTTGCGCTGTCTTCTTTAATTAGAGGTGGTGACAGTTATTTTGTAGTGTGAGCGGACTACGTCTAATTTGTTTAGCCCCGCCGTCTGTTGAACAATTCGATTGCTGAAGTCATTGAAATTCAGTTAAAACATTTGAACTCTCGCTGATATTGAGGATAGTCGGTGGGTCAAGGTCAGCCAAAAGTGAGCGAAAAGTGTATCCAGCCAAAGGCTGATCTGGTTCTGAGAAAGTTTTTTGCGGATCTGATAGAGCGAAAAGTCGGTCCCTCTCTTGCTGATATCGCAGAGATTCGAATAGTGGGACGCTCTCCGTAGGTTCTGGGCCAATATCCTCATTGTAATCAGACATCATGATATAGGCTGAGAGAGGAACAGACAGGTCACCAGTGTTAACGCAGAATTCTGGAAAATTTAGAAAGATGCTGTCTGGATAGTTGACATGATCAACACCGAGTATGGCCCAGCACTCGGTACAGTAAATCTGTGTTGAATCTGTGTTTTCCCGTAATTGGAAAGCCTGAAGGTGCTCTTTTCCATTAATAGCAGTGATAACTGAAGGCATATAAAACAACTTCGGCAGCGGCACGAATTCTCTACCGCCTTTGGCTTGCGCAAACTGGATTTTCTGTCGACACGAGTTGCACCCACATTGGAAGAAGCAAGTTGCCGCTTGCTCCGCCAGACCTAATTCGCACGATCCACAGTAGCAAGTGATAGTAGCCTCGGACATTTGCATTCCTCCTCAATTACAAGCTCTCGCCCCGGAATAATCGCATATTTCGGCTTAATCTATCTGGACGGCAACCATCACATCACAACGGCACCGTCTTAAAAAAAGCCCTCAAATTTATGCGGTTTTCTTTTGTTGAGGCTGGAAATCTGATAGACCGTTTCCAGCGAAGAAGTTTTTGGAGACTAGCAATGAAATCCGAATGTGATCCGGTACCTGCATGGCAGCAAATTCAAAATAAGATGAGAGTTGGCTTTGGCTGGCTCGCTACCCGAGCGACAGATGGCATCGCCACGCTATTACTGTTTGTCTTGCCTTCAATCAGCACCCTTCATGCACAAGGTCTAATCTATGACGAGAGTGATCAATGGCAAGAGGGAAGCACTGCTGAGCTTTGGCAGTGTAACCTGCGAGACAACGCGAATTTCACCGCGTTGAAAGGTGTTATCGATAGTTGGAATGCTTATGCTGATGCGGCTGGTTGGTCTGACTATAGCGCAAAGCTACTCACTCCCATTTTTGCCAGTGATGTTGATCTTGATACAACAGTCTATTGGTATGGCAAGTGGTCTGAGAGTGGCGGTGGCTCTGACATCGACGCATTATTGAAATCTGGCGGTGAGATATCTAGCCAATTTCAGCCAGTACTTGCATGTTCTTCAAGAATCTTATTCGGCGGCTGGGATGTTCGCGCAGAATTAGACAGCGATAGCCTTGATAGCAGCATAATCACGATGGCTGACTGCGAATACGTGTCAGGTTGGGATAACCAAAGAGGCTTATTAAAGACTAAAGGCGATGACGATTTAGCTGCCGCCAATCGCCAACTTAACGGGTTCTTAGATAAGACCGAGGCCAAATATAACATCACCCAATTGTGGCCTTGGATGGGACGATCCAAAGACACGCTGAACGAGAACTGGGACATTAAGTGGATGGAGGAATACACATCCGCAGAGCACCTTGTGCAGAGTGAGTTGAGTGCCGCCAAGAACGGAATATTCACCCTGGAGAGTAACGTCTTAGATCCGGTCGTTGATTGTAAGGATCCGGAAGTATTTTCTGCTCTAACAATAAGAACGCAGCAATAAGCGGCGGGCTATTCCGTTTCTTTGTTTGCACTGTGCACTGACGGTTACAATCATTACTACAACGGCGTTCAGCCCCCCTCCGGGGGGGTGTTCTAGTGACAAATAGGTGACGCACCCAGTTACACCCAACGCGGCTCAGTTCAGAAACCTTGGGTGTATCACTGAGGTTCGTTGCCCTGAGATTTACTGACACGCAAGGAGTGTGTGGATTCTGCGATTATTGGGCGCCTATAAGAGTTCACCAAGCAGTACCGCCAAGCTTTCAAAGCCCTCCAATTCAGTTTCTCCGAGTCCCAGCTCATGCGTTCGGTCTCCTAAAGGCCCTTTGCCAGTAAAAAAAGGTCCGCAGGCATGCCACATGTCTGAGCTTCTGTACTTTGCGATGTTAGGGCGGGCACCCATCATTTTCTGATGCTGAGCGATGGCTGGCTTTTCGCCAAAGAGCATATCGATAGCACTCGGTCCGCTAGCTACCTCGAGCATTCGCTTCGTGAAGCCATCAACAACATTGAAGATAGCAAAGTCGGCGATACTAATTTCAGACCCTACCGCAAAGTCGCTGATACTCCTTGAGAGGATTTGCTCTAAGTTAGCAAACTTAAGCGTCAGTCCAGACGTCGGACCACCAAAGCCTCCGATGACATCACGCTCCCAATCCTTGAACCCCCAGAATGCGTCCCACATGGGCATTTGAATATCCTCATAAACGTGGGAGGAAATCATGATCGCCTGAGCGCGCTCTATGGGTAAGTTCGGCATGAATCCCGCGATCTCAGCAACGTACTGAGTGCAGGCACTTGTCTGATTGATTATCTCGCCATTGTGTTGCACCACTGGAAGCGCCTTGAGAGGTCCTGCAAATTCTGGTGAAAATTTTTCTTTGCTTGCCCAAGTACCAAGAAACGTTTCTTCAACAGATACTACTTCATCGATGAAATCGAGGCCCGCATCGTAGGCCATATATCTCAAGAGCATGCCACGCCCTGCGCAATCCCAATAGCGCATTAAAAGTCGATCAGTGGATGAATCAGAATCTTGGGGCAAGTGTCTAATCTCCGTGGACCCTATCTCGTTGCGTCGGTGATGATTAAGAAAAACTTTAGCAATGTATAATTGATACCAAAGGCTTATGATACGTCAAACCGCCGACTTTCCAATTATGGTTGCAGCTGCAACCCGCGTACCCGCATTAGCCTCTCACATTTCCTCTGACATGACCTCTCACATTGGGCTAGTCCTGCGGTAAGCTAAAGGACATTAAGCTTATATAGCGGAGAGCCTGGAATGTGTTTGAAAAAAATTGCTCTCATCTGCTTGATCTGGTCCCTTCCAAACAGTCATGCAAGCTGACAACACCTATAGCATTGACGAAGCGCTCAGCCGGCCCGTGGTCGACGGGCGTCTGAATATGACTATCGGAGTATTGGGCGACGCAGATGGTCTCACTTACGGGAAAGCATATGGGTTTACTCGCCTCGACCGACGTATTCCTGCCGAAGTGGATTCAATTGTCGCAATTGCATCTATGACGAAATTGATCACGACCATCGCGGCTTTACAGCTTTATGATGAAGGTAAGTTAGATATTGATGCGCCCATCGACACCTATTTGGCTGATCTCAAGGAGTTGCAAATACTGTCTGGGTTTGATGCCGAGAGAAACCCCATTTATGTGTGGCCAGACAGACGGCCAACTGCTCGTGAATTGATGAGCCATACCTCTGGATTTGTATATAGTCTTTGGAACCGAAACGCAAAGATTGCTGAGAAAGAGGGTATAACGGGCGGTCTGCGTTCGGGTAGGGAAATGATTACCAATGCGCCTCTTGCTTTCGAACCGGGTCAAGCTTGGGAGTACGGCATATCGACTGATTGGTTAGGGGTCATAGTGGAAGAAGTTTCCAATATGAAGCTTGCCGAGTACTTCGACAAAAGAATTTTTGATGTCTTGCTGATGGAAGACTCTTTTTATGAAATCCCAAAAGAAAAAATTTCACGCGTGGCAAATTTGCTGTTCAGAGATGAAACAAATTTCTTGCTAAAGGTTTTATCAACCTTCACTAGCAGTGATCTTGTAGAGGTTCCGTTTATATCTGCTCCCAAGGTATCAATAAAATATAGCAGTGATTACTACAGTGGGGGCGGTGGTCTTTATTCAACGCTTCCGGATTACGCCAAATTGCTTCAATGCCTAATAAACGGGGGTGAGCTTGAAGGGAACAGGATCCTGTCAGAAAAAACAGTGGAGATGATGTTCACAAGCCAAACAGGAACCTTACCCGTGGGCTCGGCCGAATCTCAGGATCCAGTATTGACTAACGATATTGATATGGGGTTTGGTTCTGAGGCAAAGTTTGGCCTTGGGTTACTTCTGCACCCCGCCGGGACAAAACACGGGCGCAATCCTCATTCAGCCTCTTGGGGAGGGCTTTTCAACACATATTATTGGATAGATAGGGAAGCAGAGCTATTTGGTATTTTTGCAACGCAGGTCAGCCCTTTTTTCGATCTTAGTGCAGTTGAAACACTACACGCTTTCGAGTCCGCTGCTTACGCTGGCGTTGCAGAATAGCACCACCGCATGAGTCAGCAACAAAACAGTGCGATTATTTTCGGGGTAGGCCCGCGCCAGGGTATCGGCGCCGAATTATGCCATCGCGCCGCCACGCGCGGCCTGCATGTTTACGTCAATGGCCGCACGCAAGCCAAAATTGATGCCGTTGCCTCCGATATTGAAGCAGAGGGGGGGAGCGCCACCCCCCTATTGGCCGATGTCACGCAAGCCGCCGACGTCAATAAAGCCTTACACGCGGTCGCTGCCGATAATCGGCCCTTGGAGTTAGCAATTTACAATGCCGGTAATAATCGGCCTGAGAAATTTCTCGATGTGACGCCTGAGGTATACGAGGATATGTGGCGGGTGATTTGCTTCGGCGGCTTTTTGACGGCACAGGCGACCTTACGTTTGATGCTTGCGCAGCAAGGTAAAAGTCAAAAACAAAGCCTGCTGTTTTCCGGTGCGAGCGGCTCTTTGCGAGGCAAAGCCGGCTTTTCGGCTTTTGCTTCCGGTAAGGGCGCTTTGCGTATGATGGTGCAGTCCATCGCACGGGAATATGGCCCATCAGGCATTCATGTAGGTCATGTGGTCATTGATGGTGTGGTTGGGGGCGAGAAAGTGCAGACCAATTTCCCGGGTTACATTGAATCAAAAGGCGAGGATGGCGCGCTCAATATAAGCGCCATAGCCGATGCGTTCTTTGCTCTGCATGACCAGCACCGCTCGGCATGGACGCAAGAATTAGACATCCGTCCTTTCAAAGAAGAGTTTTAGCCGTTCAATTTGACCGTCACTGCGGGACTGGTCCGCATAATCGCGGAAAGGAAACGGGACCGCATCAAATCCACCCCCTCATCTATCTGGGCGGTAACCATCACAATCACAACGGCAGTTAGCCCTCCCGGGGGGTGTATTTCACTGACAAAATACTGACAAGGTAGAAACAAAATAACTCGTCTTAAGTCACCTCAACTCAAGTACGGATCGCTCAGTTCCTGAGTTATCTAAAGTTACGCTGAGTTATGTTGAAGCTAGGAAGAATTCAAAATCCCCCGCTGGCAGCAGCTTGCCGGTTCAAGTCCGGGCCAAGGCACCACTCCTCTTCAAAGATCTCTGAAAACAAAGCATTTCCTAGAGTCACACAATCCGTCAAGGGACTGTTTGGTGCTATCAATAGTGCTACCCCTCTAGGCAGGTCCCCATGGCCCCTATCGGGTATGTATAGGGCTGGTAGCACTTGATGGGGTAATGGGGGTGTAAAGTAGTTTTATTCTCAGTCCTCTGAACTGCTCCTGCTTGACAACCCCTTAACCAAATCTGCTACGGCTAAAAAAGGCTCAAGCAATTTGGAGAGGCGTTTTGACCGCAGAAGTTTTTATGTTTCCGCACTGCAGAAGTCATGTAATCAAATCATTGTTAGAGACTGCCAAGCGTCTTGAGGAAAGCTCCCCAGAGACGTGCATAGCCATTCAGGGGCAAGTTATTGCGATGATGTCTGAGGAGGTCGCTCAGTCTAGAAGGCCCGCCTATGTGGCTATCAAAGCGATGAGTGCGATCTCTTTAGTGGAGTCTCTAAAACAATAAAGGTTGCCGAGATCCCTTTATCTACTCTCTGAATGCGTTGCCAGCCAGTTAGGTGCCCACATCTTCTATGAAGGAATGAATGAGTAGGTAACGTATGTCTAACCGCTTGCCATTGTCATGGGACTCAATAGTTCCAGTGAAAATGCATTGCTTGTGGTGCTGGCGGGAACAAGATGCTTCTCGAGCGTTCTAGGTCCGCTACTCCGGTTTTCTTCCTTTCACGGGGATAACAACATTTCGCTGGTAATCTCTGTGCTTATCAGTGATGGCGTCTGTTATGCCAAGGTCAATAAATATGACGCTAGCGCCAAACTTTGCGGCATCCATTGTGCTAGCTATGGATCCTATGCTCTGTCTGCCATCCTCCGTTGTACAGTTGTATTTCAGGGCGTCATCCGAGCGGCGGATCATCTCCGTACCAGGCAGATCAGCTTCCCATCTGCCTCGTTTGTTATCCAAGACGCATGCCCCCTCACTGCCATCTGAAAACGAAAACGTAATTGGGATGTTCGCATCATTCGCAATAGAGGCGCATCCTCCGGATAAAAGAATGGCTGAGCCGACTAGTAAACACCGTTGGAGTCCTTTCATAATTTGTTGATCCTATTGGTTGAATTTATAGTTTCACCTCAGGCAGAGTATCAACATACTTCAATGCCCAAGCAAGTATGTGCTTAATTATTTGGAGTGTCCTGCTCAAGTCAAGGAGAAAGTAATGCTCGCTTATTTAATATCGCGACCACTGCCCGCGCTGATCATGGTTGTGGCTCTTTCAGCTTGTAGCTCTACAGCAACCGTGATGGATGCTGTGTCGCTGAGTGAGCGTCTCCACGTTAAGTACGAGATAAATTACGCAACGCAAGTAGCAGACGACTATAAACGGTTGTTTGAGATTGAGCTGCGAGACGAGCTAGTGAATGTTGGATTGTTGGCGCCTGAGGGTGCGAAGAAGACCAATAAAGTAAGCATCAACTTTCTAACTTTTAGATTAAGGGACGATGGCTCGAGATTAATAGCCGGGATCTTTGCCGGCACAGATGAAATTAAGTCGGAAGTCGTGGTCAGCAACTCCGACGGCGAAAAAATTGGCCGTAGTGTCATCACCACCTCTAATGCCACCGCGTGGGGTACCAATGCGTACTATCTCAAGGAACACGCCCAGGATATATCTGCATTTGTTAATGGAGGCGGTGATTCAAGCTCGGTGCCGTTCACTACTTCACCGCTGATAGACTGAACGCGCTGAACGAATCGTCCCGGCCCTCCAGACTGATGAGAGCGATGTAGTTCTCAGAGACTGCCAAGCGTCTTGAGGAAAGCTCCCCAGAGACGCGCATAGCTATTCAGGGGCAAGTTATTGCGATGATGTCAGGAGGTCGCTCAGTCAAGAAGGCCCGCCTGTGCAGTCGAAAGGGCCTTGGGAGAAGTGATAGTCAACTGATCGCAGTAAACGTCTCATTGCCGCGATGGATGTTAGGCATTTCCAATTAGATTTAGTCCGAGGTAGCGGCTGGAAGTGAGAAATTCACTTCTCGTATTTCTGCAACAAGGCTTGTATCGTATCTTATTCCATACTCAGAGAACGACGAGCTTTCCTCATACTTGATAATCCCTATTGCAGGATTAACAAGCAACGAGAATGTTGTGTTGCTAAAATCGCCATATTCGTCAGTCAGCTCGGAGGTAATGGTCACTTCTACAACCTCAACTCTGCCCAGCGCAGAGGCAAATTTTTTCGGCTGAGATACTCGGTATTGGTAAACTCCTACTAAACTGAGGTAACTCCCATACGGATCAGCGTATCCAAGTTCAGTAAACGTCTCTGTTGTACCGGCGCTTGCTACGGCATCTCCGGGAGTTAATGGCAACGGAAAGAGTTCGCCATTCTCAACCTCACCCGCAAGAAAGTTTCCTTCAGAATCGCGCACAATAAATCTATCACCGTTGGGGTCCTCGGCGATGGTCATTTCTGCGCGCAAGCCGTTTCCAAAACTGAAAGCCCAAACATAAAGTTGCTCAAATCGGTTGCCAACGAAGCTGTCTCCATAATTTGTTTTGTAGTAGTCGGCGTCAATAGTAGTGCTGAATGATGTCTGCGAGATTCGTGAGCCGCGCCAGTCGTATTCTTCAACCTCCACTTCTGCATCGTAAATAAATAAATCAGATGTATTAAGCTGACGAAAAGATCCGCTAGCGGGAAGCTTTATTGAAGTCGACTTGACGCGTTGATCCCCTCCACCTGCACCACCTCCACCACTACACCCCCATAAGAGCAGGAATATGGCTATCGTCGGCGTCATTTTCAAATGGTAGAGTCGTAGCATTGGAAAATTCCCGGTGAACATAAAGAGCCTATGAACCTTAATTACCACGTGGGTTTCAGGATTGAGAAGTAATCTGGGCAGGTCCTCACTTCACTGTCCAGAGCAATAACCGCCTAAGCCATAAAATTCTCCGAATCCCGTGACGTCCCCTGATGCTGTGCAAACTCTGGTGTATACAAGAAAGCTAGGGATACCGCCATATGAGTTGGAAGAGTCACTCAAACCAAAACCCAACCTGTCGTCATCTACATCAAAATTGAATAATGGCCCAGGAAGAAACGTCACAATACCCTCTCCCGATAAGATGTCCCTATTACCAGTGGAAAAGTTCCCGTCAGGGTTAATACACCCTCTTTGTGAAAGTGGTCTGGCATCAAAAACCCCTCTGCTGATGTACGTATTTCCCTCAATGAAATCTATGTCCACTTGCGCTACGGATCCTTCAACATCGCATATTCCACCCGGCTCAACCGGTGAGATTCTGCCGACACTATCAATGGCAATCAGTTCATCGTAATTTGCGCCGCTATTGCCAAGATAGACTCCTTTGGCATCAGCGGGGGCTGTCAAACCGAATAGGTCATAAAAATCAAAGCGGATCATCTCGTCGACGTCAATGGTACCCTCGAGGGCACCGGAGCTGCTGTATTGCGAGTATTCTCCTGACGCGTAAGCCCCATCTACTTCCAACTGTCCAGTAAGCCTGTAATTTTCATCAGTGACCACATACCCATTTTGCGCGCGCGCGCACCACACTTCGAAACTGAATGTTGTTACCGAAACAGAACCAGAGCCAAAACACTTCTGATCAAGCAACTCGTAGGTGGATGCACTTAGATATATCCGTCCCTCTCTGTTAATAAAAGCACTGCTCGTTATGCCATCTGTAATAAGTTCATCACTACTCAGCGAGGTTATAAACCAAATCCCCGTCACAACTGCGTCAATTCTGATAGTGGAGTTGAGTGTGGCACTCTTCCCTGAGGGATCAGAGGCTGAAAAACTGATCGTGTGATTACCCAGCTCTGAGTCGTAGCCCCTAATCACAAATTGATTACCGGAGTTGCCTTGCTCAATGGACAGCGAGTTTGATGTCGCGTTATAGGTGATTTCGCCAGATCCAAAATTTCTTGCCGTGACCGTTATGACAATTGTTTCATCGTCGAAAGCGGCCGAGGGTAGATTACTGCTCACACTCGGACTGGGTGGAGATGAACCTCCACCACCGCCGCACCCCGAGAGAGCGATCACCATGTACAGAACAAATTGCGTGCACAAGATTCTGAAAGGCAAAGGCTTCACGCCCGCTCTCCTCAAATTATGATGAACACTTAAGTTAGCCCAAAAAAGATAAAGAAATAAATCCGGACATTTTCTGGTACCTTGCGTCCAAAAATAACCAGTCCTTGTTTTTGTCCAATCGCAACATCCAAAACTACTTTACACCCCCACCCCCCCAATCAAGTCCAACCAGACCTATATCTAATGGGATGCCCCTATGGCGACCTGCCAAGGGGGTAGCACTATTTATAGCACCAAACAGTCCCTTGACGGATTGTGTGACTCTAGGAAATGCTTAGTTTTCAGAGATCTTTGAAGAGCAGTGGTGCCTTGGCCCGGAAACGATGAAGGCCTCCGGTACCAACCAACTGTTCTTCGTAGCCTAGTCGGCTCTGTCTTTCACGCCCCACACCGAGTGCTCTTCCGGTTGCCCGGGGGATACTACTATCCCGTCTTGCTACATTATTTTGCACGCGTCTCTGGTGCTACACTTTTCGCACATTACGGCCACAAACAACAACTTATTAAAGCTCAGGGGGAGCGATGAGTGCGTTTCTAAACCTGCTGGATGGTGTGCTCGACGCCACCATGATGCTTTTGGCATTGGCGATTCTCATGGCGCTCATTGCCTTGGTCGTGCTTTACGTCATCGACGTCACGCAGAACAGCCAGGCAATTCGCAAAAACTACCCAGTCATCGGACGACTGCGCTACGTGTTCGAGCATCTCGGCGTCTTTTTCCGGCAGTATTTCTTTGCGATGGACCGCGAAGAGCTGCCTTTCAACCGGGCACAACGAGCGTGGGTGGCACGCGCCGCCAAAAAGCTGGACAGCACCATCGCCTTTGGCTCTACAAAACCGCTAAATCGGCCCGGCGACATCTTTTTTCTTAATAGCGCCTTTCCTCCCACAAAAGAGGAGATTAAAGCGCACGTTTCAGCCCCGTTGGTTTTCGGTGATAGCTTCGTGCGCGAACCCTATGCTGCCCCCTCCATTTTTAATATTTCGGCCATGTCTTACGGTGCGCTGTCAGGCCCTGCAATCGAGGCGCTCTCAATGGGAGCAGCGACGAGTGGTGTATGGCTGAATACTGGAGAAGGCGGGCTATCCC
>CABYEX010000007.1 GCA_902518075.1 Halieaceae bacterium | reverse complement strand
ACATCGATGACCCCGGAGAAACTGCTGACATCACTGCTCGCAACAGAAACCAAGATGGGTAGAAAATGGCTCCGGCACTGGGGTGAGCGCTGTATCGATCTAGATTTACTGGCTTACGAGAGACTCGAAATCAGCTCGCCCGATCTGGTGTTACCCCACCCTCGCGCGCACGAGCGTCGGTTCGTGCTGGACCCACTGATTGAATTGCTTGGCAAGGACTACTGCCTTCCAGGGACGTACACCCTGCAGTCGCTTCAGGCTCAGTGCGCGGGACAAACGATTCGCGTATTGTGTGACTTCCCGCGATGATCACTGCAGGAGAGATTGAGTTGCCCGAGCAAAGCACGTCTTCAGGCATCTCTTTGCGCGGCCGAACGGTGCCGGGCTATATCGCAGTGGAGGGACCCATTGGCGTGGGTAAAACCACCCTCGCCCGTCGGATCGCCGATACCTTTGACTACGATCTGTTACTTGAAGAGGCCGAACTGAACCCTTTTCTCGAGCGTTTTTATCAGAACCGGCAGCAAACAGCACTCGCCACGCAATTGTTCTTCTTGTTTCAACGCGTTCAAAAAATCACGGAACTCAAACAAAGAGATATGTTCGATCAGGCTCGCGTCGCGGACTTCGTGCTGGACAAAGACCCGTTGTTCGCTCGCGTTAACCTTGAGCCCGATGAGTTCGCACTCTACGAGAAAGTGTTCAACAGGATGCGCGTCGATGCGCCCGTCCCGGATCTAGTGATCTACCTTCAGGCCAGCCCAGATCGACTACTAGAACGAATTGATCGCCGCGGGATTGATGCCGAGCGACTGATCGATCGTCAGTACCTGGAGCAACTTAACGAGGTGTACAGCGAGTTCTTTCTTTACTACGATGCCGCCCCCCTACTGATCGTCAATGCCAATGAGATTGATTTGGCACAGGGCGACAGGGACTATGAGCAGCTTGTGGATTACATGCTGAACATCAAGAAGGGTCGGCATTACTTTAACCCTACTTTTTTTTAGCTGAAGACTTGCTGTTAATCAGCTGTTGGGAGTCGACAGAATGACCAAACGCATCACCATCAGCACTCTGGATGCCATGAAAGCATCGGGTGACAAGTTTGTGATGATCACGGCCTACGACGCCACATTTGCTCGTCTTGCCAGCGAAGCCGGGGCAGAGACCATTCTGGTTGGCGACTCGCTGGGCATGGTGCTCCAGGGCCACGAGACGACGATCCCTGTTTCGCTGGACGCCATGGCTTACCACACCGAGTGCGTCGCCCGCGCACGACCCCACTCCTTGATCGTTGCCGACTTACCCTTTATGAGTTTTTCCAACGCTGATGACACGCTGCATGCGAGCACGCAGCTCATGCAGGCCGGGGCACAGATGGTCAAACTGGAAGGTGGCACCTGGCTTAGTGACAGCATTCATCGCCTAGTTGAACGAGGTGTCCCGGTGTGCGCCCACCTTGGACTGACACCCCAATCGGTCAATGTATTTGGCGGTTACCGCGTCCAGGGGCGAACGCCGAAAGAGGCAAAATCCATTTTGGCCGACGCGGTAGAGATTCAGGACGCCGGGGCCAGCCTGCTGGTACTCGAGTGTATTCCTGCAGAGCTCGCCGCCGATATTTCATCGAAACTCGATATCCCGGTCATCGGTATTGGCGCAGGCAGCGGTACCGACGCACAGGTACTTGTGCTCCACGACATGCTGGGCATGACGGAGACCGCGCCCAAGTTTGTGCAGAACTTCATGGAGGGTGCCCCCTCGATTCAGGCTGCACTCAAAGCTTTTGTCGATGCGGTGAAGGCGGGTGAATATCCTAGGGAAGAGCACACCTACTCGTAGGCCCGGACAATGATTGTCGTCTCAGACACGGCCGCCCTAGCAGAACACCTGACTCCACTCAGAGACCGCGCTGACACGATCGCGTTTGTGCCGACCATGGGTAACCTGCATGAAGGCCATCTTGCACTGGTACATCAGGCACGCGCGGTAGCAGATGCGGTGGTGGTGTCGATCTTCGTGAACCCCATGCAGTTCGCCGCACATGAGGATCTGGATACCTATCCGCGGACGCTCGACGCCGACCTCAGCGCCCTGCAGGAGGCCGACGTGGATCTTGTCCTGACGCCCAGTGCGGATGATATCTATCCGGACACCAGCGCCCGACACACTGCGATTCACGTGCCCGAATTAGGTGAGGCGCTATGCGGCAGGGATCGACCCGGGCACTTCGATGGCGTCTGCACTGTAGTCTACAAGCTTTTCCAACTGGTCGGCCCCGACATTGCTGTGTTCGGCGAAAAGGACCTGCAACAGTTACTGATCATCAAGAAGATGGTAGCCGACCTCAGCCTGCCCATCGACATACAGTCCGGGGCCACTCGACGTGCGGAAGATGGCCTCGCATTGAGCTCCCGCAACCAGTACCTGTCGGCATCAGAACGCGCCCTAGCGCCCTTGCTGTGGCAGACCTTGCAAAGCTGTAGCGCCGCGCTCACGGCAACGCCCCTGAAACCGCCAGTGTCGATTATAGGCCCTGCCAGAAAGGCGCTGGAGCAGGCCGGATTTAAGGTTGATTACCTCGAGCTCAGGGAACTGTCGACACTGCAGCTCGTCGACAATGTGGATCAAGATTGCGCACTGTTCGTTGCGGCACGACTCGGCGTTACGCGCTTGATCGACAACGTCCAACTCGCCGCGGGTAACTAGTTCGACGACACCGGCACTCGAATATCTTCGACCAACTGCTGTACCGAGTCCGGAGGCGGCGCGGTCAGACGACTCACTGTCAGCGTGACGCCGAAGTTCACGATGGCACCCACCACACCAAAGGCGTTGGGCTCGATACCCAGAAACCAGTTGGGCGGTAGGTCCCCAAGGAAACTGGTGCCCGGTATGAACATGATCCCTTTGTGCTGAAACACATACGCCAGCGTCACCCCAATCCCCGCCAACATTCCCAGCACCGCGCCCTCCCGGGTCACCCGCTTTGAGAAAATGCCCAGCAGCAAGGCCGGGAACAGGGACGACGCCGCTAATCCAAAGGCCAACGCTACCGTGCCGGCTGCAAAGCCCGGCGGGTTCAAACCCAAATATCCCGCTCCCAATACCGCCCCGGCCATCGCTACACGCGAGGCCATGAGCTCCTGCTGCTCGGAAATGCCGGGCATCAGGGTACGTTTGAGTAGGTCGTGGGAAATCGCCGACGAGATCGCCAGTAGCAGCCCCGCCGCGGTGGACAGCGCCGCAGCTAGACCGCCCGCCGCGACCAGTGCGATGACCCAATTAGGCAACTTGGCGATTTCAGGATTGGCCAGCACCAGAATGTCGTTATCCAGCGTGACCAGCTCGTTGGTATCGGGATCGGCGGAGTACTGAATCAGACCGTCGCCGTTTTTATCCTCGATACCCAGCAGACCCGTCTGCTCCCAGTTCTTGAACCACGCCGGTCGCTCTTCCACCGCGAGATGCTGACCGGGTTGAGGCTGCAGTGTCTGGATAATATTGAGCCGCGCCATGGCGGCGACCGCGGGTGCCGTTGTGTAAAGAATCGCAATGAACACCAACGCCCAGCCGGCCGAGGCGCGGGCGGCGCGCACGGTCGGCACCGTGAAAAAGCGAATAATGACGTGGGGCAATCCGGCGGTACCGATCATCAGAGAAGCGGTGAAGGCAGCCATATTGAGGGTGCTGCCGCGAACCGAGGTGGTGTATTCCTGAAAGCCTAGATCCAACAAGGTGCGGTCGAGCGTCTCCAGCAGATACGTGTCATCGGCAAGGGTGGAACCCAGCCCGATTTGTGGCACCGGCTGACCAGTCAACTGCAGGCTGATAAAAATCGCCGGCACGGTGTAGGCAAAAATCAGCACGCAGAACTGGGCGATCTGGGTGTAGGTAATGCCTTTCATGCCGCCTAGCACAGCATAGAAAAAGACGATGACCATGCCCGAAAACAGACCGGTTTCATAATCCGTCTCGAGGAAGCGCGAGAAGGCCACACCAATGCCCTTCATCTGTCCGATGACATAGGTCACTGAGCAAATAACGAGGCAGATCACCGCCACGACGCGCGCAGTATCGGAGTAATACCGATCGCCTATGAACTCGGGGACGGTGAACTTCCCATATTTCCGAAGATACGGCGCGATCAGCATGGCTAGGATCACATAACCGCCGGTCCAGCCCATCAGAAATACCGAGCCGCCATAGCCGTTGTAAGAGAGACCAATGAGACCGGCCATGGAGATGAACGAGGCGGCTGACATCCAATCAGCCGCCGTTGCCATGCCGTTGGCTAGGGGGTGAATGCCCTTCCCGGCGACGTAGAATTCCTGTGTCGATCCGGCACGGGAGCGGATCGCAATAAAAATATAGAGCGCAAAGGATGCGCCCACGACTAGGTAGGTTGTCTCGGTGAGACTCATGCCTCAGGCTCCTCGAACCCGAGACGCTTCTCAAGGCGCGCCATGGCAAGCGCGTAGACAAAGATCAGTACGATGAAGGTGTAGATGGCGCCCTGCTGCGCGAACCAGAAGCCGAGCTTGAATCCACCGACTTGAATCTGATTGAGGGGCTCAACCCACACTATGCCGCAGCCCAGACTGACTACAAACCAAATCGTACCCAGTATCAACATCCAGCGCCGATTTTCACGCCAATAAATTTGGCGAGCGGTAACGTCGTTTGACTCCATGATGCAGTCTCCGGGCAGAGGCGTTAAGCTGAATCGCATCATCATGCCGCGCTCCGCATTGAGTCAACATCCGCTCCGAGGGCAATACAGGTGACTCGCGGTCGGCGGCACCCGCGCACCTGAGCTGTGTATCAATCGTTGTCGTACCCGTAGCCCGCTTGTTGTCAAAAACAACAGCACTTACCATCCGTTTCTCTCGACGCACGCGATTGATCCCACCAACCGGAAAACAGGCAATGACCGACACTGCTGTCTATCCCATCCCTGACCACTTCAGCGACGCGCACGTAACGCCGGAGCGATACCACAAGCTGTATCGCCAGTCTCTGGATGACCCCGACACATTTTGGTCAGAGCAGGCCCATTTGCTCGACTGGCACTTGCCCTGGAGCACGATTTCGGACACTGACGTCGCCAAAGGCGATGCTAGCTGGTTTGTCGACGCCAAGCTGAACGTCTCGGTGAACTGCATTGACCGGCATCTGCCAGAGCGCGCACATGACACCGCGATTATCTGGGAAGGAGATGACCCCGATGACAGCCAGTCGTTTACCTATCAAGACCTCAAGATTCAGGTTTGTCGATTCGCGAACGCCTTGAGAGCACGGGGAGTCGGCAAGGGCGATCGTGTCTGCATTTATATGCCGATGATTCCTGAAGCCGCGTTCGCCATGCTAGCCTGTGCGCGTATCGGCGCCATCCACTCGGTCGTCTTCGGCGGCTTCTCCCCCGAAGCACTAAAAGATCGCATCAATGACGCATCATGTCGCATGGTGGTCACCGCCGATGAGGGCTTACGTGGCGGCAAAACTGTGCCGCTCAAACACAACGTCGACGCGGCACTGGCGCAAGTCGACTGCGTTGACAGCGTCTTCGTAGTCAGACGCACAGGATGCGAGACCGACTGGGTCGACGGCCGGGACGTCTGGTATCACGAGGCCACCGCAGCGGTCAGTGATGACTGTGAGCCCGAGTGGATGGACAGCGAGGACCCGTTATTTATCCTCTACACCTCTGGCTCCACGGGCAAACCCAAAGGCGTCCTGCACACGACAGGCGGCTACCTGCTTCAGGCGGCCATGTCGATGAAGTATGTGTTCGACTATCGCAAGGGTGAAACCTACTGGTGCACCGCTGACATCGGCTGGATCACTGGCCACACCTATATCGTCTACGGTCCGCTCGCCATCGGCGCCCGGACCCTAATGTTTGAGGGCGTCCCCACTTATCCCGCGGGTGACCGCTTCTGGCAGGTGATTGCCAAACACGAGGTGAATCTATTCTTCACCGCGCCCACCGCAATCCGCGCCTTGCATGGTCTCGGCGACGAACTGGTCACGCGCCATGACCGCAGTTCACTGCGGATTATTGGCTCAGTGGGGGAGCCCATTAACCCAGAGGCCTGGGAGTGGTACCACCGTGTGGTCGGCGACGGTCGATGCCCTATTGTTGATACCTGGTGGCAGACCGAAACCGGCGGCGTAATGATCACACCGCTGCCCGGCGCGCATGCATTGAAGCCCGGCTTCGCCAGCTTCCCATTTTTCGGGGTAGAGCCGGCTCTATTAGATGAGCATGGCGCAGAAATAGAGGGCGCCGGTGCCGGATATCTGGTGATCAAGCGATCCTGGCCCGCCCAAATTCGCACCGTCTATGGCGATCACCAACGCATGATCGAAACCTATTTTACGACCTACCCCGGCTACTACTTCACCGGTGACGGCGCGCTGCGAGATGAGGACGGCTACCTGCGAATTACGGGTCGCGTGGATGATGTGCTCAACGTATCGGGCCATCGCATGGGGACTGCCGAGGTAGAAAGCGCACTCGTGCTCCATGAGGACATTGCCGAAGCTGCAGTGGTGGGCTTCCCCCATGATATCAAAGGTCAGGGCATCTACGCCTATGTCACGCCCATGACCGGCGTAGAAGACAGCGAGTCACTGCGCGAGGAACTGGTTGCGCTCTGTGTTCGGGAGATCGGACCCATCGCCAAACCAGACCGGATTCAGTGGGCACCGGGGTTGCCCAAGACGCGATCTGGGAAGATCATGCGGCGCATCTTGAGAAAAATCGCTGAAAATGAACTGACCGCCCTCGGCGACACCTCGACGTTGGCAGATCCCACGGTGGTAGAAGAACTAATCGCTGGCCGCATTTCGGACTAGCTACCTTCAACACAGCCTCCGCGATTTAGTGTCGGCGCCACAAGCTTCAGCCGCAACCGCTCTCAAGCCATGTCGTTAAAAAATGGAGCTCACACCTATTTTTTTGTCGACAAGACCTCTCATCTGCGCATTTTCTACACAAAAGTCTTGTAAGTTTGCCGTATAATCTCGTTCGCTCAGCTTTTGCTGAATCCTGACCGCATAAAAAATTCAACATTAAGGTTAAGGGCATCTGGGGGAAATCACCCACAGTGATGTCTGAGTGTTTGTGTTTCAAGAAGCCACATAGCGTTAACAGGAGACAACAATGAGGTCATCAACCAAACGACCCATAATGCGTGCATCAGTTCTTGCACTTGCGGTAACCGCTGCACACGGCGCAACTGCACAAGAAGCCGACCTCGAAGAGGTCATTATCACCGGTACCAGACTTGCTGATAGATCGGCGGCGGATTCCCCGGTACCCGTAGATGTCATTAGCGGCAGCGACATGCGCGTCAACGGCTCAACCGACATTCAGGACATGCTGCGCACGCAGGTGCCCTCATTTGATATTAATACTCAGCCGATCAGTGACGCCGCGACGATTTCACGACCGCCCAATCTACGCGGACTGTCGCCGGATAACGTGCTCGTGCTTGTCAATGGCAAGCGGCGCCACAGAGGCTCCATCATCTCTTTCCTTGGCGGCGGTATCTCTGATGGAGCACAGGGCGTCGACCTAGCGTCGATCCCTGGCCTAGCGCTAAAGCAGGTGGAAGTGCTCCGCGATGGCGCCTCATCTCAATACGGCTCCGATGCGATCGCCGGCGTACTCAACTTTATCTTGAGAGACGACTCGGAAGGCTTCGAGATTGTGGCGCGAGCTGGATCTACTTTTGAAGACGACGGCGAGAATTATATGATCGCCGCCAACCTGGGTTTGCCGCTTGGCGACCGCGGATTCGTAAACATCACCGGCGAGATGCGTGAAGTTGACGGCACCGTGCGATCAGTAGTGCGGAATGATGTCGCCTATCAAGTTGCCAATGGCTACACACCGGTTGCCGATTTTCAGGCGATCAACACCTACACTGATGAGGCACCACAGTACTGGGGCCAGCCTGATGTTGATGACGATTTCAAAATCTTTATCAACGCCGCCTTTAAGATCAACGAGAACGCTGAGCTCTATGCCTTTGGTAACCAGTCCGAGCGAAACGTTGCGGGCGGCTTCTTCTATCGTAACGTCGTAGGCGGCCCCAGCGGCCAGCGAGGTGGCGTTTACAGGGGTCCTCTGGTAGATCCCGCGACTGGACTGAAGACTGATGGCGGCGTGCCGTCGGTGCTGGTCGGCGACATGGATGGCGGTAACAGCTGTATCGATGGGATCCCGCTGGGAGGCCAAGGCGGCATCACGCCTGACCCAGATTTTCTCGCGTCCGTCACCGCAGACCCGAATTGCTTCTCCTTTATCGAGACGATTCCTGCTGGATTTGTACCTCGGTTTGGCGGAGACAATGAAGATCAGGCTATTGCGGTCGGTCTGCGTGGAACCATTGGAATGGGCTCCGGGCTCAACTATGACATCAGCGCTCAGCGCGGATCCAACAAAACTGATTTCTTCATTAACAACACAATCAATGCATCATTGGGTCCCAACACCCCCCGCAACTTTATCCCTGGCGGGCAAGAGCAAACCGAAACGGTTTACAATCTTGACCTCTCCTACGGATTTGAAATGGGCCTGGCATCAGAGCTCAACATTGCGGTAGGCGCCGAGTACAGGGAAGAGGAATTTGATCTTTTCGCGGGCGACGAAGCGTCTTACATATTAGGGCCGCTCGCCTCACAAGGGTTCTCTTCCAGTTCCAACGGGTTCGGGGGCTTCCCGCGCAACACATCTGCGGAACAGGACAACACCGCCTATTACATCGACGCAGAAGCGGACGTCACTGAGAGGCTGACTCTGCAAGCGGCGGTTCGTCATGAGGAATTTAGTAACTTTGACAGCACGACCAACTACAAGCTGGCTGGACTGGTCCACGTGACCGATGCCCTTAGAATCCGGGCTGCAATTTCAACCGGCTTCCACGCACCTACGGCGGGTCAGGCAAGCATTACCAATGTCACGACTCAAAACGTGGCCGGCGTATTGGTTGATCAGGGCACACTGCCGCTGTTCTCTGCAGCGGGACAACTTGCAGCAGACTACGTAGAAAGCTTCGGTAATGGCCGCCCCGAGCTGGGACCGGAAGAAGCCGATAACTTCTCAATCGGTATTGCTTTCGACATTGGCAACTCGAACTGGACAATCGACTATTACGAGATAGATGTGGAGGACCGCATCGCACTGGGTGCCAATGTCGACTTCCTAGCGGCGCTTAACTTCGCGGGTGGCGGCAGTAACTATGAATCCGTGTCCGATGCGCTTGCGGGTCTGGACGCAAGCGGCATCATCAACCGACAAGAGTTTCTGGGTCTGGATGACCTCTCACAGTTCCGTTTCTTCACTAACAGTTTCGACACCAGCACCGAGGGTGTGGATATTGTTGGCAATATGAATTTTGAGCTAATGGGTGGAAGTTCTTCCGTCACGGTAGCCTTCAACTACAACAAGACCGAAGTAACTGATGCGGGAACCATCAACCCCATCAGCGGTGGCCGGATTGAAGCACTGGAAGACTTGCTACCTAATATCAAAGGCAACGTCTCATGGTCGCACTCCCAGAACAAGTGGACGACTCTACTGCGCGCCAATTACTACGGCGATTGGACGTCAACCGGTAACGGGTATGAAGTCGACGCAGCAATCCTCGTGGATGCGCAAATCGCTTATCAACTCACGGACAATCTGGAGCTGGTTGCTGGTGTAGAGAACCTGTTCGATGAGTATCCAGATGAGACGCCCAACCCCGGTGGTCTTGGACAACTGTATCCAGAGGACAGCCCATTTGGCTTTAACGGCGGTGCTTGGTATGTCCAGGGCCGGTACTCGTTCTAAGCCAATCAACCTTTGTAGGCGCGCCTAGCGCGCTCCATCACAAAAAGGCTCTGAATAATTTGTAGGGCCAAATCTATGCCCAGGTCATCACTGACTCGGGCTTTTTTTTGCAAAAAAAAGGGTTTGCTACACCGTGGATTGTCGATTCAGTAGCGGGCTGACCACTAGCGGCACGAGGGCAATGAACCGAATGTCGCAAGATCACCCGCCACTCTCACTATTCACCTGCCGAGCCACCGTAGTAGTCTTCCGCAGGATCATCACAACTCAACATAATTAACGTTGGCACCGCGATATGTCTCTGCAAATAAAGCGCACGGGTTCCTTCATATTGGCCATGATGATGACGGCCTGCCAACACGCCGCACCCCCACCTAGTGTCGTCGTCGTAGGTGATCTATATACGATGAACCCCACTCAACCGAAGGTCAGTGGTGTTGCGATACGTGACGGTCGATTCATCTTTGTAGGTGATAGCAGCGACGCTCTTGCGTTGCGCGACCGCAATACGCGCGTGATCGAGCTTGAGGACGCGACGGCTTATTCCGGGTTCATTGATGCTCACTTGCATGTTGCTGGCATCGGGGCCGCGCAACGTTCGGTGGATCTCACCGGCGCCAGCAGTTTCGCCGAACTCATTGATCGCGTTGCTGCCAGAGCAAGCAAGCTCCGAGCGGGCGTCGCAGTAAAGGGCCGTGGCTGGCACCAAAGCAAATGGCTGAATCCGCCTGCCGGTCATGTCGAAGGCTTCCCCACACACCATGCGCTATCTGAGGCTGTCCCCAACCACCCGGTGGTGCTTGAACACGCTAACGGCCACTCAGTACTCCTCAATCAACGCGCCATGGCGCAACTGGGCATCGACGCTAATACGATCGCTCCAAAGGGTGGCGTGATTGTTGTGTCCGATGAGCAACCCACTGGCCTTCTCCATGAGACAGCCGTCGATCTTGCCGCTCCGCTACAAACCTACGATCTTCAAACGGCGGAAGAGCTTGTCGAGTTGGCGCAACAACATCTCCTCAGCGAGGGCATCACCACTGCACACGATGCGGGGGCATCGCAAGTCGACCTCGAAGCACAGTGGGCCATGGCGCGTCGTGGGGATCTGGATATGCGCCTCTACTCCATGGTGTATGGCTCCGATGAGGGTGCGTTAACCGAGTGGCTTGCACGAGGTCCAGTGATCAATGCCGGAAACGCGAGGCTGACAGTGCGCTCCATCAAGGTTCAAGTGGATGGAGCACTGGGTTCACGCACAGCGTGGCTCCACGCCCCCTATACCGATGCACCCAATACCTCGGGTGTGCTGACCTATGATCTGGATGCGCTCACAGCGCTCATTCGTGACTCGCGAGAGGACAGCTGGCAGATCAACGTCCACGCCATAGGCGACCGCGCCAACTCTGAGGTGCTGGCTGTGTTCGCACCGTTTACCGCAAAAAACAGTGACCATCGCTTCCGTATTGAACACGCCCAGCACCTGCGCCTCGGTGATGCGTCCCTTTTTGCCGAGCAAGGGGCGATTGCGTCTATACAACCGATCCATCTCAGCTCCGACCGGCCCTGGGCCATTGACCGCTTAGGCCCTTTCCGCATTGCGCAAGGCGCCTATATCTGGCGTGACCTGCTCAACGCAGGGGTGATAGTGGCATCCGGTACCGATGCGCCAGTGGAACCTGTCGATCCGATCGCAAATTTTTATGCTGCTGTCACTAGAAAAACACTCAGGGGCACACCACAAACAGGCTTTGAACCGGCACAGAGACTCACGCGCATGGAGGCGCTGCACGCTATGACTCTGGCCGCCGCCTATGCAGCGTTTGAAGAACAGGATAAGGGCTCAATCGAAGTCGGGAAGTTGGCCGACCTGACTGTTCTCAACCAGGATCTAATTACCGTCCCCGAGGCGGAAATCCTGAATTCGGAAGTCCTAATGACAATAGTTGGCGGCGAGGTGGTCTATCAGCGGGGAGAGGCTAGCCACCCCTGATAAAGCTCGCCAGCCTTTTCGATCCTGCCGTCACGCTCTCGGGATGGTGCTTTAGAGAATTAAGGAACACAGGACATCCCTTCAACTATCCATAGGATGACCGCAGGGTGACACTAGCTGGAGCAGCAAAAAACCGCGGTACAGACCGCGGTTTTTTCTTTTGACGACGCTAACGATAGCGTTGCGCAATGCGAAGGCTCTTACTCCTGAGTCAGCGACTCTTCCTCGGGCTCAGCAGCATCTACTGAATCCGCTGTGGCATCAGCTGCATCGGCTGCTACCTCACGCATGGACAGCTTGATGCGGCCTCGTTGATCTACGTCCAGCACCTTCACCTGCACTTCCTGACCTTCGGAAAGGTAATCGGTGACGTTCTCAACACGTTCTTCGGCGATCTGTGAGATATGTACCAGACCATCCTTGCCGGGCAGGATCGTGACAAAGGCACCGAAGTCGACAATGCGTGCGACTTTGCCAGTGTAGATCTCACCCACCTCGGCCTCAGCGGTAATGGCCTGAATCATCTCGATGGCGGCGTCCCGTGCGGCCGCATTCTGACCAAAGACCTTCACCGTGCCGTCATCATCGATATCAACGGTGGCGCCGGATTCTTCCGTAATCTGGCGAATCGTCGCACCACCCTTACCGATGATGTCTCGAATCTTGTCCTGATCCACCTTCAGCGTTGTCATACTGGGCGCATTCTCAGAGGTAATCTCACGCGGCGCATCCAGCACTGCGTTCATCTGTCCAAGAATGTGCAGGCGCGCTTCCAAAGCCTGCTCGAGGGCGCGCTCCATGATTTCTTCGTTGATCCCTTCAATCTTGATATCCATCTGCAGCGCGGTCACACCTTTGGCAGTGCCCGCTACCTTGAAGTCCATATCACCGAGGTGATCCTCGTCGCCTAGAATGTCGGTAAGCACCGCGAACTGGTTGCCTTCCTTCACCAGACCCATTGCAATACCAGCCACCGGGGCAGACAAGGGTACGCCTGCCGCCATCATGGAAAGTGAACCCACACACACCGATGCCATGGAGCTGGAACCGTTAGATTCCGTGATTTCCGACACCACTCGAACCGTGTAAGGGAATTCCTCTTCACCTGGCAATACGGCCGCCAGACCGCGACGTGCGAGTCGGCCGTGACCGATCTCTCGTCGGCCCGTAAAGCCAATGCGTCCCGCTTCACCCACCGAGTAGGGTGGGAAGTTGTAGTGGAGCATAAAAGGATCCCGACGCTCGCCTTCCAGCGCGTCAATGATCTGGGCATCCCGGGTTGAACCTAGCGTCACAGCGCCAATCGCCTGGGTTTCACCCCGGGTGAACAGCGCCGAGCCGTGCGCTTTGGACAAGATATCCACTTCGCAGGCAATCGCACGAACGGTGCGGTTATCCCGCCCGTCGATACGCGGCTCACCTGCCAGGATACGACCCCGAACAATCTGCTTCTCTAGGCCCTTAAAAATATCCTTGATGTCGTCTTCCGCAGGACCATCCTCAGTCGCCAATAGAGCGACGACCTCATCCTTGACCTGTCCAACACGCTCGTAGCGCGCGGTCTTCTCGGTGATGCGGTATGCCTCGCCGAGCGGGCCTGAGGCGGCAGCTGCGACCGCTGCCACCAATTCTGCGTCGGCTTCCGGCGCTTGCCAGTCCCAACGGGGCTTACCCGCTTCGCTGACCAGCTCGATGATTGCGTTGATCACCGTCTGCATTTCCTGATGCGCATACAGCACCGCACCCAGCATCTGATCTTCGGTCAGCTCCTTGGCTTGAGACTCCACCATCAGCACGGCGTCTTTGGTACCGGCAACCACCATGTCGAGCTCGCTATCTGCCAACGCCGCATAGCCCGGGTTCAGGATGTAGCCGCTGGCTTCTGTGAAACCAACACGGGCACCACCGATAGGACCATTAAACGGACAGCCGGACAGGGCTAACGCCGCAGAGGTGCCGATCATCGCGGGAATATCTGGGTCGGTATCTTTATCTGCCGACATCACAGTACAGACCACCTGCACCTCATTCATGAAGCCGTCTTCGAACAGGGGACGAATGGGTCGGTCAATCAGTCGCGAAGTCAGCGTCTCTTTCTCACTGGGCCGCGCTTCGCGCTTAAAGAAACCGCCCGGGATTTTACCGACCGAGTAAGTTTTCTCGATGTAATGCACGGACAGTGGAAAGAACGCCTGTCCTGCCTTAGCTTTTTGTTCAGCAACAACGGTACACAGTACGCTGGTGCTGCCCATGGTTACCATGACCGAGCCTGTCGCCTGTCGCGCAATGCGGCCTGTCTCCAGTGTGACTTCATGGTCACCGTACTGGAAAGTTTTCTTCACTACATTCACTTGTTTTCTCCAAATATGACGAGGCCGGCTCTAGGCCGGCCCAGACTGGTCCTCAGCGGCGCAGACCCAACCGTTTAATCAATTCCGCATAGCGGGCGGTGTCTTTTTGCTTGAGGTAGTCGAGTAACTTTCGACGCTGGTTCACCATGCGAATCAAACCACGTCGTGAGTGGTGATCCTGAGCATGATCCTTAAAGTGAGACTGCAGTTGCTCAATGTTTGCTGTGAGCAGAGCGACCTGTACTTCCGGAGAACCGGTATCGCCCTCAGACTGCTGATAATCCTTAACAATTTGCGCCTTGACGGCTGCTTCCAACGCCATGGTTGTTTCTCCAACCTGCCTGATGAATCAAGCCTATCCGTGCAGGTTTACAGACAGGCTCGTTGAACGGCACTTGCCGCTTGTTTACTGGGCGAGAAGTCTCTTCGGGACTAATTTCCCATCATCTCGCATATCGCCGACGCCTAGGAAAAGGCCCCCCGCGTCGGCGATGCGCACCATACCACTATGGGGCCCGTTTGGCACTAGTACTGGTTGGCCCTGCCGAATATAAAAAGTTGCGGCCTCAGACAATGAAAGACGGGGTAAGTGCTGTATGCAGGACTCTATCGGCCGTAACAAAGCATCCAGATCCGCATCTGCACCGGCCTCCTTCGCGGCGGTCAGCTGCTCCGGCATCACGCAGTCATCGAGGGCAAACGGTCCAGACTGGCATCGCCGCAGCGTCGCAACGTGCGCCGGCACACCCAGCGCGGCGCCAAGATCTTCGGCCAGCGTGCGAATGTAAGTCCCTTTGCTGCAACGTACGTTTACATTGATACGCACATGCTCACCCGGTACAAAGGACACTAGCTGGAAGCAATAAATATCCACTGACCTAGCGGCGCGCTCTACGTGCTCGCCAGCACGGGCACGCTTGTAGAGTGGCTGTCCGTCGACCTTCAAGGCCGAGTACATGGGTGGCACCTGCTCGATAGAGCCGGTCAGCGTTGCCATCGCCTGGATCACTGCGTCTTCCGTGAGGTAGGCGGCAGAGGCCTGCGCGATCACCGCGCCATCGGCGTCAGCGGTATCGGTGCCCACACCCAGAACAAAGGTGCTGTCGTACACTTTGTCGGCGTCCAGCAAAAACTGGGAGAACTTAGTGGCTTCACCGAAACACATGGGCAGGACACCCGTCGCCAACGGATCGAGGCTACCAGTGTGACCCGCCTTAGCGGCCCCAAAAAGGCGCTTGGCTTGCTGGAGCGCCGCATTCGACGACATGCCAGTTGGTTTGTCGAGCACCAACAGGCCGTCTACCTGCCGCCCTTTCCTCCGACGCGCCACAGTCAGTCTGCCGTTTCTGAAGCGTCTTCGGAGTCACCCGTATGGAGTTGCTCATCAGCCCGGCGTGCCTCGCGGAGCAGTGTTTCCATGTCGCGACCTCGCCCTACACTCTCGTCAAAGCGAAAGCTGATTCTCGGGACGGTGCGCATAGTTGAGGCTCTGGCCAACTCGGAGCGGAGAAAACCCGATGCTTTGGACAGCACGGCTGTCACCTCCGCGCGTTCTTCGCTCGACGCGTCGCTCATCAGTGTGAAAAACACCTTGGCGTGGCTCAAGTCCCGACTCACCTCGACGCCCGTTAGGTTTACCTCCTGAACGCGAGGGTCTCGGACTGTGCTTTGCAACAGCCGCGCCAGCTCTTCATGCAGAAAATGACTGACGCGCTGAGTTCTCTCAAACTCCCTGCTCATACTGACTAAAGTCAGAGACTGCGCGCGATTTCATTCACGTCGAACACCTCGATTAGGTCGCCGACTTTCACATCGGTGTAGTTCTTCACACCGATACCGCACTCAGTCCCGTTGCGAACCTCGTTGGCATCATCTTTGAAGCGGCGAAGCGACTCCAGTTCACCCTCATAGATCACGAGGTTGTCACGCAATACGCGGATAGGCTTGGACCGGTACACCGTGCCCTCAATCACCATACAGCCCGCAATCAAGCCGAACTTGGGTGAGCGGAAGGTGTCGCGAACCTCGGCGATGCCGACAATCTCCTCACGCATTTCGGGAGACAGCATCCCTGAAAGGGCCGCCCGGACATCGTCGATAAGATCATAGATCACGTTGTAGTAGCGAATCTCGATACCCTCGTTTTCCGCCGCCGCGCGCGCCTTGCTGTCTGCTCGGGCATTGAAGCCGATAATGATGGCTGAGCTGGTCATCGCGAGGCTGATATCGGTTTCAGAGATACCGCCTACACCGCCCGAAACGATGTTGACCTTCACCTCTTCGTTGCCGAGGTCGGCCAAGGCGCCTTGCAACGCTTCGAACGAGCCGCGCACATCTGCCTTGATAATGAGATTGAGCGTCTCCACGGATCCCGCCGTCATGGTCTCGAACATGTTGTCGAGCTTGGCGGCTTGCTGGCGCGCAAGCTTGGAGGAACGCATCTTCTCCTGTCGGAAGTCGGCGACTTCGCGCGCCTTCTTCTCGTTTTCGACAGCCACCACTGGGTCACCGGCGTCAGGCGTGCCGTCCAGCCCCAATACTTCGACCGGGATACTGGGGCCCGCTTCGTTAATTGGCTGACCGTTTTCATCAAGCATAGCTCGCACACGTCCGTACTGCAGACCCGCTAGCACAATGTCGCCCTGCTTCAGAGTGCCCTGCTGAATCAGCAGCGACGCAACGGCCCCCCGGCCTTTATCGAGTCGGGACTCGATCACTATGCCGGAGGCCGGCACATTAGCCGGTGCCGTCAGCTCGAGTACATCTGATTGCAGCAACAGTGCATCCAGCAGGTCGTCAATGCCCTGCCCGGTGTGCGCAGAGACGGGGATGAACTGTGTGTCGCCGCCCCAGTCTTCGGGAATCACTTCTTTTGCCGCCAGCTCCGTCTTCACGCGCTCGGGGTCGGCCGCTTCCTTATCGATCTTATTGACGGCCACCACAATCGGCACATCCGCAGCACGGGCGTGCTGAATGGCCTCTTCGGTCTGCGGCATCACGCCGTCATCTGCGGCGACGACCAAAATCACGATATCGGTCGACTTTGCTCCGCGCGCGCGCATCCCGGTAAATGCGGCGTGGCCGGGGGTGTCGAGGAAAGTGATCATCCCCTTATCCGTTTTCACGTGATAAGCGCCAATGTGCTGGGTAATGCCGCCCGCCTCGCCGCTGGCAACGCGGGATTCGCGGATGTAGTCCAGCAGTGATGTCTTGCCGTGATCGACATGCCCCATCACCGTCACAACCGGCGCTCTCGGCTCCGGTGTGCCTTCCTGGCTGGCAAGAGTCTCTTCGAGGCGCTCCTCGACTTCTTCTGCACTCTTAAGCACCACTCTGTGTCCGAGCTCCTCGACCACCAGCGTCGCGGTGTCCTGATCCAGCATCTGGTTGATGTTGGCCATCACGCCTAGATTCATCAGCTCTTTAATCACCTCACCGGCTTTGACGGCCATTTGCTGGGCCAAATCGCCGACGGTGATGTTTTCCGGGACATTTACATCGTAGATAATTTTTTCAGTGGGCTGCTCAAAGGCATGTTGGTTCGGCTCATCCGAGAACTTCTTGCGGCGGCCTCCACGACGCCGCGCAACACCCGCCTCTGCCGCCTCCAGATCATTGATGGAGAGGTTGTGGCCACGCTGCTTCCCGCGCGCACCGGGAACACCCCCGCGCTCCAGACGGCCTTTCCCCGGCCGGCGACGCAACTCTTCACGGGTCGTCTTGGTTTTGTCGTCTTTTGACGGCGCAGCGTGTAAGCGCTTGGGCTTGCGATCCGGATCTTTGGCAGCACCTTGTCCAGCCTGCTCCTCTGCCTGTCGCGCAGCCTCTTCGGCCCGCGCTTTGGCAGCGGCTTCGAGCTCCAGTTGTCGCGCCTGCTCTTCTGCCTTTCGGCGAGAGGCTGCGCGCTGCCTGAGAAGCTCAGGGTCATCACCGTCAGATGCTGTATCCGTCGCGCCCGCTCCTTCACCGAGAACGGGTTCAGGCGTGGAGACCTGATCCGCCACTTCCTGAGCCGCGTCGGCGCTGGCTTCGGCCTCTGGCTCGTTGCCGTCTGTATCCTCTCGCTTGACATAGGTTCGCTTCTTGCGGACCTCGACGTTTACTGTCCGCTTACCTGCCCCGCCAGCACGCAGAGTGCTGACTGACTTGCGCTTGAGGGTGATCTTTTTCGGGGCACCAGCCCGTTCACCATGACTCTTTTTCAGGTGCGCAAGTAGCGTCTGCTTGTCTTCTTCAGACACCGCCTCATCGGCCGCGGCGTGCGGCAAGCCCGCATCCTTCATTTGCGAGAGCAACCGGTCCACCGATGCTCCCACCGTCTCCGCCAATTGCTCTACTGTCACTTGTGCCATGTCTCTCTCCCTAACCGCTCAGTACCTGAGATGCTATGCCGCATGACCCCGTCAAGCGGTTGCCTCTTCCTCCTCAGCGAACCAAGGGGCGCGGGCAGTCATAATCAGCTCTGCTGCGCGCTCTTCTGTCATTTCTTCAATATCCAGCAAATCGTCAACGCCCTGCTCGGCCAGATCTTCCATGGTGACAATGCCCTTACTGGCCATCACATAAGCCAGGTGCTTATCCATGCCGTCCATGGTCAGTAGATCCTCGGCCGGCTCATTGGCGTCAAGCTCCTCCTCGGAGGCAATCGCCATCGTGAGCAACGCATCTTTGGCACGTGCCCGCAGTTCCTCGGAGATTTCCTCATCGAAGCCTTCGATCGCATTCATTTCCTCAAGCGGGACATAAGCAATTTCTTCAAGGGTGGTGAAGCCTTCCTCAACTAGAACAGTGGCAATATCCTCATCAATATCCAGTGCCACCATAAAGCGCTCTATGACTTCTCCGGCCTCGGCCTCTTGCTTTTCAATCGCCTCATCCACGCTCATCACATTGATGATCCAGCCGGTCAGATCGGAGGCGAGGCGCACATTCTGACCGCCACGGCCGATAGCCTGCGCGAGATTATCCTCTGCCACCGCGACTTCCATGGTCGAGTTATCTTCATCCACCACGATGGATTCCACTTCAGCGGGGGACATCGCATTGATCACCAATTGCGCGGCATTGTCGTCCCAGAGAATGATGTCCACGCGCTCGTTATCGAGCTCATTCGAGACGGCCTGAACCCTTGAACCCCGCATGCCGACGCAAGCGCCCACCGGGTCAATGCGCTGATCGCCCGTCTTGACCGCAATCTTGGCTCTGGAGCCAGGGTCTCTGGCTGCCGCTCTGATTTGTATGACGCCCTCGGAAATTTCGGGGACCTCAATCTTGAAGAGCTCTACCAGCATTTCCTGACAAGCCCTCGACAGAATCAGTTGCGGACCCCGGGCTTCCGTGTTGATTTCAGTCAGGATTGCCCGCACCCGATCATTGATGCGGAACGTTTCACGGCCGACCAATTCTCCACGAGGCAAAAGGCCCTCGGCGTTATTCCCCAGATCAACAATGATGTTGTCGCGGGTGACTTTCTTAACGGTGCCGGCCAACAGCTCGCCTTCCCTGCCCCGATACTCATCCGCGATCTGGGCGCGCTCAGCGTCTCTGACGCGCTGAACGATAACCTGCTTGGCGGTCTGCGCCGCAATCCGGCCAAAGTCAACGTTTTCGACCACTTCCTCGTGATAGTCGCCCGGCTGCAATGCGGTGTTAACCTCAGCGGCTTCTTCGGTTGTAAACTGTGTGCCCAGAAGAGCCAGTTCGGTGTCCGGCATCACTAACCACTGACGCTTGGTCACGTAGTCTCCGGATTCCCGATCAATCGTGACCTGAATATCGGCTTCTTCGTCGTAGCGTTTCTTGGTGGCAGTGGCCAGAGCCATCTCGATCGCCTCGAAAATAATGTCCTCTGAGACACCTTTCTCCGTTGATACCGCCTCAGCAACCATCAAAATTTCTTTGTTCATTGTTTCACTCTCGCTTTATTGGAAAGTCGCCAATCTGGGGCTTTCCTGCGGGGTAATACCCCTAACTACTTACCCTGACCGATCTCCAGTCGGGGAAAAACCCTCGCACGATCCACAGACCGCAAGGGCAGTTCAAATTCCTGATCGTCTACCACCACGACCACCGTCTCGTTGTTGATCGCAAGCAAGGTTCCTTTGTATCGACGCCTGCCATCGACCGGCAATCTCAACCGGACATCAACTATTTCCCCTACGTAAGGGGAATAATGCTCGGGACTGAACAACAACCGGTCCACCCCGGGTGAGGACACCTCCAGGGTGTACTCACTACTGATGGGGTCCTCAACGTCCAGTACCCCACTCAATTGATGACTGACCGCGGCGCAGTCATCGACGCTGATGCCGGCATCCGCCTCTATATAGAGCCGCAGCGTAGGGCGCTTGCCCAGGGAAATCAGCTCAATTCCCCATAGCACATACCCCATCGCTTCAACTGTCGGCTGCAAAAGCTGCGTCAATTGCGCTTCCTTGCCCGACATGCTTGTGCCCTCCCGGCCACTTTTCTTTCGGCCACAAAAAAGCCCCAAAAGGGGCTTCCGAGGCGATGACAAGCTAGCAACGAGCTGCCATCGAATTGGTAGCGGGGGCCGGATTTGAACCGACGACCTTCGGGTTATGAGCCCGACGAGCTACCAGGCTGCTCCACCCCGCATCAAAACTCTCATTGAACGCCCCCTTTTACACGGCTAAGCCCATTGCTTATTTACCGCAGGCGTCACGGTAGTGCATGCACTACAAACAGAGGCGCGGGAGTATAGGAACCGCGGACCACGGCGTCAACCCGCATAAAGCCGGTCCAATTGAATGAAATATAGCCACTTTTGGATTAGCGACAAATCGTAGTAGGGATTGCGCGACCGCAGTTCGCTAAGCAGACACCGCCTCCAGTAGCGAGGTGATGTCGCGCCGCTCCTGCTCTGTCAGGCCCGGATGCCAGACATCACAAATCAGCACGATGCGGTCATCTGCGCTGTTATTCCATGCTTCATGGTTAATGCTGTCGTCGAAGGCCCAGAGTTCGCCCCGCACCACATCGCGGCTCTCATCCCCCACCCTGAGGCCACAGCCAGCGGGCACCACCAGTGGCACGTGGCATATCAAGCGGCAGTTCAATTGCCCGGTATGCGGGTCGATCCGAGCACCCGGCTTGAGTTTTGAGAACAACACTGATGGCGAAAACCCCTTTATTGCCGTCAGCGGCAACGTGTCCATCAGGGCGCTGAGCGTGGGGCAGTTGGTCGACCATTCCGGGTCTTCGACGCCATCTCGCACGAGGAAGGCCGCCGTACAGTTATCGTTATCTTTGAGCGTCTCGGGTGTCTGTCCGGGCAGTTCCAGTCCGCCATGGACATAGGGCGCAAAGGCCTGCGTTCGGCTCGCGAGAAAAGCCGTTAACTCAGCTTCTATGGACTCGGTAGCCGCTTCGACCTCTTTTACCCATGGTAATTCCTCAATGGGATAAAAGGGTTAATAGGGCATATCGGGTAAATAAAAGGCATGGGGCTTTAGAGGAAACGGTTGAACATCGTCCTCGCGCTCTGCCTTACCCATCAGCATGTCCAGCCCAAGATTAAAGCGTGCGCTCGATACATCGCGGCGATATCCCCCCGCCTGCAGTCTGTCCAACAATTGCGCCTGAAATGTCTCCGAAATCTGTTCTAATCTGCCCTGAATACGGACCAGATCCTGCTGCAGTTGCGGAGGAATATCGGCCAGGCTTGCCGCCAGCCTCATGACCAAGTTGTAGTGCGACACCGCTTGGCGTTGCTCATCCCGGCCCAACAGCAGATCGCCCTTGATGATCAGCCCCCGCAGAATATGGGGTTCCCGCACCAGAACCTCGTCAACCGACGCTTCGGCGGCCCGGTTGTCGCCCAGCACCAACAAAGCCAGCGCGAGCCCCAGCCAGCTCTTGGTAGATGCAAGCCCTGCATCAATAGCTGCCTGAAAATGGACCTGCGCCTCATCTGCGCGCGATGCCTGCAACGCTACGATACCTGGACGAAAGTGATCGTCTTCCGTAGGAGATGCCGCGGCTTGCCTCGTTATGATAGTGAGTCAAGTTAAATCCGCAGTCTGCGCATTGTTGGCGTGCACATCAAGCAGCTCATTATCAGGCCAACTCGTATTCTGTCTGTCATACTTTGCGCTCGAATTGATCGGAGGCGTAATGCTTCATTTCCCTCAAAGGAATAACGCGACTCCCCAACTTTATGCGAATGACACTGATGCGCCGCTGCCAGAGACACTGAACCCGAAAATTCGCTACGCGTATTTTTCGACCATAGCCACAGGCGGGAAATCTCTGATTCAGGCATGCCGTGATTTATATCTGGGGCGAACTGTCTGTTACAAAACGCTAAAGCCTGAGTTTCAAAAAGACCCAACCGAAAACCTGCGCCTACTCCGCGAAGCGCGTATCTCCGCGATGCTTCAGCATCCAAACACGATGCCTACTTATGAGATCGGGCGAGACAATCGTGGGCACTACTTTTTCACGATGAAATTGGTCCACGGTTATACGCTCAGAGAGTTGTTTAACTATCGACAGCGTTACGATTTTTCACAGCTCATGAATGTAATCGTTCAAGTCGGTAATGCGTTAGGTTACGCCCACTCTGCTGGAGTGGTGCACCGAGACATCAAACCTGAAAATGTATTGATCGGACCTTACGGTGAGGTCCTATTGCTGGACTGGGGGCTTGCAAAGGTCAGGCACAGAGAGGGCTCCTCCTCATCTACCGAGGGCAACTTACCTGACCTGGATATCGGCGTAGCGATGACCAGTGCTGGCAAGCTTCAGGGGTCAGTCATGTATATGTCGCCAGAACAAATCGATCGGGAACCTGACATCGATGCGCGATCAGACATCTACAGCTTGGGTGCGGTGATGTACGAGGCACTCACCGGGCGCACGCCTTTTACTGGCCAAGTGGTGAGAAAAATACTGAAGGACGTGCGCGATAAGGTGCCTGATGTCCCGTCTCACTTTGAAAATCTCAAGATCCCGAAAGTGTTGTCAGAATTGACCATGAGCTGCCTCAGCAAAAATCCAAATGACCGACCCGGTTCAGCCGAGGAAATTATCCGGATCATCCAGCACGATTGGGCCCCATGACACTGGCAAGCTCGACTACCGACCGGATCCAGCAGATACTTTTTCACAATTGAAATAAGGAAGCACGCTGGAGAATGCCCGGCCCTCATACAACACATACCTGCCACGGCACTCACATAGGCCACACCCGACGAGTCAACGAGGACGCTCTGTTTGTCAACGAGGCAGAAGGGCTATGGCTCGTCGCCGATGGAATCGGTGGTCATGGCAATGGTGACAAAGCGAGCGCGACAGTCGTGGAACATGTCGAGAGTTACAGCCAGGGGAACTCAGTTGAAGAGTCCGTAGCTGATATCACGTCAAGGCTACGCCAAGCACATCAGGCATGCAGAAATATGGCAGGTGCGGGTACGCCTAGCACCACAGTTGCCGCTCTCATTATTTTTCAGTCCAAGGCAATCTCGATATGGGCTGGAGATAGCCGAATTTATCGCTTCAGAGGCAGTGAGCTCACACTCCTGACCGAGGACCATAACCTAGCCCAGGAGCGACATAGAAGAGGGGAGTTATCCCGTGAGGCGGCACAGCGTTTAAATTCAGCAAATATGCTGACCAGAGCGGTAGGCGTTCACCAAGACTTGCATCTTGACGCTGATGTTACCGAGGTCGAAGCAGGCGACAGGTTTCTCGTCTGCACAGACGGGCTCTATAAAGAACTTCCGCTTGAGAAGATCCAGAGCATGTTAGGAGAGTCTTTCAGTGAGCACATTCTCACTGCCTTGATTGAAGAGGCACTGCAAAGGGGTGGCAGGGATAACATCACTGGGATAGTCGTTGATGTGCGCTAACGATCCTGTCTTGCGAGCTCAATCCTTATATGCACGGTATCAATGTAAACCTCATATCGAGCTAAGAGACTTCCTTGTCGTGCGATAGCTTATGTTGGTGCGGAAGGCGGGACTTGAACCCGCACAGCCATAGGCCACTACCCCCTCAAGATAGCGTGTCTACCAATTCCACCACTTCCGCTGGTTAACCGGTCACTCCCCGCTGGACGGGGGTGCATCATCAAAGGGAATATCGCCCTCTGACCCATAATCAATATCAGGTACGTCACTGTCGGAGATTTCTCTCTCAACCGGCTCATACACCGGCACCTCAAATCCAAGTTCGTCCTCGCTAGTGGTACGGTTGTCGGCAATCACCGCCAGACCAAAACTGCTGGCAAAGAAGATCGCCGACAACCATGCAGTCATCCGAGTAAGCGCATTGCCGCTGCCCGCGCTGCCAAACAGGGTCTGTGATGCGCCCGCGCCAAAAGAAGCGCCAATATCGGTTCCTTTGCCGCGTTGCAACAGGATCAGCGCGATCAGCGCTAACGCGACCAGCAGATGTACCATTAGTGTTATCTGTTCCATGATTCTTTCCAACTCTGCGCCGGCGACCGACTCCCACCATAGGGCGCGAGATCATACCGGTCACGTATCCGTGCCGCAACTGAACTAGTGCGCCTGTCGGATCGCCTCGGCGATACCATCGGCCAGACGGTGATTCTCCCCCGCATCGGCGCCCTCAATCATGACCCTGATGAGCGGCTCGGTTCCAGAGGCACGGAGAACCAGGCGACCCCGCCCTGACAATACGTCCTCTACCCTCTTACTCTCAGCCACCGCCGCTTCGCAGTCTTCCAGCACAAATCCCTCCGGGACCGGGACGTTAATCAACGTCTGGGGCAATTTGTGCAACGCGCTTTTCAGCGCCAACAGGCTCTCACCAGCCGCCGCCATGGCCGCCACGATTTGGAGAGCGGCCACAATGCCATCGCCAGTCGTGGTGAGATCGGCGCAAATAATGTGTCCGGAAGCTTCGCCACCCAGAGACCAGCCCCGCTCTGCCATCTGTTCAAGCACGTAGCGATCGCCCACCTTCGCACGCACTAATTCGATACCCTTACCTGCCAACGCTTGCTCCAGACCCAGGTTGGACATCAGCGTACCCACCACGCCTTCAGGCGGTCGCCCCCGTTGCACACGATCATTGGCAATGACGTAGAGAAGCTCATCTCCATCAACGATCGTGCCGTCGGCGGCAACGCACTGCACTCGGTCGCCGTCACCGTCAAACGCAATGCCCAGATCCGCATGCTCGCTCAGCACTCGCGCTTGCAGTGCGGCCGGGGATGTCGATCCAACATCGCGGTTGATGTTGTAGCCATCCGGCTCGGCACCCATCACGACCACGGTTGCCCCCAGCTCGGTGAAAACCTGGGGCGCGACCTGGTAAGTCGCACCGTGGGCGCAGTCTAAGACCAAGCGCAGTCCCCTCAAGTTCAACGATCCAGGAAACGTATTCTTACAAAACTCGACGTATCTGCCTGGTGCGTCCACCATCCGTGCTGCCTTCCCCAACTGCGCTGAGGGCACGGTGTCCATGGGCTCTGACAGCATGCACTCAATCTGAAACTCAAGATCATCTGAAAGCTTGCAGCCCTCACCATTAAAAAACTTAATGCCGTTATCGGTATATGCATTGTGAGAGGCACTGATGACAATCCCGGCCGACGCTTTTTGACTGCGAGTCAGCATGGCCACCGCAGGGGTAGGCATGGGTCCCAGTAGGGTGACACGCACCCCCGCCGCGACCAGTCCAGCCTCCAGTGCAGACTCGAACATATAGCCGGACACCCGGGTATCCTTTCCAATTAACACATGCGTCTCGCGCTCAGTCGAGGAGAATACCCGCCCGGCTGCCCACCCAAGCTTGAGCACAAAGTCCGCGGTCACGGGGTATTTACCTACCTCACCGCGAATGCCGTCGGTTCCGAAAAACTGTCTGCTCATACGGGCTGACTCTGAATCAGCGCGTGCCTCGTCGTTTGCCACATCGATAAGGCATCGAATGTGGCAGCAACATCGTGAACTCGCACTATACGCGCCCCACGCTCCACTGCCATCAGCGCCAGAGCCACGCTGGCAACCATGCGCTGCTCCGGCAGTCGATCGAGCACGCTGCTGATCATGGATTTACGTGACAGCCCAACCAGGACTGGCTGGCGCTGATTGCATAAGACCTCGAGTCGCGCGAGCAGCTCAAAGTTTTGTTCAGCCGTTTTGCCAAAGCCAAAACCGGGATCAATGATGACCCGATCAAGATCGATGCCAGCAGCACTCACATCAGCCAGACGATGGCCTAAATATTCAGCAATGTCCTGCACTACATCGCTATAGGTAGGCGCAGCCTGCATCGTGTCTGGCTCCCCCTGCATATGCATCACACAGAGCGCCAGACCGGTATCCGCCGCAGCATGGAGCGCCTGCGGGCGCTGGAAACCGCGCACGTCATTTAGGAGACCCGCACCGCACCGAGCAGATTCCCTCATCACGCTGGGCGTGCTGGTATCCACCGAAATGATCGTGTCGCAGTGCCGAGCGAGCGCTTCCACCGCTGCGACCACCCGGTCCAACTCCTCGGCCTCGCTGACCGCAGCCGCGCCCGGACGAGTCGATTCACCGCCTACATCCAGAATGTCAGCACCCTCATCCAGCATTTTCTCGGCTTGCGCTAACAGCGCGTCAGTGTCAACGTGCCCGTCGCGGTAAAGGTGTCCGCCATCGGAAAAAGAATCTGGAGTGACATTAAGGACGCCCATAATGCGCGGACGGCTCAGGTCCAGAGTGCGCGCACCACAGGTGATGGCATTGACCATCTCAGGTAACTGCTACTCAGTAGCGAGCCGTGCCAACGGGATCAGTGCTCGGTCGCAGCACCGCCAATGGGGTTGCCGGCTGACTCAGCCTTTCCTTCATCCGGAGGGGCACCCTTGTCATCATCAGACCAGCCAGAAGGAGGACGGGGAGACTTCCCCTCCATAATGTCGTCGATCTGCTCAGCGTCGATAGTCTCGTATTGCATCAGTGCATCAGCCATCATGTCGAGCTTGTCGCGGTTGGCCTCGAGCAAATGGTGTGCCTTGTCGTAGCACTCATCAATGATGTTGCGCACCTCCCGATCAATCGCAAGCGCCGTCTCATCTGACATCGCCTTGGAGGGCTGTGCTGCACTGCGCCCCAGAAATACTTCTTCACCGCCCTCGTCATACATCAGTGGCCCCATGCTATCCGACAGGCCCCACTTGGTGACCATATTCCTAGCCACCTCGGTCGCGCGTTGGATGTCGTTGGATGCACCTGTCGTAATACCGTCTTTCCCAAGCGTCATTTCCTCGGCAACGCGGCCGCCAAAGAGGCTGGTAATCTGTGAAATGATGTGGCGACGGCTATGGCTGTAGCGGTCTTCCTCTGGAAGAAACATGGTCACGCCTAGCGCGCGGCCACGAGGAATAATCGATACTTTATAAACCGGGTCATGCTCAGGCATCAGGCGGCCAACAATGGCATGCCCAGCCTCGTGGTACGCCGTGTTGCGCTTTTCCGCCTCGGACATCACCATCGACCGGCGCTCAGCACCCATCATGATCTTATCTTTCGCCAACTCAAACTGATTCATCCCCACTAAACGCAGGCCTCCACGCGCAGCAAACAGCGCGGCCTCGTTAACGAGGTTAGCCAGATCCGCACCGGAGAAGCCCGGGGTACCTCGCGCGATTTTCGAGGAATCGACGTCCTCTGACAGCGGCACCTTGCGCATATGTACCTTGAGAATCTGTTCCCGCCCACGAATGTCGGGCAGACCCACAACTACCTGACGGTCGAATCGGCCTGGTCGCAGGAGAGCGGGGTCCAGTACGTCCGGCCGGTTGGTCGCGGCGATAACAATCACGCCATCATTGAGTTCAAAGCCGTCCATCTCCACAAGGAGCTGGTTCAGGGTTTGCTCACGCTCATCGTGGCCGCCACCCAAGCCCGCGCCGCGATGGCGACCCACCGCATCGATTTCGTCGATAAAAATAATGCAGGGCGATTGCTTTTTGGCCTGCTCGAACATGTCGCGAACGCGGGAAGCTCCCACGCCCACGAACATCTCGACAAAGTCAGAGCCGGAGATGGAGAAAAACGGCACCTTGGCCTCGCCCGCTATGGCCTTGGCGAGCAAGGTCTTACCGGTTCCGGGCTGGCCCACCATGAGCACGCCGCGCGGGATCCGGCCGCCCAGCTTCTGGAATCGACCGGGATCGCGCAGGAATTCAACCAGCTCCTGAACGTCTTCTTTGGCTTCCTCAACCCCGGCGACGTCGGCAAAGGTCGTGGTGATCTGGTCTTCACCCAGAAGCTTGGCTTTACTCTTGCCGAAACTCATCGGGCCGCCCCGACCGCCTGCCCCGCCTTGCATCTGCCGCATGAAGAACATGAACACCGCAATAATCAGCAGGATCGGGAAACTCGCAATCAGCAGTTGTGTCCAGACAGACTGTTGCTCGGGTTGCTTACCTTCAACCGTCACGTTATGCGCCAGCAGGTCGTCCATCAGCTTGGGGTCTTCAACCATCGGGCGGATGGTTTCAAAGCTGCTCCCATCTTTGCGCTGTGCTGTGATGGTAAGGCCATCAACCAAGACTTTTGACAGACGGTCGGTCTGGACCTCGCGGATAAACTCGGAGTAGCCCACCTGCTCGGTGCTGCTACGCAGATTGAAATTATTGAAAACCGAGAGTAGTACCGCGGCGATCAACAGCCACAGCAGCAAATTCTTAGCCATATTGTTCAAAACGAGTCCTCTCGGTTCCGGGTCGCGCGTTGCTCGCGCGGCCGCACAGTATAACGCTTTGGCCGAAACCCCCTAAATCCACTGCTTTCCAGTCACTTTCCCTTGAATTGGGGCCGTTTCGGCCATTTCAACCCCTCTGGTTACGATTCTGAGCCCTCAAAAGCCCCGCCACGCGCCTTAAAATCGTGGTTTCTCACTGCCTTTGAACCCGGAAGCAACCACATACACCTCCCGGGATCGGGGCCGCGAAGCCGCTGGCTTACGAGTAACTACGCGGGTGAAGCAACTGCGGATCTCGCGGAACCAGGCCTCAAAACCCTCGCCCTGAAAAACTTTGGCAATAAAGGCACCCCCAGGTGCCAGCGAGGTGCGGGCCAATTCTGTCGCCAACTCCACCAAATACATGGCCCGCGGCTGATCCACTTCGGTCAAACCACTCATATTGGGGGCCATATCAGATAGCACCACATCCAACGGCTGATTATTCAGTTCCGCCATGATGCGTTCATAGGTCTCCTGATCCGTAAGGTCACCTTGGACGAAACGCACGTCGGGCAGGATGTCCATGGGCAGGATATCGCTCGCCACCATGCAGCCATGAACGCCAACCCACTCACCCGCCACCTGGGACCAACCACCCGGCGCGCTTCCGAGATCCAGTACTGACATGCCGGGACGAATGATTCGATCTTTGTCATTGATCTCCATGAGCTTGTAAACGGCTCGGGAGCGGTAACCCTCTTTTTGCGCGCGCTGCACGAAGACATCGTCATGATGCTCCTTCAACCAGGCCCGGCTTGATGACTTTTTCTTACCCATCTTCCCTGTCGCATCCCTCCTGCGCGCACAACATAGCGTTACACTATCGGCAGTGTATCGTGATAATCAGCAGAGGCCTCCATGACCCCTCCCACCAGTAGGGAGTTACGCCAACTCCGCGCACAGGCCCATTCTCTCAAACCCATCGTCACGGTCGCCGGGAAAGGGCTGGCACCGTCGGTTTTGGAAGAGCTAGATCGCGCACTCAATGATCATGAGTTGATCAAGGTCAAGATTGCGGTCGGTGATCGGGAGCGACGCGAGTCCGTGATCGGAGAACTCTGCAGTCACAGTGAGGCCTATCTGGTGCAAAGAGTAGGGAACATTGCGACGCTGTTGCGACCCAACCCAAAGGCTGACCCTCGAAAGTCCAATCTGCATCGTAGCCGATGACCCCTTGAACTATGGCCGACATTCTTGAATTTCCCACGCGCGAAAAGCAGGCCTTCTCCTTTTTGCGGGAACAGCTTTCTCACTTACTCAGAAGCAAAGGCGCCGATCAGACCCTGATCGACTTCGCCATTGCGTCCCTGACCGATGCCTATGGAGAGCTTCAGAAGGAGTCAAATTGCCACTTTGAGGTGCGCCTGCCCAGTCAAATGACGGAACAAGAAGCCGCGCGTCTTCAGGAGGATATAGGAGCAGGGATCGAACAGTTACGGAAGGAACAACATGATCTGACGCTGAGGTTAGCCGCGCGTCTGATGCTGACCGAATTGCGACTGTTCCAGCGCGAGCGAGAAGATTGACGCAGAGCACCGAGAAAATGTCTCCGGCGCGATTGCCTGTTTCACTCTGCTTCCAGCAGTAAGCGCCTTAGACCAAGAAACCGGTCACGTTAAACGTGACCCAAGCGGCGACCCAGGCTAGGCAGAGATAAGCGATCACCATGCGCAGCGCCAATTTCCATGAGTTGACCTCTTTGGCCAGAATAGCCACGGTGGAAACGCACTGCAGGGCAATGGCAAAAAACACCAGCAGTGCTAGCCCCGAACCCAGCGGCAGGTCGCTGGCCTGCACCTGCTCGACCAGCGGTACAATATTGTCCTCGGCCCCTTCGATACCCATGATTGTACCCAGCGTCCCGACGAAGACCTCTCTCGCCAAAAAGGCACTGACAATCGCCACTCCATAGCGCCAGTCCAGACCCAGCGGCTGAAAGACTGGTTCAATCCACTGCCCCAGCGTGCCCAGCCAGGATCCGCCCAAATCCGTGCCCTGATTCGGGAAGTAGCCCAAAATCCAGATCACCACGGTCACACCCAAAATAACGGCACCCGCCTTGGTCACAAAGTGCTTGGCCCGCTGTACGGATTTTCTGGCAATGGGTACCAGTGCTGGGATGCGGTAGGCCGGCAATTCCATCATAAACGGCATCTGACCCTCAGACGGTGACAGCCGGTTGACCAAGCCTGCGATGATTAGACCGGCGGCCATGCCGAAAACGTAGATAGCGAAAAGCGCCATACCCTGCCAGCCGATCAACCCCCCGAATGCTGTCTCTCTCGGGATAAAAATGGCTATCAGCAAGGTGTACACGGGCAATCTCGCCGAGCAGGGCATCAGCGGAATCACGAGATAGGTCAGAAATCGGGCACGCAGGGATTCGATCGAGCGCGCTGCATAAATAGCGGGAATCGCGCAGGCCACGCCGGACAGCATAGGGATAAAGCTTTTACCGCTGAGACCAAAGAACCGGAGCGGCTTGTGGCAAATAAGGGCGGCCCGGGCGAGGTAACCGGAATCCTCGAGCAGACCAATGACAAATGTCAGCACAAAAATCTGCGGGGCAAACACCAAAAAGGCACCAATACCGCTAAAAACTGCATCAGCTAAAAAATCGGCGAATACCCCTTCGCCGATAAGCGGCAAGATCCAACCACCCAAGCAAATGACGCCGGCCTCCACTGCATCCATAGCAGGCGCAGACCAGGTGAAGATGGATTGAAAAAGAATCAGCATGATCACTGAAAAGGTCAGGCCACCGGAAAGCGAGCCGAGGAAGAATCGATCCAGCCGAGATTGGGCTCGCAACAGTTCATCCGCTGGCGCCCCGTACTGCTCCGCCAGGCGATGCGCCTCCGCATACAAAGCCTCCTCAGCGGACCCACCCTCACTCGCCAAAATCGGGTTGTCGTCGGTTGTTTCCGGCGGCGCTGGCGGTGGTAGCGGGGACTGAACAACCGAGATAATCGTGTCGAGCCCTTCCCCAGTCCGCGCTGATGCCAGCATTACGGGAGCACCAATGGCCCGAGATAAGCCCTCTGAATCAATATTCAATCCGTGGCGCTTCAGAATATCGCCCATGTTGGCAATTATTGTGACGGGAAGCCCCTGAAGCTGGCAGGCCTCGACCACCTGCAAACAAAAGAAGAGACTTTTCTCCAATCGCGTGGCATCGACGATACAGAGCACGTGTTGCACACTTGGATCGGCGAGTGACGTATCGAAATACCCCACGGCGACCCGCTCCTCCTCAGAGATCGGTCTAAAGGAGTAGGTGCCGGGAAAATCCACCAGATCGAGTTCAGGCAACTTCGCGAGACGCCCGATCGACAGATCCACCGTAATTCCCGGGTAATTCGCAACCCGCTGATTCAGACCGGTGAGTCGGTTGAACAACGCGGTTTTGCCCGAGTTGGGTGTGCCGACCAGCAAAACACTAGGCATGAGGGGACGCTCCCACCAGCCGCACCAGCACCTGCTCCGCCAACTCCTGATCCAGACAGTAAGTCGCGTTACTCACCCGGAAAACCCGCGGCGCGCCGAACCCCGGGCGTTGCTGACAGGAAATTTCCTCGCCTGAATGAAAACCAAACTCCTGCAATCGACCGCGGTAGCGTGCGCTCAGGGTCTCAGCAAATCCGACTAACTCGGCCGGCGTGTTGGGTGGCAAATCCCAAAGTGTGAGAGTGTCGGTCGTTGCGGCCACAAAGGGCTCCCGCGCTTTAACGCGGACCATACGACCAATGGGAATTCTTTTCAGTAATTCTAGAGGTGCTCGACGGCGTCGATCTCGTAGGTCACATCACCGCCCGGGGCATTCACCGTGACCTCGTCGCCTTCCATTTTCCCGACTAACGCTCGGGCGATGGGAGAGTTCACCGAAATCAGGTTGGCTTTGGCGTCTGCTTCATCTTCACCAACGATGCGGTACGTGACGGTGTAATCATCATGGACATTGAGCAAGGTCACCGTGACACCAAAAACAACTTTCCCTGTGACCGGGATGGTCGCGACGTCGATGACCTGAGCGTGGGACAGCTTGTGCTCGAGCTCCTGAATCCGCCCCTCAGCAAAGCTTTGTTGCTCTCGTGCAGCGTGGTACTCCGCGTTCTCTTTCAGATCGCCATGCTCGCGCGCTTCGGCAATCGCCTGCGTGATCCGCGGTCGATCCACCTTCTTGAGGCGCTCAAGCTCCTCTCTGAGGGCTTGCTCGCCCTGTACTGTCATTGGAACGCGGTTCATACGGCCATGCTCTCATGCAAATCCTGAAGACGCCGCACGGTGATGTCCGTCTCCTGCTCGAGTGCCATGCACACCGCCTCTGCTGCCGCTAATGTCGTGGTGTAAAACACTTTGTGCTGCTCGGCGCTGGCACGGATCGAAGCCGAATCCAAAATAGCTCGGCGACCCTCTGTGGTATTGATAATCATGGCGGCTTCATCGTTCTTTATCAAATCAACGATGTGCGGGCGACCCTCGGCCACTTTGTTCACAGTGCGGACTGCCAGCCCCGCCGCTTCCAACGCGCTCGCGGTGCCACCGGTGGCTGCCAACGTGAAGCCTTGAGCCATGAGTCGTCTCGCCACGTCCACCGCTGCCGGCTTGTCGGCGTCGCGCACACTGATCAAACACAGGCCCGAGGTGGGCGGGTCATCGCCGGCGCCCAGTTGCGCCCGGGCGAAGGCCGCGGCAAACGTCTCCCCAGTCCCCATGACCTCGCCCGTAGATTTCATTTCGGGGCCCAAGATCGGGTCAGTGCCTGGGAACTTGTTAAAGGGCAGTACCGCCTCTTTCACACTGTAATAGGGTGGGACAATTTCTTTGGTCACGCCCTGGCTGCAGAGGCTTTGGCCCGCCATGCATCGTGCCGCCACCTTGGCCAGTGACACACCGACCGCCTTGGAGACAAACGGAACCGTTCGCGAGGCACGCGGATTGACCTCGATCACGTAGATCTCGTCGTCCTGCCAAGCCAGCTGCACGTTCATCAGTCCACAAACGCCGAGTTCCAGCGCCATCTTGCGCACCGCATCTCGCATGGATTCCTGCACATCGGCAGGCAAGCTATACGGCGGTAATGAACAGGCAGAGTCACCGGAGTGCACACCAGCCTGCTCGATATGCTGCATGATGGCGCCAATCACGACTTGTTCGCCGTCACTTACGGCATCGATATCGACCTCAATCGCTGCACTGAGGAAACGGTCAAGTAGTACGGGAGAGTCCTCGGAGACCCTCACGGCATCGCTCATGTAGCGAAACAAATCCTCTTCACGATACACAATCTCCATCGCGCGACCGCCGAGGACGTAGGATGGACGAACCACCAACGGGTAACCAATCTCTGCTGCTGCCGCGACCGCCGCCTCGACACTGCGCACCGTCGTATTCGCCGGCTGGCGAAGCGCCAAGGCCTGAATCATTTGCTGGAACCGCTCCCGGTCCTCCGCGCGATCAATTTGATCGGGCGTGGTACCGATAATCGGTACACCCGCCGCCTCGAGCGCGCGGGCCAGCTTGAGCGGTGTCTGACCACCAAACTGCACAATCACTCCGGTGGGCTGCTCGAGCTCAACGATCTCGAGCACATCCTCGAGCGTGACCGGTTCAAAATACAGTCGGTCAGAGGTGTCATAGTCGGTAGATACCGTCTCGGGGTTACAGTTGACCATGATGGTCTCGTAACCATCTTCGCGCATTGCCAGCACCGCGTGGACGCAGCAATAGTCGAATTCAATCCCCTGCCCGATGCGGTTTGGACCGCCACCGAGTACCAGAATTTTCTTGCTGTCACTGGGTGCCGCCTCACACTCCTCTTCGTAAGCGGAGTACATGTAAGCGGTCGAGGCCGCAAATTCGGCGGCACAGGTATCTACTCGTTTGTAGACGGGTCGGATATCCAGCGACCACCGTCGCTCGCGGACTGCCGACTCGGTCGTACCCAACACATCGGCGATACGCTTGTCAGAGAAGCCCCGGCGCTTGAGCCCCCACATGAGGCTGTGATCAATGCCGTCGGCGGTCAGCCCGGAAAGCTGTGCCTCCCATCGTACGATGTCGTCAATCTGGATAAGGAACCACGGGTCGACACCCGAGTAGCCGTAAATCTCTTCCAGCTCGAATCCAGCACGGAATGCATCCGCCAGGTACCAGATGCGATCGGCTCCGGGGTTCGTCAATCGGTCTACAAGTTCTGAGCGGGAGTCTTCATCCGCCACCTGCATGCGCGGCTCGAAACCGGCCGAACCAACCTCGAGTCCGCGCAAGGCTTTTTGCAGCGACTCCTGGAAAGTACGCCCGATGGCCATCACTTCGCCCACCGATTTCATCTGGGTGGTCAGTCGCGGATCTGCGGTGGCAAATTTTTCAAAGGCAAAGCGTGGAATCTTGGTCACCACATAATCAAGGGCAGGCTCGAACGACGCGGGGGTCACGCCACCTGTAATATCGTTCTCGAGCTCATCGAGCGAGTAGCCTACCGCCAGCTTTGCTGCCACCTTGGCAATCGGGAAGCCAGTTGCCTTGGATGCCAGCGCCGATGACCGTGAAACCCGCGGGTTCATCTCAATCACCACCAGTCGGCCGGTATCGGGGCACTGGCCAAACTGGACATTCGAACCTCCGGTCTCCACGCCGATCTCGCGCAATACCGCTAGCGAGGCGTCACGCATGATCTGGTATTCCTTGTCGGTCAGCGTCTGGGCAGGCGCGACCGTGATGGAATCGCCGGTGTGCACACCCATGGCGTCAAAATTTTCAATTGAGCAGACAATGATGCAGTTATCGTTTTTGTCCCGGACAACCTCCATCTCATATTCTTTCCAGCCGATCAGAGACTCATCAATTAGCAACTCGCTGGTGGGCGACAGCTCCAATCCCCTGAGGCAGATCTCTTCAAACTCATCCCGGTTGTAGGCAATACCGCCGCCGGAGCCGCCCATGGTGAAAGAGGGTCTGATAATGCAGGGGAAGCCGATTTCTTCATGGACCTGCCACGCTTCCTCCATGCTGTGGGCGAGCCCGGCACGGGGCGTTTCAAGCCCAATTCGACGCATCGCAATGTCGAATTTCTCGCGGTCTTCGGCTTTATTAATGGCTTCCTGTGTGGCGCCGATCATTTCCACGCCAAACTTCTCCAAGACACCCTCTGAAGCGAGCTTCAGTGCGCAATTGAGCGCCGTCTGTCCGCCCATAGTGGGTAGCACCGCGTCGGGGCGCTCGCGCTCGATAATTCTGGCAACCGTCTGCCACTCAACAGGCTCGATGTAGGTCGCATCGGCCATGGCGGGGTCGGTCATGATGGTGGCGGGGTTGGAGTTCACGAGGATGACGCGATAACCCTCTTCCCGCAGGGCCTTACAGGCTTGCGCACCCGAGTAGTCAAACTCGCAGGCCTGACCGATTACAATCGGTCCTGCGCCAAGAATCAGAATACTCTCGATGTCAGATCGGCGCGGCACGCTTTAACACTCCCCACTCATTTTTTTGTTCGCTCCATCGCCGCGATGAAGGGCCCAAAGAGATTGGCCGCATCGTGAGGTCCCGGACTGGCCTCGGGATGGCCTTGAAAGCTATAGGCCGGGACATCCTTGCGCGCTATCCCCTGAAGCGTGCCATCGAACAAGGATCGATGGGTCACCTCAAGTGTGTCAGGGAGGTCCTGCTCGGAGACGGTGAAGCCATGGTTCTGACTGGTCACCATCACGGTCTTGTCGCTGAGATTCTGCACGGGGTGATTAGCGCCGTGATGGCCAAATTTCATCTTCTCAGTGCGGGCCCCGCTGGTCAGCGCCAGAATTTGGTGCCCCAGACAAATCCCAAACAGTGGGACCTTGCGATCCATCACTTCGCGAGCGAGGGTGATCGCATACTCGCAGGGCTCTGGATCTCCCGGTCCGTTGGAAAAGAACACGCCGTCGGGCGCGTGAGCCATGACTTCATCAATCGTCGACTGGGCGGGCATCACTGTCACAGTGCAACCCAGATCCACCAGCATGCGCAAAATGTTGCGCTTCACACCGAAGTCCAACGCAACCACAGAAAACGCCGGCGCGCGCTGGTCAGGTGCCTCCCCCGCGGTGGCGGGCAGTTGCCAGGTGCCGTCGGTCCACTCATAAGGCTCCAAAGTTGTAACAACCTTGGCAAGGTCCATACCCTTGAGTCCAGCGAACGCCCTCGCCTGCTCCAACGCCTGCGTCTCATCCACCTCAGCGCCCGCCATAACGCAACCGCTCTGGGCACCGCCATCGCGGAGAATCCGCGTCACTTTCCGAGTATCGATGTCGGCAATCGCCACCATATTCCCGTCGATCAGGTAATCACTCAGGCTCTGTTCGGAGCGAAAATTCGAGGCCAGCAGCGGCAGATCCCGGATAATCAATCCCGCCGCGTGTATCCCGGTGGATTCCTCATCCTCGCTGGTGACGCCAGTGTTACCAATGTGCGGGTAGGTCAGGGTCACGATCTGTCGGCAGTAGGAGGGATCGGTCAGAATCTCCTGATATCCGGTCATCGCGGTATTAAAGACCACCTCACCCACTGTTGTGCCGGAAGCACCGATGGAGAGGCCGCGGAAAATCGTGCCATCTTCCAGTGCGAGGACAGCGGGTTGAGACAAACGGACCTCCCAGTCGTTGTTGCCTGGCGTGCCAATCGGGTGCACGAGTAGGCCGGGTCAACTTCACCCTGTGGTCGCAAATTGCGGACGTCAAGCGCGTGATGGGGCAGAAAATAACCCCGCGCGGGCTGGCATTGCAGTCTACGGCAAAGGGCTTGGCCTGTCTATTTTTTGCGGGCCATCCCACCCCTAGACGATGTCGGTTACACTGCGCGCCCCTCCGCTAAGGAAACCACCTCATGTCAGTGATAGAGAGCTACTTTGCGGGCAAGACCGCCGCCATCTCCGGCGCCGGAGACGGGATTGGCAGGGCGCTCAGTCAGCGACTGAATGCAGCCGGCTGCCACCTCTGGCTCTCTGACATCAACTCCGAAGCATTGGCTGAGACCTGTGCGTCGCTGGATGAGGCTCGCGGGGGGGTTACATCGCAGGTGGTGGACTGCGGCCAGCGAGACGCGCTGTTCTCTTGGGCAGAGGTCGTCAGCGTGGATACCAGTAGCCTCGATGCGCTGTTCAACAACGCCGGTGTCGGCTACGGCGCGCGATTCGCTGATTCCAGCGAAAAGAACTTTGAGTGGTTGATCGATATCAACTTCTGGGGCGTGGTCCATGCCACCAGAGCCTTTTTGCCGCTACTCACGCAGGCCGAGCGGGGACATCTCGTTAATTTGTCCTCCATTTTTGGCATGGTCGGCATCCCGACACAAAGCGCCTACAACGCGGCTAAATTTGCGGTGCGCGGTTTCAGCGAAGCGCTTCAGGCGGAGTACCTAGACTCGAATCTGTTTGTGTCGAGCGTTCATCCGGGTGGAGTACAAACCAATATCGCAAGGTCTGCCCGCACTGACGGCAATAGAAACATGGCCGATGCAGATGAGCGGGACCTTCGTTTCAGGCGTCTTGCCAAAACCACGCCGGAGCGCGCTGCGGACATCATCCTGCGCGGCACCGCCCGCGGTAAACGCCGGATCATGGTGGGCTGGGACGCTTGGCTGATACTACAGCTTACGAAAATTTTGCCGACCCGTTATCACTGGGTCACTGCCCGAGTCGCCGATGACTTATAGCGTCGCCACCGGCTCGCTGGCGGGCACGGAGCGATTGGATCGTCAGTCTCTCTTACTGCTATTCATTGGTCTGTATGCAACAGCTATCGGACAGGCTTTTGTCTATGCCATCTTGCCCCCTTTGGGTCGGTCGGTGGGCCTCGATGAGATTCGCATCACTGCCATCATTTCCACATCAGCACTTGTCTTCACGCTGGTCGCGCCCTTCTGGGGACGTTTCTCGGACCGGATTGGTCGCAAGCCTGTCATTCTCATCGGGCTCATGGGTTACTGCATTGGCTCTCTGTCTTTTGCGTTACTGTTCTCCCTCGCCGGGGATGGCACCATCACCGGCCTCACACTCTTCATCATCGCCTTGATCATCCGCTCGCTTCAGGCGGCAACTATGTCGGCCACCAACCCCGGCTGTACCGCCTATGCCGCAGATCATACCGTGGCACAGTTCCGCATTAAGACGCTGAGCCGACTCTCAAGCGCCCAAAGCATTGGCATGATAACTGGGCCGGTCATGGCGGGACTGGTTGCCGGCCTGGGGCTACTGGCGCCATTGGTGGTTGCGTCGATCTTGTCCGGATTAGCCGCGGCCATCATTGCTCTAAAACTCTCCAAGGGCGCGACGCCGCGCGCCACTCAAACCCATCAACGTCGCCTTGGCTTCCTAGATCATCGCCTGCGTGTTTATCTGATCTCCGCTATCGGCGCTTTCACGGGCGTTGCCATGGTGCAACAGACGCTTGCCTTTCGATTACAGGATGCATTGAATCTCTCGGGCATCGAGACCGCCCAGTACACGGGATGGGCGATGATGGCGTCGGCTACCAGCATACTTTTTATGCAGGTCGTCATTGCCCAACGATTTGCTGGGCCACCAATTCAACTAGTGCGCTGGGGTGGCGGCCTATCGTTAGTCGGTACCATGATCATCAGTTCAATGGACGGCTGGGCAGTCGTGCTGACCAGCATGGCACTCATCGGCGCGGGTCTGGGGCTCCTCATGCCCGCGGTCGCCGCCGGCGCCTCGCTGGCTGTGGGTCCTGAAGAGCAGGGGGGGGTAGCAGGGTTGGTCAGCGCCTGCCCCGCCGCAGGATTCATTCTTGGCCCAATCAGCGGTGGCTTTATCTACCAGCACTATGAGCCAGCGGCGGGCTGGGGTGCAGTGTTGATTCTACTCATAGTCTTCGCGGCAACGCTGAGGCCCCGAAACAGTCCTGTTTTATCGCAGGCGTAATCCTGAAGGTCAGTCAGCCGCAGGCAATGTCTCGATTGCGCGTCGAATCCCATCTGGAACCTGCGCTGAAAGACCTGACTCTCGATCTACAAAGGCATGGGTGAACGAGCCAGTAACGCAGCTTTGCTCCGCATCCGATGCAAACACGCCGACCTCCCAGCGCACAGACTTCTCGCCGATGCGGAGTACTTTGAGCCCCAGCGTCAGAGTCGCGGGATAACTGGCAGGAGAAAAATAGTCAGCGCTCGAGTGCACAACATAGCCCACGACGGTGTCGACGCCCGGGCGCAGGCCACCCTCCTCAATCAGGAACCGATTCACTACCGAGTCAAAGTAAGCGTAATAGGCGACATTATTGATGTGGCCATAGATATCGTTATCCGCCCAACGAGATTCGAGTGAATAAAAAATCGGATAGTCCGACCGAGCCGACGGCGTCGCACGATCGCTCACGCCGACCCACTCCAGGCAGCCGTGTACAGCGCTAACGCGGCGGCTTCATCAACCTCGATCGGATTGTTCACTAACAACCGCTGCTGCAGCATGGCGTCAGCGGCCAGCGTCGGCAGGTCGCTCTGCGGCACGTCAGCTGCCGACAGCGTCGTCGGCAGTGCGGCATCGGCAATGAGATCCTCAAACCAGCTGACAAAGCCCTTGAAGCCAGGCTTTACAGACTCGGGCATCAACTGCGCCAGCTCCAGATAGCTTGCTTCAGCTACCGGCGCATTGAAACGGAGCACGGCAGGCAGCATCAGCGCGTTACTGAGCCCATGGGGCATGTGGTAGTGCCCCCCCAAGGGGTAGGCCAGCGCGTGCACCGCAGCAACCGGGGCATTGGCAAAGGCCTGGCCTGCCAACGTGGCGCCGAGCAACATGGCTTCGCGAGCCACGACATCGTTGGGATGAGACAGCACGCGTCGCTGATTGGCACTCAGCAGGGTGAGCGCCTGCCTTGCGAGCATATCTGACAGCGGGTTCTTTTTGATCTTCGATGTATAGGCCTCAATCGCGTGCACCATGGCGTCGATGCCTGTCATGGCCGTCACGTGAGCAGGCAGGCCCAGCGTCAGTTCGGCGTCGAGCACCGCGATATCAGGTAGCAATACAGGAGAGCTGATGCCCGCTTTGGTAGTCTTGCCCGTGGTGATGACCGCCACTGGCGTCACTTCGGATCCCGTGCCCGCGGTAGTGGGAATCAGAATAAGCGGCAATCGACCCCCGACAACCTGGTTTACACCGTATGCTTCTGCGATCGTTTGGGTGCCCACCGCCAGCACGGCGATGGCTTTGGCAACATCCATGGAGCTGCCGCCGCCGAGTCCAACCACGCCATCCGCCTCGCCCGCTTGCAGCACCGATAGTGCGTCTAGTACCACCGACTCGGCAGGGTCAGCGGTCACCTCGGAAAAGAGACCGACGTGCTCGCACCTCGCGGCCATGGCTTCCTGCACGGGGGCGACCAAACCCACTGTGACTAAGCCGGGGTCCGTTACCAGCAGCGGTCGCTTGATGCCCAGCTGGGCGCAATAGGTCCCGACCTCTCGCGCAGTGCCCAAGCCAACGCGAAGCTCTGGAGCAGTATTAAACCGGTAGCCGGCCATGTCAGAAGGTGAGAATCACCTTGCCCTTGGCGCGGCGTTCCATCATTGCCGCGTAGGCATCCTTGTATTCTTCGATCGGAAACACATCGGTGATAACGGGCTTGATCTTACCTTCCTCAAACCATTGCCACAGGGTGTCGATGTTAGCCAGATGTACCTCGGTCTCTTCCATCGTAAACCGGCCCCAGAAGACGCCCACAATCGAGCAGCCTTTGAGCAACGTCAGATTGAGAGGAATGCTGGGTATGGGCCCGGAGGCGAATCCGATCACCAAATAACGCCCTTTCCAGCCCATCGAGCGCACCGCAGGCTCGCTGAAGTCGCCGCCCACCGGGTCATACACGACGTCAACGCCGGCACCACCAGTCAGCTCCTTTACCCGATCCTTCAGCGATTCATTGCTGTAATTGATGACGTGATCCGCACCCAGCTCAGTGCACAGTGCCAGCTTGTCATCGCTACTCGCCGCGGCGATCACCGTCGCACCAAACGCCTTGCCCAGCTCGACGGCCGTGCTGCCAACACCGCCTGCGGCACCCAATACCAAGAGCGTCTCACCGGGCTGAAGGTTCGCCCTTTGAACCAGAGCGTGATAAGAAGTCAGATACGTAATCGTGATCCCGGCGGCCGCCTCAAAAGACAGCGCCGGTGGCTTGGGTAACACCGCCAGCTCGTTGGCGACGATCTCCTCGCAGAAGCTCCCAGAGCCTCCGCTGTGGATGACTTCGTCACCCACTTTCCAGCGGGTGACCGAGGCGCCGACGGCTTCTACAACGCCCGCGCACTCACCGCCCGGGATGAACGGCAGCTCGGGTTGGACCTGGTACTTGCCCTGGATGATCAGCACATCGGGGAAGTTCAGGCCTGCGGCCTTGACCCGAATCCGGACATCGTTATCGCCCAACTCCGGCGATGGCCAGTCGTCGACCAAGTCCAGACGATCGGGCAGGCCGTGCTCACAACAAACGACAGCTTTCATTTAAAACACCTCGAACAAGCCAGCAGCACCCATACCGCCACCTACGCACATGGTGACAACAACGTATTTGACGCCGCGGCGCTTACCTTCAATCAGCGCGTGACCAAGAAGTCGCGAGCCACTCATGCCGTAAGGGTGGCCTACAGCAATCGCGCCGCCGTCGACATTGAGCTTATCGTTGTCGATGCCCAGCGTGTCTCGGCAGTACAGTACCTGTACCGCAAACGCCTCGTTCAGCTCCCACAGGCCGATGTCGTCCACCGTCAAGCCATGCTCCTTAAGAAGCTTCGGTACGGCAAACACCGGACCGATACCCATCTCATCGGGTTCGCAACCTGCTACCGCGATCCCGCGGTAAGCACCAAGGGGATTCAAGCCCAGTTTCTCAGCGGTCGCCGCTTCCATCACGACCTGTGCGGAGGCGCCATCAGACAACTGGGACGCATTGCCCGCGGTGATGGTGCCACCCTCGATAACGGTCCGCAGGCCCTGCACACCTTCGAGGGTGGAAGCACGAACGCCCTCATCGGCACTCACCGTGACTTCAGCGGTCGACTGCTCACCCGTCTCCTTGTCATAGACAATGCGCTCACAGGTGACGTGAACCAGCTCGTCTTCAAACTTCCCTGCCTCGTAGGCCGCCGCCGCGCGCTGCTGGGACTGCAGACCATACTCGTCCATGGCGTCACGGCTCACGTTATATCGCGCCGCGACCACCTCAGCGGTCTGCAGCATTGGCATATAGATGTCCTTGTGCATGGCCAGCAGCTCTTCATCGGCAGCGCGGTGCAGATTCATGTGCTCGTTCTGCACCAGCGAGATGGAGTCCACGCCGCCGCCAACCACAACCTCCATGCCGTCATGAAGCACCTGCTTCGCCGCAGTGGCGACAGCCATCATGCCGGAGGAGCACTGACGATCGATTGTCATGCCTGACACGCTGACGGGCAGGCCCGCACGGAGTGCCGCCGTGCGGCCAATGTTGCCGCCCTGGCTGCCCTGAGTCAGCGCGGCTCCCATGATGCAGTCTTCGACGCGATCCGCCTCGATACCCGCGCGCTCTACCGCTGCGCTAATCGCGTGACCCGCGAGGGTTGGCGAGGCCAGATTATTGAAGCTGCCCCGGTAAGCCTTGCCTATTGGGGTGCGTGCAGTTGAAACAATGACCGCCTCTCTCATGTTCGTATCCTTCCTGTTTTGTGAGTAAAAAGTGTTAACTAAGTTGGGGCGCCCGAGCCAGCTGTCGCTGGCCAAGCTGGAAATTTTGAGCACGGCATAAGCAATGCATCATGACAAAGGCTATACCGAACACCCGCTCATCACCCCATCTCCAGCCCCAACCCTTTGGCTGCCTGAGCTACCATTTTGATGCTCTGCTCATATCCCGCTTGCAAGGCGCGCTCACCGCCCTCAGAGATCTGGGCCCAGTTGGCAGCAATGCCCTCAGGGGTTTGCTCCGCTTCGGGTAGCCACATACCTTCCGTCTCGACAATCTTGGCAACGGCGAAGCTTCCCGCCCCAGCTGCCAAAATAGTGCGAGTCGGCGCGTCTTCTGACACCAGATACAGCACTGCCGGTGTCACTGTCTCCGGTGTGAGCAGGGCGAATGCCTTCTCTTCAATCAACCCCTCTGTCATCCGTGTGCCTGCTGTCGGCGCCAGCGCATTGATTTTGACGTTGTACTTGGCACCTTCTTGAGCCAGCGTGTTCATCATGCCGATCATCCCCATCTTGGAGGCACCGTAGTTGGTCTGGCCAAAATTGCCATAGAGCCCGCTCGAGGAAGATGTCATAACGATACGACCATACTCCTGATCCTTCATGATGTCCCAGCACGCCTTGGTGCAGTGGACGGAGCCCATCAGGTGCACATCGGTCACCAACCTGAAATCCTCTACCGACCCCTTGGAGAAGCTCTTGTCCCGGAGGATGCCCGCGTTGTTTACGAGAATATCGAGACGCCCCCAGCGGCCCATGGTCTGTGCGACCATATCCAGCACCTGTTCGAGGTCAGCCACATTGGCGCCGTGTGCCATGGCCTCGCCGCCAAGTGCTTCGATCTCGGCCACCACATCGAGAGAGGCCTGTGAGTTGGCGCCCTCTCCCGAAACGGAGCCACCGAGGTCATTAACCACCACCTTGGCGCCCCGCTTGGCCAGTTCAATGGCATGGCTTCTGCCCAAGCCACCGCCCGCGCCGGTCACCAGCGCTACTTTGTCGTCATATCGAATCGTCATATTCTGTCCCCAATCCATCAGCCAGTGATCGACATGCCGAGCCACTCGGCATAGACCGCTGGGGTGTCCTCCCCCTCGATCTCGACCGTGACGGCCTGCTTGACCAAAAACCGGTTCGCGTCTTTGCGATCGACTGACATGATCTCCGTATGCGCACGCACTCGCTTGCCCGCGCGTACGGGGTTTAAAAAACGCACCTTGTCGAGCCCGTAGTTCACACCCATGACAATCCCTTCCGGATATACGCCATTTTCCGAGCAAAGCTTGGTCATTAACGACAGCGTCAAAAAGCCGTGAGCGATGGTGCCACCAAACGGTGTTTGCGCGGCGGCGGCCTCGTCGATATGAATGAACTGATGGTCCTCGGTGCAGTCAGCGAAGGTGTTGATACGCTCCTGATCAACCTCAAACCACTCCCCCGGGGGTAGCTTTGTCCCCGCCTGTGCTTCCATTTCCTCTGGCTTTACCATCGTTAATGCCATCGCTGATGTCCCCTCAGTGTTATCGGTGTTCAACCATCGCGGAAGGTTGCAGCGACCTCGCCGGCCTCCGCCAAGTATTGTTTGATCTCATTGCGGCCCACGACCATGCGGTGCACCGCATCGGGGCCGTCCGCCAGACGCAGCGTGCGCTGCCCGGACCACATCTCGGCCAGCGGCGTGTCCTGCGACACCCCGATGCCGCCGTGTATCTGAATCGCATCGTCAATGACCTTCAGTGCCATGTTCGGCACCACCGTCTTAATCATCGAGATCCAAATACGGGCTTCTTTGGGCGAAGTGTGGTCCATCATCCAAGCGGTTTTAAGCGTGAGTAATCGGGCCTGCTCAATGTTCATGCGTGCATCGGCAATGATGTCGATGTTGCCGCCGAGTTTGTAGAGGGGGCGACCAAACGCTTCGCGCTCGGTCGCTCGCTCGCACAGCAGCTCAAGCGCTTTTTCTGCTGAGCCAATGGAACGCATACAATGGTGGATTCGACCCGGTCCGAGACGCCCCTGCGAGATTTCGAAGCCGCGGCCGAGACCGAGAATGATGTTGTCCTTGGGCACACGCACATTCTCGAGTTTGACGCGCATGTGTCCATGCGGTGCATCCAACATATTGAATACCTTGAGCGGTCGGACAATATTTACCCCTGGCGTATCCATCGGCACGAGGATCTGTGACTGCTGGAGGTGCTTGGGGGCCTCGGGGTCGGTTTTGACCATGCAGATCATAATCTTGCAGCGTGGGTCACCAGCGCCAGACGTCCAATGCTTCTCGCCGTTAATGACCCACTCGTTCCCCTCGAGGGTAGCCGAGGTGCAGATATTGGTAGCATCGGATGAGGCGACAGCCGGTTCCGTCATACCAAAGCATGACCGAATGTCGCCCGCGAGCAGGGGTTCCAACCAATGCTTTTTCTGGGCTTCACTGCCGTATTTATGCAGTACTTCCATGTTGCCAGTATCCGGCGCAGAGCAATTGAAGACCTCGGCGGCCAAGCGCGACTTGCCCATCGCCTCTGCCAGGTAGGCATATTCGACGGTATTGAGACCGCAGCCCTCCTCACCGGTCAGAAAGAAATTCCACAAGCCCGCTTCGCGGGCCTGGGTTTTCAAAGATTTCAGAATCTCCGCCTGACGGTCAGTGAGAACAAATGGATCGTCGACCTCGATCTCGGCGACGAACTCGTGCTCCACCGGCATGACCTGCTCGTTAATGAAGCTTCGGACCCGCTCGAGCAGCGGCGCCACCTTTTCTGAAATACCTAAATCCATAACGTTTACCTCAAGCGCGGGCCTGAGGGGCCTGCCGCTTCACTCAAAAGGAGCTTGGCGGACTGCGAGTGCTGACCGCCTCTACGATGACAAAATAATGACATAGCTTATGCCATTGAACTCAGAAGCCTGCGCCGCCATAGTTTCATCGGCGCCCTAGGCTGGCGGCCGACAGTAGCGCATGAGTCTGCGCCGGACAAGACAAGTCATCATGCCCAGTGCCGATAGCGGCTATTGTCAGCTGCGATACCCGTCTCGCCAACACCGGGCGAGAGTGGGGGTGATACCAACAATTCTCGCCTTTATCAGCGGTTTACAAATCCATGATGGCTCGGCAATTGTCCGTAATTGCATAACGGTTCGCTACGCTTGGTATTCGTGAAGTCAAGGATGACGTAACTTCCAGGTCATAAAACACATGAACGGAGTCTCTAATGGGCGACTGACCTTAAATGACTTTCCCCTACAGTCTTTTCCGGGGGAGCACTATGGCTCGACAATCAACGGTGAACGAGACCAAGAGGCCGCATTCCAGAATGGCGGGAAAGAAAGGCGAGCTGAACGACGATCGAGCAATCAGCCAAGCGGCACAGCACTGTCTGCGGCCGGGTTCGATCCCTATCGCGCTGCAGCCAATGGTGATGCTCGAAACCGAAGAAGCGTTCGGCTGTAAGGCATTGGCGATACCGCTCGCGGCAGAAGGGGCTCCCATCCCACCACCCCACCGCTTCATCACGCTCATTGAGCACATGGGCTTGATGGTCCAGGTTGGTGAGCTATTGATGCACTCCGCCTTTACTTTGGCTCGCTAGGGGCAACTCGCACCACGCGGCATGGAATTATCTCTCAATATCAGCCCATGCTAGTTCGTCTACCGCGGCCTGACAGATCGCTTGGTAGCGATTGCAAAACAATGTCAAATCGCTGGAATTGCTAAATTTCGAGATCACAGAAACCGCACTGGTGACGAACGAGAGCGTACTGAAGGATGAAATTACGAAGCTACGGGAACATGGCGTCAAAGTCTCAGTGGGCGACCTTGGCACCGTCTTATCAAACCTCAACCGGCTCTGCGAACTGCAAACCAATGCCGTGAAAATTGACGGTTCATTTACCGCAGCCCTGAATTAGCGGCGGCCCAGATTGATCATCGTCTCTCTGGCCAATATCTGTCGTGATTTGAGCCTCGACGCAGTCGTGTGGGGCATTTAGATAGAGGGACAACGTCCGCTCTCGCAGGAGCTGGGTTTCCACAAAGGCAGGGCTACCTCTTTGGCAAACCGATCTCGATATCCGTGTTGAGCTAGCCGCCCATTACTCGCGATACCAGATTGCCTGACGCGAAGAGGTTAACGGGCTCCTACTTCTTGATCCACTGTCCGTTGGGCGCCTGAATAAAGTGGCCCCGAGCAGTCTTATTTATCGCTTTCTGGCCTGCAAGTGATTCCACAGACTTGAGATCAATGCCGTTAGAGCGGGCGATAGATTGATAATTTGCCCGCCGTCGATCATTGACCTGCCGCATGAGGCTCTTGGCGTCATCGGGCAGGCTAGAATTGACCAACCCGAGGTAGCCGTTCTGTTGCTCACCCAAAAACCCCCTGGACTTGGCCGTGTTCAGATCCATCGCGGTGGCTGACAGCGTGACCAGCACAAGCAGGGTCATCAGGATCAGTTTTTTAAGATGGGTCATTGCTGCCTCCTCAAATTGACGGTCTGCATCGCCTAAAACAGCTCGCTGTCTTCAGCGAAGAGATCATCAAGCTCTTTGTCCACTTGCACCTTGATCTCATGCTCGATCTTGACGTTGATGTTGAGCTCAATCGGACCCTCGGGAGGTGCGACTGCAACCGTGGGCGTGCAACCCCAACACCCCGTAGCCAAAAGGATAATTGCAAAACAACGTTTTGCCAGCATATCTGCCTCTCTCACGGACTCAGTGTTGTTGCTCAAACTTCCGCGTCACCCACAAATTGACCGACTCAATCGTTTGCAGGCTTTTTATCAGACTGAGTAGATTATTTTCCAGAGTCAAATTCAATTTCACCTGGCGGCCATTCTCATAGTCCGGGTTGCTACCCAGGACCGAGGTTTGCAAAAACAGCACTCCTGATTCATCGAGGGTGATATCGGCATCGAGCTGCTCAAATTGCAGGTTCGACAGTGCTGCAGCGACAGCACTGACCCGCTGGTCAATCGCTGACGGGTCCACCGACGGCTGATATCGCAAAAATCCGGGCGTGCCCCTTAGGGTTCCGGCGTCGACCAGCACCATGCCGTTTTTCCATACTAGCGGCAATGCCGCAGTCGCTCTTCCCTGAATATTGACCCCCTCAGTACCCGCGACATCGACGACTGCAGCAAGGTCAATATTGTTGAGATGAACCGTTCCCAACGGACCGTCAGCAGAAAAATCCCGGAACTGGTCGATGACCAGTTCACCCCCCAATGCGCGGCCCTCGCCGTGGATCAGTAGCCAGCCCCGATCATCTTTGCCCACGGTGCCGGCCAGATCGGTCAGCGTCACGCCGGTATTGACGGCATCGAGCGAGAACTCGATGGGCGTCACGGGTGCGATCTCGTGACCCGCGAAGCGCATCGTAAAGGGGGCTGTTCTCAGCCCGGCCACACCCATCCCCGCAGTACTGAAATAACCCTCTCTGGCCTGCCCCGACAGGGTCGCAACGATCCCCTCCTCACGCCACTCGCCTGAGGCATTAAGGCTGAGGTTGAGACTCGCGATCTCTATGTCAGCCAGCTCCAGAGCCGAGGCCGACAAGGTCGACTGTAGGGATGGCCAATCCCACAGCGTGCTGTCTACCCGCGCCTCAAACCGCAGCGGTTGGCCCTCTTGATACTGTGCAGTCAAGGTGCCCAGCGATCCCCAGGGTGCAAACCCCGTTAATTCAGCTTGCACAGTGCGACCCGCCGCACTGGCACTGGCGATCACATCTATACCGGGAAAAGAAGTGCCGGCCGACCGCGACTCAATCTGCAGAGAGCCAATCATACTTTGCTGCTCTGCACTCGCCGTCACCGACAGACCGCTACTGCGAACGTCTGTTGCCCAGTCGACCCCTGTTACAAAGAGATGCGTCTCTGATGTCTTCAAGGAGAGCATACCGCTGTCAGGATCCATAGAGCCCGTGATCGCGGTGCGAAACTCGCTGACCCGGGATTCTCCCAAGTCGATATCCCTAAGAAAAATCTCGGCATGTGGCAAGGTGATATCAGCTTCGGCCAGTGCGCCATCCCATGTCGCCTCAAGGCGCCCTGCGAGCCGCTCCTCTGTGAACGCCGATTCGAGCTGCGACGCGGTCAAGGTGGCGCTGCCCCCACCCGCATCGCTAACCACGACCGCGAACTCCACCGTCACATGCCTGTTGGACAGCGGCTCTGTTAGCGGCAATCGGGCGCCGGCCTGAGCTGTTATGAGGGGTGTGCCTGTCGGGGTGCCCGCAAAAGGAGCTACCTCAACTTCGATTCGGCTGGATGACACAGACAGGTCGGGTACCGACAGATCCCCCGTCACCGCAAATGCGTTTTCGAGCGCTGACAGGCGCCATCGCAATTGCGCTGGCTGTGGCCCCGTCAGCGTAATGGAGCCGACCCACTCTTTCAGACTCTGCCGCAACCAATCAACATCGATACTGACATCACCATTATTAGCGGCGAGTGCGCCACGTTCAAAGGTGACAGGCTGCGCCATGCGGACCAACAGCTCCCCACCAGCCA
>CABYEX010000006.1 GCA_902518075.1 Halieaceae bacterium | reverse complement strand
TCTTTAGAGGCGCGCTTGGTAAGGAGGCGCCTAACTCAGTGGCCGCCTATGACCGCTGATCTGCGCCGCTCTTCGGGCGCTCTAACACACACCAGGTCGATGTCTCCAAAGGAAGGATGATTGGCTGCACCCCAGCGTATGAATTGGTTCAGGCCGCAAAATCGCTCAGCAATCAGGTAGGGATGACGATGATCGTACTCGGTGTAGTCGAAAGAGATTCTCATAACGGTGCCAGCAGGCACCTTGCCAATTACACCGCGTGCCGCCAGATGATCTCCAAAAGCGCCCTCGGGGATGACAATATGCAGGGCAGACTCCGCCACCACCCTCACCGGGCTGGCTATGCTCAGAAAAAAAATCGCAAACAATCGTTTCAAAGCGATCGCCTCGAAAAGAGTCACTATCACTACCTACGAGGCGGCTTCGTATGCGGACCACTTCAGGATACCTATCGCACTGCGACAGAAGTTACCGTTCCAATTCCGCAATCACTCGATAAATAATCAAGAATAGAGCTGTATAGGGACAATTTGTGATCAAAAAAGAGGGTATTCGAGAAATGATCTGCCCCCTCTAACTCCAAATAACTGTGGTCTTTTTCGGCCTTGAGTAAAGCCCTTCGATACTTCTTAGCGTGATCTAGAGGCACACGTTGATCCACCGTGCCATGGATCAATAAGATCGGAACGTTTACTTGCTCCACTTCATTAATAGGCGCAACGCTGTCGTCCCACATTCGAAGTTGTTCAACTTTACTTCTCCCCCTGAGACGGTATCTGTAATAATTTACCTGCATTTCAGGATCCGTTACCGCCGCTCCAGCAATAACACATTGGTAAACTTGAGGCGTTCGAGACGCTGCGACCAGAGCCGCATAGCCACCGTAGGACCACCCGAACATTGCGACACGATCGCTACTGGCAAGCCCCTCGGCAACAGCCCATGCCACGCCATCGTCTTTGTCATCCTGCATTTTATATCCGCCCTGTCCGCCGTTGGAGAAGGCAATCTGATAAAATCTTTGACCGTAGCCTTTTGACCCCCTGTATTGAGGCTGCATAACTAAAAACCCGTTGTTTGCTAGCATTTGCGCCCACTCATCAAAAATGACGGTTTCTCGCACGAATGGCCCCCCATGCGGCATCACGACCATAGGAAATGGTGGATTGCCCTCAGGAACTGTTACAAAAGCGGGGATTACCTCCCCATCTCGTGCAGCGTAGGTAACATAATGGACGTTGGCCAGACCGCCTGAGTCCAGCCATGGCCGCTCAGCGCCTATTAGTTGCAGAGTCCCCTCGTGCAAAAGGTAGTGGGTGCCGGGATCATTGGGACCGCTGTTACGAATGATAAGCGTCTGACCATCGCGCGAACGCCCGGAAACCCGGAGGTAATATGCATGTGGTATGAGACTCTCGATGTGTGCGTGCAGGGCCTGCTCGCTTGAATCGAAATACTCGATAGTGGGTTTCTCCTTGCAATGCATTACACCTGAAACTAAATTTGGGTGTTCCCACTCGTTACTGTGATAACGGACTCCGCATATGTCGACATCATTCCTGTGGTAGAGAAGCTCTGAGAACTCCCTTGTATCAGGATCGAATGACCACAGACCACTCGTATTCGCATTACGATTAGCCTCGACGATCAGGTTGCCGGGCACTTGCGGATCGAGTCCAAACACCCGAAATTCCTCGAATGCGTCCTCCGACTGACGGTAGAACTCTTTCCACTCGCCAGTATTTTCTGGCCTCCAGAACCACAAATATTCTCGGCTAGCGAGATCGAAACCACGGGCCAGTGCTGGATTTCCGTCGCCATCAAAATCTATGTTGCCTAGTAAAATCTTCCCCCTTACTAAGAGCTTCTTTGACCCCGTCTTTAAGTCAAACTCCCAATACGCTCGGGGCCTGAAAGCTTCCTGCAGCTTTGCGCCGACACCCCCGCTCGCCCCTTCGGCGAACGAAATCAATATTTTGTTTTTTTTGTTAGGCAGAGTGCTTACTAGAGAAGGATCACGTTCCTTGAAGCCATGGATCTTTCGTTCTTCAAGATCGACAAGGGCAATGCGAAACTCGTAAACCCCTTCGTTGAAACCGTCGACCATTTTCCGAACCTGTTGACGGGCGAGGAAGATGAGGTTGCTATCGTCAACCCACTTTATTTGAACTATTTCCATTGGATCGGCGTCTACTCGAAAAGGCACCGCTTTCAAATCGTCTGTGGGGTAAACCTCAATAACTGGATTAGCGCCCTTCTCGGTAATTCGAAGCAACGCAATGGAAGCGCCATCGGGAGAGAGAGAGACATGGCTTATGGCTGGCCTTCTAGCCCAGTATTCAGCGGGATAAGGAGTTGCCTGAGAGGATCCTGAGTATTGGGCCAGGAGTGCGGCTAATAGTAGGATACACCTTGCACTCGGGTGTATAAATTTGATCAGCATTTCGTCTGCGGCTGTTCCAGATTTATTTTAGGTCTCTCCAAAAAGATAAACCGCGTCTAGAAAGAAAGTCCTCCCCTGAAGGTCGTAACCAAAACCAATAGGCGTATTTGAAAAGGAAATCACTTCTGACCCATCAACTCGCGGGGGTTGTTTGTTGAAAACATTCCTAATGCCCGCTCCGAGGATAAAGGTATCTGCCTTGTAGAACAGCGAGGTGCTATGCCTGAAATAGTTATCCGCTTCAGCATAATCACGGCACAGCACATCAGCAGGCGGACCCAAGCAGGTGTCGGACCCTCCAGCAATTGAGTCGAACTCGTCTATTGCTTCCACATCCTGTTTTACGCCATCGAGGAATCTTGTTTCCCAAGTAAGGGTCCATCGGTCCCATTTAAAGCGCAGGGCCCCCTGCACCTGCCACTCTGGAAACCCCCACTCACCAGCATACTCTTCGTAATCAACTGTGCCACTGGGGCTGGTAAATTGAGTGGAGCGTTCAATTAAACGCGTCGCATTTAGATTAAAACTAACGTCTATTGGCGCCCCCCAGTTCAATTGGTCGTTGAACGACATGTTGTAGTCAACGCCTCGTGCTATCTCTTGGTCACGATTAATAAACCCTAAATCCATAAAGGTGATTTGAGGGTTTTCTAGAGAGGCGAGGTCCCTAGTGATTCGGCTGCAAAAGGCGCTGGAGCCATCTCCAGCCTCGTCGGTATAGCAATCCCTCACGATGAAGCCTGTGCTGGGCTCAATGACCGTATTCGTAATATCTATCTCATAGTACGTGACGCCAAAAGATAATTTGAACTTATTGGTAAAATTCTGCTCGTAGGCAAAGCCAACAGTCCATGATTCCGATTCTTCTGGATCCAAATCTAAGGCCCCCCCGGCTTCAGCTTCCACACTAAAAGTATTAAAGCCGCCATTGTTGGCCTTTGTCGGATCCACGCCAGTGGCCCTACAATTTGACAAGACAAGTGGATCTCGTTGGTCATTCTCCGGAATGTATTCCCCGGTAAGGTTGTTGAGCGCTTCCTCGGGTAAATAGCAAGGATCTGAAACGTTTAGAAATCCAGTGGAGCCCGACAAAAAAAGCTCCCGCAAATTTGGGGCTCTGAATGCTGTACCCCAGGTACCTCTGATGAGCAGTGATTCTGCAGGACGCCACCCCAACTTAATGGCCTCCGTAGTATTGTTTCCGTAATACTCATCATCGGTAAATCTTGCAGAGACATTCAAATTCAATTCGGTAAAGAGAGGTTTATTTACCAGTAAGGGGATCTCCAACTCGGCGAACCACTCGGTAACGTTTCGAGCTCCGTAGGCACCCTTATCGGCGAAGAAGCCCCAAAATAATCCATCCGCGGCAACTGCGTCGGGCTTTGATTTGATCTCGTCTCTGCGAGCCTCAAAACCAACTCCGAGCGCAGCGCCTCCGGCCGGAAGATTTAGCACATTTCCTGAGGCGTAAATTGAAAAAATGATTTGCTCGTAATCTGTATCAAAATGCCTTGTGTCAAATAGGTATTCCCTCTCAGCGGGCGTGGCAAAATCACCCGTTACACGTCCCAACGGGTACAAAGAATTTGCGTACATGTTCACGGGTACACAGTTTGAGCTCACGTCTGAGGCGAGAGAGTTATCAAGATCATTGCTGCACGGGGTTGAGGAGGAAGAATTGTAACCGAGTGCATGATTGAGACGGTCCTCCCTAACACCATACCTATTTGATTTCCCGTTCGAGTGCGAGAAGCTCAGGTATGTGTCAAAGCGCCAATCGTTGAGTTGTCCAAAAGACAGCGAGGGAATGTCGCCCCTAATGCCGGCAACTAGCCGGAGTTGTGACTGTTCCACTTCAACTAGGTTTCGATCTCCGGCCACAGAAACGATAGGTACCGTGGGGACCGGTCCCAACGCGCCTGGGTAGAGATTTACGATCCCAAAATCCCGAAATTGAGCGGGTGTCAACCCATATGCAGCAGCAATGTTGGCGGCAATGGATGGATTATCGAGGTATGCCCCCATTGCCAGCCCACAATCAACGCCTTGTGGTTGGTTCGGGTTGCATAAATTGAACGGATTAAGGGCGGGCACCTCAGGAAATAGCTGACCCTCCCCGCTATTTGCCTCCACTTCCAAAAATGCGTAGTTAGCTTCAAAGTAAGGCGTGAGGTTAGCCTCTCCAGCGATCGTGTATTCTCCGAAAGCCATGATGTTAAAACGTGTAGATTTAGGAAAAAGATCGGCGTTGAGCTGACTTGGCTTCCCATTCAAGTCGTACTGACGCAGATTGACATCCCCTTGGCCGTCACCGTTCCCATCCGCGGCTAAGCCTGTATACGGGTCCCCAGACTCAGAAAAATTGCCCCAACCTCCGTTTGAGTATTCTGGAGTGTAGTAAATACTCCCCACCGCCAAACCTGGGATGAAGGTTCGCGCACCCAAGCTCCCCAGCCGGCAATTGCCCAGTGGATCGTATCCTAAAGAGGCAAAGTATTGGCCTTCCGTTCTAAGCCTACCGTTCTCATCCACCTCCATGTGAGTCTCGCACCCGGAAGTCCATGACCTATTCCCCAGAGAGGCTTTTTTGGTGCCCGCATACTCAACTCCGACACCGAACAACCCTCTATCGGTGTTGACACCCCACGAGCCATAAACTGTTGAGTCAGCTCCACCTTTTTGTTCCGGATGGTTACTGTAAATTTCGAGTTCAAGGCCTGCAAAATCTTTCTTTAGGACGGCGTTCACCACACCCGCGATAGCGTCTGAGCCGTAAACTGAAGAGGCTCCGTCAAGTAATATGTCGTAGCGAGCAACTAGCGACCGCGGGAGTAAATTTAAATTTGGCGCCGCAGGTGCGCCCTCAACACCGGATGGCGAAACTCGTCTACCGTTAATCAGAATAAGATTTCTGCTCGCGCCAAGACCACGGAGATTCACTGTGGAAGCTGCTGGTCCGTTGTCTAAAACAAAACCTTGAAACGTTAAATCGATCTGCTGACCGGTGGACGCGGTTGATCCCTGCAGTATCTCGGCAGGATCTATTACCCCTGCTTCTTTGGAGAGCTCTGTAGTAATTATCTGAAGCGGAGAGACGCTCGAAAAAGTGTCTCGTCTGAGCCGTGATCCTGTGACCACCACCTCCTCTACCAGTCGCGCAGAGGAAGACGGGGCCTCGATTGCTACCGGATCGTCGTCGTTTTTCGGTTCTGACTGCGCGCCGCTGTGGAACGGCTTTAAGCTTGCTAAAAGCACCAAGGTCAGGCAACAAAGTCGTTTCGTTGGTTGGATCATTGTCGCGTCTTCGTCTATGCAGGCGCCAATGAATTGTGACAGAACTTTGGTATCAAGAGAACGTTTTGGGCGTCACCCTCACTGCGTCGTAGTTGCTACCTAGTATCAGTGAAAGCCAAGTCCACTGAAGCTTGAGTTTCAATACCAAGACTACCGTTATGCCGCCGCCTCATGCTCATCAGCCAAAAATATAATCGGAGCGTTATTTTATATTATTTTTTAATGGATCCTCTGTGCCGGAACTGAACCGGCACGACCGTGATAGCCGGGGAGTTCAAGTGCTTGCCCCCCCTACCTTCGTTACATCTCAGTACGTCGAACTAAGATACAGAAATCAATAAATGAACCAATTTTTCTGTAATAGGATCTGCTGGGCTAAGAGTGTATCACTTATCTGTCACGATCTTATCGTCGGGGGAAGGGTCTTACCGTTGCAGTAATTTTGATTATTACCGCCCAAACACATTGGAAGACAACTTAGGTTTTAGAGAGCGGTCTTGCCCAGCGGCTTTAGGCTCCACTCCCCATATACCCGCTCTCCGTCTATCAGGGTAAGTAATACAGACGCTTCAGAAATCTCCGAAGATTCTAAATCGAAAAGGTTTTTATCAAGCACGGTAAGGTCTGCCTGTTTTCCAACCTCAATAGACCCAGTTTCATCCTCAATAAAGTTTATGTATGCCGAGTTGAGTGTATAGGCCTTCAGCGCCGCACTTAGGCCAATGCGCTGGTGATCGAGAAATGGCTCGCTCTCATTGGTTAATGGATCTCTTCGCGTGATCGCAGTCTCAATACCCAGTAGCGGGTTACCAGAGCTGACAAACCAATCGCTTCCAAAAACCACCAGGGCACCGGAATCCAGCAGGCTTTTGATCGGGTACAACCATTGACTCCTCTCGTAACCTAATTTCGGGATCGTAAGCTCGGTTATGAATTTATCTGCCCAAGCCCAATAAGGCTGAAAGTTGGCCGCAACATTTAGCTCCGCAAATCTTGGGATATCTGAGGGATTAAATAGTTGAATATGAGAGATATGGTGTCGATTGTCTTTCTCGCCATTTATAGATCGAGCTACTTCTATGGCATCCAGCGATGCTCTTATTGCAGCGTCTCCGATCGCATGAAAATGAATTTGAAAGTCCAAAGCATCAAGCTTCGTTATAACCTCTCTGAGCATCTTTGGAGGTATAAGCAATTCGCCGGTTGTGCCATCTTCCCTATCGCTATAGGGTTCCAAAAGAGCAGCCGTGTGGACTTCAAGAACTCCATCCAGCCAAATCTTTACGGACTTCGCTTTTAGTCTCCGGGTATTAAACCTTTCACGCGCCGCAAGAATCCTAGAAATCTGCTCAACTCCAAGATCTGTATTCCAGACTATTGCCCCAGAAACTTTTAGTGTTAGGTTGCCGCTCTGCTCTAAAGCCATGTAGGTTGGTCCACCCACATACGCCTCATTACCATCTAACTTCAACAGAGCATCCTGAATAGAGGTTACCCCGTATTGATTTAAATAAAGCTGCCCAAACTGTAGCGCAGCCACCATCTGCTCTTCGGAGTAGGGGGGCCTGGAGTCCAGCACCAAATTCATAGCACTATTCTCTTGAAGAGACCCGCTCGGCACGTTTGAGCCAGGGTATCGGTCTATCCGACCTCTCGGCGGGTCAACGGACTCAGAATCAATTCCCGCCATCTCCAAGGCAGCTGAGTTAACCCAAAGTTGATGTCCGGTTGCTGATTTGAGAATTACCGGGCGAGCGGGAATTACCGAGTCGATGAGTTTCTTATCAGGCAGGCCATCGGGGAATAGGTCCATTGTCCAGCCCCCGCCATCCACGAAGGTCGACTCGGGAAAATTACGATCACAGGTCTCTAGTACTTTTAGATATTCCGCAATCGAATTCGCGCCGTGGAGGCTGCAGCCCAAGTACGCCATTCCCGCTTCTATCGGGTGCACGTGAGCGTCCTGGAATCCAGGTAAAAGCATCTTGCCAGCCAAATCGATGACACGAGTATCAGGGCCCACTAATTCCAAGGCGCCATTATCATCTCCTACGTAAACTATTCTCTCGCGTTTAATAGCTATTGCAGTAGCCCAAGGCTGACGCTCGTTGACTGTGTATATCTTGCCGGCGTGAAAAACTATGCTTGCTGTTGCCTCAGTCGCTACGCCCTCTGTGTCGCTGCACCCGGACATGACAATCAATGTAGCGAGTACGACAAATCTCGCTGCTGAAGAGCGTTCTTTGATAAACATAGTCCCTCCAGCATACCAAAGGACTATCTCAATATGAGAAGTCATGTAACAGTAAATGGGGCACCGAAGGATGGGTTAACCGCCGTTGTGATAGTTAGCGTCCAGATACATTGAGGAGGGATTTTGAAAGCTAAACTAATACCTTGATAAGCTACCGCCCCTCAGTTTTAAAATAGCTAGTCGGCCCGGACTCTGAGCATGAACAACCCGTCAGATATCAGCATCAGCATAGCTTTAGCCGCGGTCTTCGGTCTCTTACATGTGATTTTTACCTTGCGAGTTGGGAACTACCGCTTCAAAAGCAAAATTAGCTTAGGAGACGGCGGCGATCACGAATTGCGCAACCGAGTCCGTGCACATGGCAACTTCATCGAAAATGTTCCTATCGCCTTATTACTGATTCTGCTGAATGACCTGGACGGCGCCCAGGACACCGCACTTGTAGTAATGGGATCGATTCTTTTGGTTTCTCGAGTTTCTCACTACCTGACGATCGTTACGAGTAGGCTTCCATGGGTACTGCGGCCCTTATCCATGCTAGGTACTCTCGGGACCATACTCATCGCTTCGGTGATGCTACTTATCTAGGACTGCTCAACCACACCCCCTCGCGGAGGCTACTTGCTAATGTGATTGTGACGGCTATCGCCCACGTCAACAGATTCACAGGTCGCTCTTTTCTCATTCCTCCTCAGCCTTATCTTCAATTGTTTCATCGTCGGCCTTATCCTCAATTGTTGCATCGTCCGCCTCATCTTCAATTGTTGCATTCTCGGCGTCTGGAATGTCCCTTAGATCCTTTGTTGTTTGCCACATAACTCTTACTGCGGGGAAGCCTAACCAGAGGGCCAGCGCAATGGCGGCGTAGCCAAAATATTGGGGAACGAAGATGTAAAACAGCATCGCAAAGATCGCGAAAAACGTCGTGTCGTGCGGCATACCAATTCACTACTGTCCAACTAATGTACCGAGCAAGGAACCACGAGCGGCAGTACCAACAGAATGACGAGGTGTGGTTTAGTCATAATCCAAGTATTATCGAACTCGATCATCTTTTGAGTCCAAGCGCTCAATTCTCGCATCTAGGCAGTAAAGTACGTTTTTTCCAAAGTGGCTTTTACCGAGAAATGATCGAACCAGGCTGTCCTCTAATGATCCGTTTGATTCAGCCGCGGCCTGCAAATTTACAATCGTGGAGGCTTCGGCCCCACAGCTGAACAGCAAGCGTCGGAACCCCGGAGCGAGACCGTGCTGCACTGAGCTTACGGAAGCATAGTATTCACCCTTGTCCATTGCTTTCAGAGACAGAGAGCTAGTTGAAACACCTGAAAACACAATGGCAAAAAAAAGTCTCTTCATGACATTAGCTTACCGCAGGACTACCTATCTGTGAGAGGTCATGCCAGAGAAAATTAGGCACGGGTATGATGCCCAGGGCCGGAGTTGGATCAGCACGACCAAAATAGCCACAAGATTTTAAGTGGTTGGCCCCCTAATCTGCCAGTATTCCAGTGCTTCTCATCGCAAACCAAGCCTCAGCAATAAAGCATTTCTTGCTGTAGTGAGCCCCGTTGGATGCAACTGAGTGTGTCACCAAGTAGCGCGTCAGATAGCTGAAGCCGACTTGCAATTACGGAGATCAAAATGAGAAGACAAGGGGTTGCGGATTTACCTATCCTCTGTCCAAGCTGATCTAGCGAGCTTGACGGCACCAATCGCCCCAATGTCGTCACCTAACTTAGTCTTTAAGATGAGAGGTGCGGCTCCCAGCAACGCCTCAGCTGCTAGATCTCCCTGCGTCGGAATTACTTGATCAAACAACCCAACACCCACTCCGCCCATGACGACAATGACCTCTGGATCGTAGGCTGCAGTAATATTTATGAATGCTTCAAGGTTCGCTGATCTGATGAGGTCCAAATCAAGTGATCCCTCTTTTTTAGACATTGCCTTGCCAGAACACATGCTGGCCCAGCAATTAGAATGATTGATGCATTTGGCAGCTTCGGTTCCAATAACGCCAATTCGCTGGTGACCCATTTCGCTTCTTATTTCTAGGGGTACCCCGTCAAACGCGACGGCGGTACCTATCCCTGTGCTGATCGAGACCAGAACAACATTTCGATGATGTACGCCATGGCCTTGCGTCATTTCCGCTGCCAAAGCCATGAAAAGATCGTTCTTCACTATTAACCGAGATAAGCCTTTGAAGCACCGCTCGAAGGTGAGTTGTTCCTGAGTGCCCAAAGGGAAACTCGGACCCATAACATTATCTTTCACAGGTCCGGGAACGCCGAGCGATACCGTGTGAATGACGCCAAATTCACGCACTAAATTTTCATAAATGTCTTTGAGTTGGGTGGAAAAATCTTGGGATGTAGCCATTGAGCCATTTGTTAACAATCTTCCACGTGCTTCAAGGCGAAAAAATAGACTGGTTCCGCCAAGGTCCATTCCCAAAGTAAGTTCGTCATTTTCGAGCATTTGATTTCCGGCGTTAGGGAAACAGATAAAACGTGGAGGAGTGCTCACCTACCAAAAGTCAGATTCACGCTGATGAAACCCGACTCTAATCTCCATACCGCGCTTCTATCAACTAACCACAAGTAAACTGTTTCGCTTCTGCTAATGACAGCGACAATTAAATCATAGCGAGAGAAATTGATACTGTGGGTCAAAGAAAAACCAAGGTATCTGTTTTTATTTTGACGCCCAGGCCAAGACTTGAACCGGCATTGCCGCAATGGCCGAACCTGTCAGCACCCTACTCTCCTCACATTCCAGTACATCCCACCACAGCATAAACCTAAGCAATAAAGCCATTTTTGTATAACTGAGACGCGTTGGGCGTAACTGAGTGTGTCACCCATTTGTCACTAGAAGACTCCCCCCAGAGGCGGGGGAGCTAACTGACGTTATGGTTGTGATGGTTACCGCCTAGATAAAATGGGAAGCAAGATTCGAGGTGATCTATTTTTGTTCCACGTGCTTTTACATTTGCAACGGGGCGCAGTTAAGAGTTCGGCGGCGCCTTGAGTTAGTGTCTCGGTGAAGACGCCGTCTTACGAACCTGCATTCCACAGTATGGCGTCTCTCGGCGATGATTAACGGACACGCCTAATCAAAAACTTTCTATGGTATTGCCTGTTTTCGTAGGAGGAGACATGAGGTTTGCGACAATATTATTTTCAATCTTTTTCACACTCAGCGAGGTGTTCGCTGATAATAATTCAGAGCCCAACTATTCGAAGTTCCAATCCAATTACTACTTCACTTGTCCGAAGCCGGTGGCATGCGTTGCGGCCTTTGAAGAAATGTTAGCGGCACCCGAAATTGCTGCGAAAGGATATGAGGTAAGTCTCATGGCTTTGGCACACAATGGTTGGGACGAGTCGACACACATGGTGTCTTTCTATTTTAAAAACGCTGAACGGTATCTTGAGGCCGGTCAGACATTTGTCGCTTCTGCGGCCTTCGCAAAATTTTTGGCTGCCAGTGCTAGCGTCGGAGTTGAAAATCAATCTGAAACCCTGACAACCCACAGTATCACCAAGGGAGACTCTAGAGGCTCGAGAAGCCAAATCACTTGGACAATCAACGTCTCTGACCCGGCAACATTTGTGCCGGCTTGGCAAAAAATGTCTGATAGCTTTGACCAGTACCCATGGGGCGCGAGCGCCTATGGATTACAGACGATTCTGCTGGGAAACCAAGGTTGGGCTACGCACGAGGTTTGGGCAGCTTTCGAAACGCCCGTGCAGGCATTGAATTTCCTTGAGAAATTTTACCTAACGCCTGAATTCGCAGAATATGAGGACACAGCGGGCGATGCTGCTCAGCTGGTGCGAAGTTACATGGCTAACTCAATTGTCGTTTCTAATGAGGACTGAGCACTGAATAATTTGCAGTAAGTTTGGCCGCCAGCAATGGCGGCCGTTTCGACGCGACCTTAATCGGGTATCGTTTTCTATCATCAGCGAAGGCGTCTATCAGCAGATTGCGCAATTTTGGCCCCCCCTATCTCTGGCCATGCTGTCAGGGGACTGTCTCAATATGAGAGAACATCTCAACGCATATGTGAGAGGCTATCGTTTAATTGTGGTGCCCGGAGCCGGAGTTGAACCAGCACGGCCGAAATTGGCAGAGAATTTTAAGCGCCCGTCACCTCGGCATAGCACGTCTCCTGCGCTACGCGCCCATTGCTAAGCCTGCTTGAGATTACCTTGGTGGACTGCGAGCATGTCGCAGGTACTAACATTTAACTTGTAGGCAGGAGAGCTCGGATGACTGCATCGACATACAAGCCACTGCGAATAATTCTTATTGTTTTTTCTGCGCTAACGATTGCTTGTGCGGCACTCGCTTCAAAGGAGGCTAGTACGAGTATTGATGGAGAGCGCTTAATTAATCGGTCAAACGGTGAACAAAAAAAAGATCACTGGAGGCCACCATTGGCTCAGCAAACTGAATCTATAGGTGCTGCGGATTTCGAAATTATGCTGTCCGCGACAAAAAGGTGGGGGGAATTTGGGCCGGAAGACCAGATAGGCGCAATAAACCTCATAACCTCTGAGACGCGAACCGCTGCAGCGGCACTCGTCAAGACGGGACGGACCGTTACCCTCGCGAACCCAATGGATAAAGTTAAAGCGAGTGAGTTCGTAACCCCACTTGAACACCAAGTATTCGTTTTCCCACCGTTAATGGGTCCAAATTCTCTAGAAATAGCCGCAGGGGATATTTTCACGATTAACTATCACGGAGGACTCCATAGCCACATGGATGGCGTAGCGCATTTTGGTTGGGGAGGAAAACTTTTCAACGGGTACGACTTTGCCCCCTCCAGCAAGCGCGGCTTTTTGAACCTCGGTGTAGAGAATATTGCACAGAAAGGAATTTTTACCCGAGGCGTCCTAATAGATCTGCCACGTATGTATGGGGTAGAGAGCATAGATCCCGGTACCTTGATCACATTGGAGCACATCGAAGCTTGGGAGAGCCTGAACGGTGAGCGCGTCCAATCAGGTGACGTATTACTGCTTCGTCTTGGGCGTTGGTCCGTCGCCAAAAAATACGAGGATTTTAATCCCCTGGAAAAAACCGCTGGCCTTCATGCGTCTGTTGGAGCCTGGCTCAAAGAAAGAGGCGTTGCAGCAATTGCCTCGGATGCAATTAGTGACCGAATGCCTCCTTATGTAGAGGGTGTTTTTAACCCCGTGCACGTCATAGCCAATTACGCTCTGGGCATGCCCATTTTCGATCATCTCCAACTAGATGAGCTCGCTAGAGTTTCCAGCGAATTAAACCGACGGACCTTTTTATTTATTGCGGCACCGCTGAATATAGAGGGAGCCACAGGATCACCAGTGACGCCCATTGCTGTTTTTTGACTAGTTGCTGCGCGCTCTATGTTCGGGCGGCTACATGCCGCGGTATGTGTGATGGTTACCGCCCCAGGCGCAGCGGTTGCAGCGTCTGAGGCCCCTTAACAAATATGTTAAGGCTAAGTCTCGGCAAAACCGGACGAGCCGAGGTAAGTCAAAATGTTAATCCCATCGGGGCATTGCCCGACGATCAAGGCTACTGAAGCACTAAATTGGTGCGGACTAGTGCTTGAGAACGTCATCGATCTTAGTGTACTAATCATGGTGTCGATGAACCTCGGAGGTTGGAAATGAAACTTGCACTATCGTTGCTCACATTGACGCTATTTTTAACGGCTTGCGGTCAGACCGAGGAGTCAACAGAGCCGCAGACCGATATAGCACCAGATGACGAGGGCACTGTATCCGATCCACTCATTGCTGATTTCGTGTGGAATAAAACAGCATCAGATATGACCGATGAGGAACTTGCCAATATCGTCACCCGATGGAATGCAAGGATCGATGCTGCCGGTTATGACATGGTGGGGGCAAATATATTAAAGCCGCAATTTGAGGAAGAGCGGTACGATTTCATCTGGGTTCTTATGTGGCCTTCAAGTGATGCAAGAGACGCCGCATGGGCAGATTGGAACGCGAATCAACTGGAGGCCTGGACCGCGGAACTTGATGGTCGGTTATCTTATGATGAGGAAAACATTTTCACCTTCAAGCCCGCTGGAGGTTGGGATAGTGAAGAAATCGCCAACTTACCTCAGGGAGGCACTTTCATACCAAGCTGGAGTTTTTGCAGCATGAACGAGGGATATGATGAAACTGCCCTCACTGATTATAGAAAGTCATATGACGCTGAGTTAGCTCAAGACAATCCCACAGATTACGGTTATTACATCATGGAGCCTCAATTTGATCTGCCGAATGAGGACGTTGATTTCGTCTGGTTGGATGTCTTCTCCAATGAGGCTGCTAGGCAGGCAGGAATTGATGCTTGGACAGGATCTGCTTCAGAAGAGCGTTGGAATAAAATGACTACCTGCGATGATTTTCTGTTTGCTGCCACGGCAATAAGGCGGTAACGTCCGCGACGAGAAACACTGCCAACCCAGATCCGGACGGGGCTTTTTCCATCTGCTAGCGTCTAACCGTGGCTCGGCGATAATTCAGTACAGTGCTTTCCCGTGAGGCCTCCGTTGGAAGGTACTCAAACTAGACGCAAGCACCGCTTCTGATCTATCCCAACGACTCCTGAACGTAAGACTGTAGTGGTTATCGCTCAAGATGCATTCTAATTTATGTGGCGCTTTACTACCGCTCAACAAACTTGCTTTCCATCCCACTCTTTCAGCATGGAAGCAATAGCCATGGCGACAAATATCGACCTTGTTCCGAGAGCCTGAACAGTCATTTGATGGTCACCGCTTGTCCGTTATCACAGCTGATACTTTCCCAAAATATTTCCGGTGACAAGCTACTAGCCCTCTTAGTTTTGACGTCACACTAGAGGGACGAAATGAGGATCCAGTTATCAGTAGATCCTCGATAAGGGGATGCTAAGATGGTCCAGCGGCTCACCTAGCGACAACTTCGATGTTTCTCCTGACTCTCCCAACGAATGTTTTTCTATCTGCAGCTGTCCTATCGGGCTTTTTGCAGTCCGAGACTGTGATGATCTTTGCGGGAATCACAGTGATCTTCGTGGAAATGATGAAGACTTTGGTGATGGCGACGGCAGCGAAACAAGCGACGATAGAGTTTGCTCTCTCTCTGATGCTGTTACTGGGTCTAGCGTTGTATGTTCAGTCCTTCAACGGTTGGGGGCTGAACCTCATTACTGCATGTGTCTACATCCAATTTTTAGACACTATCAGTGGCTTTATCGGCACCTTCTTGCTTGCTCGTCGAGACTTTGGTCACTGAGATTTGGCATTAATGGAGTTTCTAGTACCTCGCGATCGATGCACTTTCATCTAATATCACCCAGCCTTTGGCATCTTGAAGCTCCTTACCAATTCGACTGAGCGTAGCTTTTGGTAATGTGATGTACCAGTTACCGTCAATTCCATTGAGCCTGCGTCTGGAGTTTTCTTGCTCTAGAAATTTGAACACGTCTGCTTCATCAATGTTGAAAAAAAGCTCATCTGGCATGACGCTGGGCAGCAGCTGTCCGGATTCAACCTCGTACTGATACCGATGCTGATCGTTAAATTTCCAAAGAGTCACGGCTTCAGTGACCACCGCTTGCTCAAAAGCAACGTGATCCTTGAAGCGTATACCCTGAGATGTAGGCGGTGCAGACGGCTCCTCCACCTCATCATCAACGTTAACTACTGAACCCACAGCTGGTGCCGACATTTTGTAGGAGCCAGCCGTCTTTGCCGTCTCTTTTAGGGCATCGTTACCTTGGCCGCCGACCGCCGATAGCACAGCAAATAGGCAGACCGCTATGATGGCGAAAAAGCGCATCACATCAACATGCAGTTCACCTTCCTCGATAGCTACTTGAGTACGATAATGACTAGCTCCGTTCATGTACCCTCGGCTCTCCAATAGTCTTTAACTGATTGCTGATACATTGCAGAAGGGCTTCCTGCTTTTGGAGGCCCTCTCCCATCATTCGAGTATGAACCTTTTCAAGTTTTTCACCCGTCGCCAGAACTTTGATGACACGAAGGGAATAACCCAGTGCACCGCCGACAACGGTGGTGGTCATCGCACTCAATATTCCCCCATTGACCAACAGCGCTAGCACCTCTGCTCCATTTGTCGCGGCTACTCCGCCATCAATTGCAGTCGTTAAGGCATCTCTGATCCCGATAGCTGTAAATAGGACTCCAATGCCAAAAAGTAATGAGATGCCAATGTCTACTCGATGCTCTAGATGGAATGTTCTCGAGGAGGAGCAGTTCTCCTTCCCTAATTCCTCCTGCAGACATGCCATGCTGTAGATTACAAACAGCAGGGCAACACAAAATAGTGGGCCGCTGTATCCAAGATTTAGCGCCAACCAATTAGTTACGCCCTGAGCACTTTTTGGAATATCGCCAACCCAAGCGTCAGCAAGCAGAACGCTGAACAAGCCGGCAACGAACGCTCCGCAGCCATAGGCTCTATTCATCGACGTGCCAAGGATGCTTCACAGGAATGACCTACCGCATGTATCACTGTTACCAAGTCCTGATAGTACCTTTGGGACAATCGAAAGCCCGCCTCATCACCCAAAACGTCTAACAACCCGGTTTTTTTGTTTTGCAACTCAGTATCCATGTCACTGAAATAATCATCGTTTCGTCGCAAAGCCACACAGTTGGACCTCGCCTCACCTTTTAACGCGAAGAACTCAGGTTCAAAATATTCGTTGAATAATCGCTTGCCCTCCCTCGAAGAAATTGCGCCGGCATCAATGCCAGCTCTGATCAGCTTTGCGAATTGTGCTTTGTTGGCCACCGTTGGATTTTCAACGGCGATGTCCATCAAATCTTTAAAATACGAGTCGAAGTTTGAATGACATGAATCCAGACTCAAGTTTCTGGTAGCCGCCGCAACATATCCATCGACTGTTTGCGCGCTAGGCATTGAGCACGTGACCCTCGCCACGGTATTGCTCGCACATCCGGTGGTGGCCGCAAACGCGAGAAGTGCAATAAATGCAGATATGACCCTCATAATTTTCTCTCCCAGATCAGTTTACGTAAAGATCGCTAAATACTTGTTGCTCGGAGGTGTACTCCAAACCAATGTTCAAAAGTTCTTGGCGATCATCAGTGCCGCCCCAAAGAAATTTTTTCACGTTATCCACGGTTCCATTCATTTGATCAGTTAGCTCCACCCACTCAAGTTCTAAAAGTAATTCTGTGTGCTGCGAGTCAATCTCTGCCTCAATTAAGTCCAAGTACGTAGCCGAGCTCACCGAATCAATGTAAAGTTGCGCTGCGAGTACAGTGCCGGAGCTATTGGACCCACTATTTCGCTTGACCAGTCTGTAGTAACCCTCGAAGAGTCCACTCAACCGGCTGCCCCTAGTGTCCTTAAGGGCTCTTCCAGCCGAGCTAGTGGTCTCTGATCGACCTGAAACCAAGCGCTGAAGATCTCCTGGAGTCATTTTCCGCCCCAACTCCGACTGCATGCGCTCAGCGAGTGAATCCCGGGTCTTCTCAATACTGATCCTTATGTCTGGCAACTGTTCTTGCATTTCAGTGAGCAAAGATTTGTAGGTCTGCTTCATCCCTCTTCTTAGTTTCCGACATCCATTGTCATAGGTGACTGCACAATCTGCCGCCTCATACAAATTAGCTTGTGCCTCCAGCTTCGAAATAAGCGACTCAAGGGAAGACTCCAGTTCGCGTGCACCCCGGGAGGTTTCCGATAGGCTTTCGATGCTCACTGGAGTAAATAAATTAACAGCTGGGCCAGTACCAACATTTGCGGACGCAAACTCGGTCAGTAGAAAAGTGATGCCAGTTAGCACCGGCACAATTAAGTTACAGCAGTTCTTAGGTTGCATAGCTAGTTCTCCTTTTTAAAAAGTAAAAGCCGCGTTGAAGCGATCTAAAAATTTCGCCATCACATCAGTGTCACCTGAAGCTCGAATGTGATGGGAGGATGGATTAGCTTTGGTCACAGAAAATCGAACCTGCGGAAACCTCTGGCTCAAAACCCGCTGCCAGCGTCTGGCTGAAACTGACGTTTGTAAGTCCAAAACCGTGACGGGAGAGACGGCATACCTTGCCAGACCCATATATCGTTCATAGATGTAGTCACTGTAATGGGAGGCGGCTGGAGGAATGTTGTTTAGGCTGACTCTCGAGGGTCCAAAATAATATGCCCCCAGCATGTAGTGTGGATTGAGATCGTAACTTTCTGAGAGCTCCTTAAGGTAGCGAGCACCAGCATCTATGTTGATGCATGGGTCAAAGAGCTTTGAACGATTCCCAAATCCCAAATGCCGAGCTGTTACCGGCCATCTGATTTGCATAACGCCTATGGCACCGCGTTTCGACACTGCATTGGAGTTAAAGTCACTTTCTCCTGAACCTACTGCCGCGAGGAGATTCGCGGGCAGCCCGTAATTAGCGGCGGCACTCTCGAAACAGCTCCTGTAAGGTATACCTAAGGGCAGTGGACTAAATTCAAGCTCACTAGTGACACCTTCCCACTTCCCGCATTTTCCATCGCAGTCAAAAAAAGATGCATTAGTTTGAAATGAGAGAGAAATTGTAATTGCCAGCAGGCAGTATGTTCGGAAGCTAATCATCATTAAGCATCCGTCTGTTCAAAACTGAACATCGCATTGATCGCGCTGAGAACTCTGGTGCAATCCGCACCCCGCCTGCACATCACAGTGGGCACAAACCGATCTGGTGAGTGCTCTACCACGTCGATTTCAACGCCTAGGTCTTCGCCGGCGGCGTGCGCAAACCTCCTAGCGCTAGACTCCGTCGAGAACGCCTCCCAAACTTCAACCGCGGCGTCGGCCTCTAAAATTTTTTGTGCTGGCTCAACGTCATCAAACGGCACAGAACGCTCAGATTCCCATGGCAAAGAATCACTAGTCGTGTCAGAGCCACGCTTAAGTTCAATCCCTGTCAAAGCTGAGTTATCGAGCTGTCCTGGCGATTCATCTGCTAGGTTTTGAGTAGTTGCCACAATGGACGAAGCTACTGAATCAAGGTCTGCAGCCAAAAGTTGTTGCACATGCGGCTCAATGTAGTCAGCCAGCTCAGGCCACTTGATGAGCATCAAAATTCCTGTGCAGACACCCAATACAAGCCCAATCAAGGTCGAGCCGCCAGCTTGAGATCCAAATGATTTGAAGTGAATTCGCATTAGACTCCTCCCATCGACCCGGTAATTAGGGACACCTCAATGGGAGCAAGTATTGCTTTTCTTACCTGAACAAAAACTGAATCGAGTTAGGTTTTTCCGCGCGGCAAAAGAAGCACTACCTGTGCTCCACCCTCGGGCAGATTTTTAAGGGTTATTGATCCACCATACTTTCGGGTTATGTCAGAGACAATGGAAAGCCCCAAACCATAACTATCGGAAGAGGAACCTTTGAGAGGGTAGTCAGAAGAAAACTTTTCTATGAAATCCAATGGGAACCCAACACCATCGTCAGCCACAGCAAGCTCTACCCAAGCAGCTGGATCCGCGTGTTGAGCGGGACGAGCGCGCACTGTTACTGAATGTTGCGCGTATCTCATGGCATTTTCCAATACGGTGCCAAAGGCATCCTCGAGGTCATAGGCCTCGCCAAAAAATGATAAATCTGGAGTCAATATTTTAAGGTCAAATTTAAGTTGAGCCTGAGTTACATCCAGTCGTGGCAATTCGCTGTACGCGCTAACGATTCTCGCCAGGATAGGTTCAACGGAGACTGTTCTCTGCGTTCCAACGCCGGCACCTTGCGACGTGCTTACCTTTTTAAGTTCCAGTTCAACAATATTCAACATACGATTCGTCTGCTCACGAACAGCAGATTGATCATCAAGATTGGAGTAGCTACGCGACTGCAAGACTGTCAGAGGAGTTCTAAGGACATGCGCTAAACGCTCGAGAGCTGACCGAAGCTTGTTTCTCCGATCAGCCTCGGCCGTTAATAGCTGATTGAAACTGTCTACTAAGGGCTCTAACTCAGTGGGAGTCGGACCGTCGATCTTCTCTCTGGCACCGGTTTTTATTTGCGCGACCGTATTGCTAAGCAGTTTCAAGGGTTGGTAGGCGTAAACCAATACGAACGCTTGCATAACCAGTAAAAGTAGAGCCAAAAAAAACAAACAAAGATAAAACCAATTTAAGATCCTACTGGTCTCTAGCTTAATTGAGTCGTCTTTTAAGCCGACGAAAACTTGGTATTCACCGCCCGAGGAATATTTCTCAAACGGCACCAATACACAGGCCGTCCCGTTTTTGATTTCACAATTTGCCGTGGCTACGGCAGCTACAGAAATTTGATTTTCTGTTTCAACGCGGTGCCCATCCTCAAATGAGCCGCTGCGCCAAATCATCTCTCCTTCAATGCTCAGCAATGCTGCGAACAAACTACTTCCCTTCTGAAATGGCTCGATGCCGAGCTCGCTGGGAAGAGGATTAAATTCCGTAAATCCATCGCCGCTTAACCAGAGACCCGCTCTCGGTGTCCCATTAATCGCGGAGGGGCTATTCGAGAAGCTATTGAGCTCGAAATCTTGACTCAGATTTAAATGCCAACCGTTATCAGTGTTAGAGAGGCCATTCGACACGATAGCTGCGAGTTGCCCGAGCTGTGATTTTGCAGTGGCCTCTATTCGATCTGCGATGAATTTGCTGCCTAGAATAGACAGGGTAAGCGTGATCAGAACCACGATCAGACTCGAGCCTAACACCGAAGACATGATGATCGAGCGCTTCACAAAGCGTCCGAATCGTCAAATAGATATCCTTGTCCGCGGACAGTTTTAATGGGAAGCCCAATCCCCCCAGCTTTATCCAAGCACTTCTTTTTTAGGCGGCCAACGAGTCCCTCCACACTATTTGCCGAGGTTTCAACATCAGGGTCCTTTTGATAACTCTCGGCTATCTCGCGTTTGCTGACAACACATCCTGCGTTTCGCCATAATTTCTCAAGAATTGCCATCTCTGCGGTCGTTAGATCTACTAAGCGCCCGTCCACCTTCAATTCTCGCCGACGAACATCCAACTCATAAGATGAGTAGCACATGACTGGATCTAATGTATGGCTAGCTGCTGATGCCCGTCTTAAAACAGCATCGATGTGAGCAAGCACCTCGGGAACCTCTGTGGGCTTTTTTAGATAGTCATCAGCACCTGCCTCTAACGCTGCCACCACTTGTGCCACCTGCGTCCTTGCGGTCAGGACGATGATGGGGAGTGCGCATTCTGTGGCTCGAATTGCTTTTATGACCTGCATGCCGTCACAAATAGGCAGACCTAAATCGACGATCGCCACCTCATAGGAGAATTCCGACGCAAAATAAATTGCCTCGCGGCCGTCGAAAACAGCATCAACGGTATAACCCGCGGCGCTCAGCCCGTCGGACAGGTTCCTGCTTATCTGGGCATCATCTTCTGCAAGTAGACAGCGTATTCTCAATCTCCTTCGCGAATTGTCGGGATCAGATGTTGGCCGTACCCTCGCAGGCTGAGATGAGACTTTGATCTAAAAGTGCTGCTTCGGTGCTAAAAACAAACAAATGAACGTCTTTACTACTTTTCAGATAGATCTGTTGAAACGGGACTTGCTGAAAGTTTATAGGTTTAGCCGCGCTGAGATGTTGCCCCCGTTCCCCACAGATGCTGTGTGCGTGGACATTAAGCACAGTCAACATTTCTCCAGCTTTTTGAGCTGTAACGTAGCTGTTGCCTCCATCAGTTTCACGCACGATGACTTTGAACATTGCGAAACCCGAGACTTCGATTAACGATTCCGAGGCCAGGATCTCTTCGCGGTGATCCTCAAATACTTGGAATGCTTCTAGATTGAATCCCTCAGCTTGAGTGCTCATGAGAAGTGAAACCGAAATTACCAGCGCCACGAACGCAGAACATTCTCTTACCGCGTTCGTGGCACAAATGCGATTCACCTTAGTCTATTCGCCTCGATCACTCAGAAATCATCGTCAACGTCGGAGTCATCCATAAAAGTCCCGGCTTCTGCTTCCGCGTCGATAGTACGCTGAGGCTCCGGAGCTATTGGTTGTACTTGCTCTTCTGTCTCCATGGGAAGCGCCGCAGCTTGATTGGCGGCATCAGTCTCACGAACCCCCCCTCGACCTTCTACATAACCCTCATTGTAGGCAGCACGATCATCTTTCTTTTCCTCCGCTGCCGCTCGCATACCCGCTTCTTTACCCCGTCTCTCCGCTTGATCTTCGCTTATCCAGCGCTTTAGAGCATAGGTTTCTTCGCGAAAAGCCTGTGACTTTGCCGCGATGTCACTGTTTACGTAAGCGTAAGCAACAAAAATTGCCTTACCAGAGGGCTTATGGACAGTCCGCTTCGGCGACGGAGAAATTAATCCCGATATCGATACGGCACCGTCCGTGCTCTGCACCATATTTTCTGACATGTTGGCAAAGCTAAAATCTTCGCGCCCATCTGCGCCATCGACGCCAAAAGTCGTGGTTTCCGCAATGCGAGTGACTTCAACGTCAGATTTCATTGACAAAACTGCCATTCCCTTAGCTTGCTGGCTAGCAAACGCACGGATCTCTGACTCACGACCTACGTTGTTAGGGTCATATTCGGCTGCCGCAAATCCAACGAAGTTGACGCTGCCGTCACCTGCCAAATACCTTCTGGTACCTATCATGTCGGACAGATCTAGAGAACCTATCCATTCCTGGAACGTTCCTTTGCTAGGTCGCGGCTTATTCTTGCCGGTTCCCAGTAAAATCTCCGCCGCCTCTTTTTGTAGCTTAGGGCTCCACGCCATGACTGCGGCAACACGGTAATCTCTTCGACCGTCGTAGGCCTCTGCACTTTTCAGCACGACCGCACCCAAGAGTGGCATCTGTGAAAACGTCTTTACTGATGTTTCCTGAGACTTAGCATACTCACCACGGACGGCTTTAAGCTCTTCAGAGGCTCTTTTCTGTATCTCTGCCTCCAAGCTTTGTGCTCGCCTGACATTTTGTTTTGCCTCTTCTACCTTAGCCCTGAGCTCATTTGCGCGCTTGTACTTTTCAGCTGCAATCGCTTCACTGCTGTAGTTCTCGTCTAGCTTTTTGGCTATCCCATCCAAAATTGCGTTTAACCTATCCTGCAAAGTTACTCCGGCAAGATCATCAGCGATCGCAAGGTCAGATGCCTCTAATATGTCATCGTAGTCTTCTTGTGCATCCTCAACGGCATATCTTGCCTGCTGCAGCGAATCTTCATACTCAGATGTGATGGCCTCCATCTGCCTTGCCAGCGGATTACCCGGCACATCAATAATGACTGAGGCATCAACTTCTGTCAGAAATGACTCAATGATTCTGGCCTTTAGTCTCAGTTCAGCCTCCTGATAAAGCGCAGCTCTCTTCAACAAGAAATTTTTTTCATTAGGCCGAATTCGCCCGGAGACCTCCTGAATCAAAATCATCCTATTTTTTTCAGAGTCCCAACCCTCTATCCAGCCTTTGCTCGCAACCCAGTCGCTGAGGACAGCCTGAGCATCGTCAACCATAGGGGGCGGAAGTGGCGCGCTATCAGCCTGCGCGTCCAATACAGCTTGGACACCTTCATCCTGTTGGGAGAATGCCGGCTCAACCTCTGCTATGACCAGACCCATAGAGAGTGCTAGGCACCCCACCACATTCAAAAGCTTCGTTTTCATCCGCTTACCCCTTTTGTTTTAGTAGCCTATCGGAAAATGTCTGAACAGATACTGATCGCTCACCAATCATCATCTGTCTTTTGCTTCCTATCCGAAATACTGTTTTTCCTGTCTTGTTTCCGCTGTCGAGATAACTCCACATTGGGATCTTCTTGTCGCTTTTTCAGCCTCAATACATAGGCCTTTTGCTTAAATTCAAGAACCTCACCAGGCTCTCGTCGCACAATTCGACCCAGAGACGTTTTTGGATTAACTCGCTCAACTGAGATTTCACCTACCAGCGTTTCTGATCTCCCCAGAGATTCTTTGGTGTATGGATCGATAATTTTATCTCCATACCGATATAGCTCGTACAAGTTACCTGAGCTAATAGTATCTCCGCCCTGATTAAGCGTGACTATGTCACCATCGATCGCAACTAAAGAAATGGGATAGATAGCATCCAGCATGGCCTCTGTGATGCGCTCTGCTGCCGCCTCAAGGAGCTTGGTACCGACAGCCGTAGCGCCTCCACTCTTAGGGATCTCGTCATCCCCAAAATAGAAAACATCAGTGCCCGCATACTTCACTTGGTCAGAGCCAACGTCGATAACTCTTAACGCAACCGTCGCAGAGGCGCTGTCTGAATACACGTCTCGCTTCAGAATCTCCACGTAATTAGTGGTCCTAGTCGCAGTAATGCTCTCTAACTGTCCTACGATCATGTATTCAGCAACTAGACGGTTGGCCAACTCCAGCAGCTGCGTCATGGGCATAAGAGGGTTATTCACCTTTAGTGAAGCCTCCTGCTGCGTCACGTCGATGAATTCCCTGTCGATCACAGCGAATCGTCTCGTACTGGTGATTTTATCCACGAGGAGCTGAGTAAGGATTCTGCTAGCCTCCTCCCTATCCCAGCTCTCACCAAAAATAGATATATCGCCACGCCCAGTTGTGAACGGGATTATAGCGAGCGGTTTCCGCTTAGACCCGTCACTAACTAATTTCGCGACCATTGCCCGTACGGCAATCTCCCATCCATTCCCGTCAGCTGTCTCAGACAAAATTTCATAACTATCGACGACCCCTCTTAAACTATCTGCCACCTCGCTTTTCAGCTCTTTACGCCATTCATAGGTAGACTCGTCATCCACGCCCGTTTCTACTGAAGCGCGCTTCATAGAATTCGCGGCGGCAACAGTTCTCCCGTTAACCTTGGCAATTGCCTCCCCGAGCGCAGCGAGGGTAGCGTCACGTTTTGACTCGCCCCAGCCACTGGCCTCTACTGGAACTAGGACGACCTTGTTAGCCGCTTTAATAGGCGTCACGCACAGCAACGCCAGCAAAAGAGGTATTAGGAAATGTGGCCTCATGCGAATCAGGCCACTAAAAATCGGCAATGCCGCTTAGATATCGCCAAAGTCAAAATCCTCAGCGCCAGAAGTATCGAGCTTCTTTTCTTTTCCGTAAGTAATAAGGTCGTAGAACAAGGTTACGTAATCCTTAATGAGGGGCAGCCCTTTTGTGACAACCAGTAAACCCGGCGCTAGCAGCTCCTCAATATTTCCCGCCATGGCCTCACCAGCTGCTTCAGCCTCCTTCGCTAACGCCTCGCGCTCCGCAGCCGAGGCAGCCTGTTCCTCCTCAGATTGACCTGCAGCCTCCATCTCGGCACTGGCACTAGCCAAACCCGCATTTAACGCGTTGCCCATGCCCGATGTTGTTTCTTCTGCAATAGAATTCAACGCGCGGGGACCCCACTCCGCAGCAACCGGCACTAGTAAGACTAGATTGATTGTTCCAGCGCCAAAATCACCCATCGCCCCGCTGTATTGGGCCTTTCCATCATCAGTCATCTCGGCACTGTCGGCGGACAACTTCTCTATGGAGGCAGTCGCCACCTCTGATTGCTCAATTACACCCTCAAGACACGCGTTATCACATTCACCAGCAATAAGGGCGGCTGAGGCTTCTAACGCGGCCGCTTCGTCATTAAGATTGAAGGCTCGGAGCAATTTTCCCTGGCCCTGCGCCACTTCCATCAGCGAGTCCTTAAATAGCCTAACCATCAGCTCCTGATCATTGGTCAGAGCGTATTTCACACGTTCCTGTGAGCCCAATGCCAGATAGATTTTGAGCTTCTCGTCATCAAAGCCCCTGACGAGCTCAGCTTCGTCAACTTCAGACCCGCCCCCAAGAACTGAATTGGCCTTCTTCAAAAACCCGAGACCGCCCTCCTCTTTCTCTCGCTGTGCAGCTAATTCTGCAGCCTCAGGGCTACCGATTGGCGGATCTTGTGGATAGATTTCCCTGATCTCAGAGATATATGCCGCCTGGTCCTCTTCTGATTTCGCCAACCACTCCGCTGCAGTGGCGAGCACGAATGCAGGCTCCTCCTCCTCATCGCCTCCGCCAAGTAGCGCACCAAAAGGCGAACCTAAAGATGTTTCCTCCTTTTTATCATCGTCTTTATCACCACCGAGCAATTTCCCGAATTGCGCATTTGCACCTGGCGCTAACATCAGCGCTAGGGAAAAGAGCAGAGCTATGATTAAGTTTATTTTCATCATTGAATCCCCTGGGCATTAAGTTGATTAACAATTTCGGTGCTGGCCGCTTTTGCTGCTAAAACAAGAGCGTCTGTCTCTGCTGCGCTTTCGCTCTGCCCTGCGGCCTTCCTTTGCGTGGGTGCCACTGATGCAACGGTTTCATAAAACAGTCCGTCGTCCTGGTACACCTGAGCTTTAACAGAGACACTAACTTCAATCGCTCCACTGCCGTCTTCTGAGACTTGCGAACCCAAAACATCGACGGTCGCGATTACTAGTAATGGGATCTTGCCTGCTATGGCGTTAAAGGCCGAATTTTTTGTCTCTGGCGTAAGATCATCGCCTACACCAAATTCTTCTCGAAACTGATTGACGTCAAATCCGGGAAACCGCCCAGCTACTTGAGCAGAATCGATCACACGAAACCCAAAAGAAGAGAAGGTCTCATTTACAGCCGCATCTAAACCATCCGATTGAAAGACATCCCACGCGATTCTGTCGCTTTTTCTCTCGGTGCTCCCACCAGTGGTATTCACAGTTCTGGTCGAGCTGTAACCAGAAGCTGCCATTCCTGACCCGGACACATCAGCAGACTGTTCTGCCTCTGAGAACTCTTGCGACTCGCTGATTTTCGTAACCTTGGCGTCGTAGCTCTTCACGCTCGTTTGCTTTCGCGCGACAAAAACAGCTGTCATTCGAGACCGGACGCTGTTCTGGGGCTTATTACGTGCCATCAGCTGTCCGAGCGCTGATTCGTTAACCACTGACCTCACTGAAATAGTGAATGTTTTCTTATCGCATTTCGACATGATCACCGGATTGAGCAAGTAGGTATCTATCTGCCCGATGATCTGTTGCTCGGAATTCTGATAAAGCTCGGCGAAGGCGGTGCTTTTCTGAGCAGTCCATGAGCGAATCGAGTTGACTTTTGCATTGCTAAGCGCGGCATCGTAATCCTCGCGCTTTCGTGGCATGTCGTCTTTACACTTTCTTTTCATCTGGACTGACGCTACGCCCTGAGCATAACTTTGCGCTTGTACGTCTGAAACTCCAAGCAGGCTGAAAGTCAGCAAACTAACTATGGCTATAGGCGCAAATGCATAAAGTCGGTAGCTATTCTTCATTCCTGATCCCCTCTAATTTGGCTGAAAATCTCTTCTTCCACTCTCTGGAATGACTTGCGAATAGACTTCCAAGAAGCTTTTTTCTTTTTCAGGTTGTTGACGTATTTTTTAGCCCATTTCTGATCCGGGTCAGAAAATTGACTGAAAATCTGCCGGACTGAAGTAACAGTTAACCTCTCAAAACTCTCCCAAGGCGGAATCCCGTCAGCTTTGTTTTCTCTCCTACCCTCAAAAAATTGGAGATTTTCTTCAAAATAAACTTCATCAAGCATCGGATGCTTGAACGACAGCCCCACGCCGAAGATATATGTGTTGTCGATTGTATTCGCAGTTTCTCCGGTAGTCTTTTTAACGTAGCCGCGAGCAGTCAAATCGAGGACATAGTCTGCTGGCGGCAAATTTATATTGAATGCGGACGTCTCACTGAAGCGGAGAGGCATTGCCCCCCCCAATCGCCTGGCCCAAGCCGTACGGCAATACGGGAATCGCTACTTTTGCTGACATGTTTGACGTCACTTGAGCAGCTAGCCAACGCTTGTAAAATCTCTCGGAAATGCCACGTGCGACCAAGGCGTCCTTAGCATGGCTACCTAACTTGATATCGCCAACTTGTATATTTGCCAGCCACCCTCGATTGAGGGGCAAATCTTTCATTGCGCTAGGAAATTCATTAATTAGCGACTCACCCTCACCTAAGAAAGCATCTGAGATCCACTCACGGCCCTTTGTTTTGGACAGCACGTCGGTGCCCTGCTCACAATCGCGAACTCCTTTAGAGACAATGGGGAACGCGCTCAGTAATTTTTTTTGTGCCATATCGAAGGTTAGGATCTGGGCATAAACCTGTGCTTGTGCGACGCAGACAGAGTTTAATGCTGGGATGTAATAGGGATTGAGCTGTTCAAAATCCAGTGCCAAAGCCATCGCAATCGCGTTATTCGACTCGGTACTTCCCAACTCTCTGGTAAACCTAATGTCTTTACGCTCAATTTTTTCAAGCTCAGACCAAGTCCTTTGATTGAGCGTAGAAATACCCTGCTCCTCAACTATCGCCGAAAGAAATGGGCTCCGTTGTTTGACCTCTGCTGGAGAGCCAACGAATGCCACGCCAGCCCAGTAAATAGTTTGTGGTGGCTCCTGCGCTACACCTTTTTGGGGGAAGGCCAGCAAAGAGCTACTGATTAGCGCGATAGCGCTGATAAATACCTTCGTGGCAGCGCCAGAAACATAAAAAGTCATTTCGCCGGTCTCATTAAGACAGTCCCTCGCGGTTCTCGAGCTCTGGCAGAAGCGTCAAAGAGGCCTTCAAAGCCACCTCACTGATCTGCCATCTAATTTGCTCTTCGTCTGCAGATTTCTCTAATCTTGAGAGTGCAATCCCTACCTTGGAATCCAACTCTGCCAGCTCCGCCTCAATAGGATCAGTATTCAGCAGTAATAACAACCGGATAGGCTCCAAGATTTCGCTAGCTATACTCTCCCCAGAAAAAAGATTATCGATCTGATACACATTCTTAGCACCCAACCGCTTCTGAAATGTGCGAGCAGACTCATTAAATCTATCGTCCATATCGTAGAAAGCGATCGCCACAAGATCTTTGGATTCAAGCCATGCCCTAGAAGCGTAGAAGCGTCGAACAGCCCGCATTGAGCCTTTTGTGGGTATCTCGTAAACAGCAGCAACAGAATAAAAGGCAAGCGCACTCGCCGCGACATATGAGAGATCAAACGCGTATCTGGTGAAACTGATTGATCCCAACGTGATAAAGACTGCGATCGTTTCATACATAACAAAGCCGAGATCAATCAGCTCGTCATCAACCTCTTTCAGATAACAAATTGCGAGCGTCCAAAACGTGCCAATTGAGATGAGCGCTACTAACCAAGAGGGAAGCGTTCGTAGGCCGGTATCGCTTAAGAGGTCATCCAACGAGGTCGCAATTATCAAATTGTCGTCCGTGATAGGCGATAGCGCTGTCCCTTTGAACATAGCAAGACCTGGCGCGGTCAAACCTAAAACAACATATTTACCCTTCAGAGAAGTCAAGTCGAAATCTCCAACCCCCATCATAGATTGATACACATCGACAAAAGATATTCGGGGATAAGTCTCTTTTTTATTTCTCCAGTTAATGAGGTACTCGCTAAAGTCAGACTCGGCTGACCACCCATCAGCGCCTGAGACTCTCTGCATTTGATACGCAAAAGAGGGTATCGAAGAATCTTCTTCTAACCAGAATGGCTGAAACCGTCTAACTAGGCCATCATCGTCGATAACGAGGTTATTTAGCCCCATTTGCTCTTGAGCAGACGGAAACATAGTAAAGAGCATCGAAATGCTCCGAGAGCTTGACTCCTCGCTCGACAAGCGCACACCGGGCAGCATGCCGACGCCAACTTCACTTAATTTATCGTTTTCGGGCGATAAGCGAGTCATCGGAAAGACTGCATTAGGCAGATAAGAAATTATCTCATCGAGAATTTGATCTCCTTCCAAATCCTGAAGATCTGGATCGCTATACATGACATTGATGCCAACGGCAGCTGGTTCGCTTTCGGACAGAATTGCTAAGAAATCTGCAATGACCGCCCGCGGCCACGGCCATCGCCCATATTCCTGGGCCATGATCGCGAGACTTCGCTCATCGATGTCGATTATTACAATGTCGTGGTTAGCGTCGGGGGAAGAGAGCCGCCAGTCCATAGCGAAATCCAGGGACCCTGCGTCGTAGTCCAGAGACTGCTCGGTCGTCCCGCCAAGAAAAGCGTCTATGAAATAAAAAATAGTGAACAGCGAAAATAAGGCTGCCAACCCAATGAAAAATTGCGTCCTGAGTTCCCTGCTCAAAAATCCAAAGGAATAAATAAGTTTTGAGAACACCTCCAGTAACCGAACGCTTCTCATCACATTTTTCCCGCTCCCACCATGAGGTCGCTTCTATGGCTCAATCTGCACGTACCTTTGATAACGGCCGGCCGCCGGCGACGGGGTGGCACAACTATCTAACTCAGGGACTACGGCGGACGAGAGTTCATCCATACGTTGCGCAGGAGATGGGTGTGTTTGAAAAATCAAGGATGAGGATTCACTGGAGCCTTTTAAATCCTCTAACTTAGAGAGCAAACTAAAAATTGCCGTGCAATCATACCCAGCATTAGCGGCTAAAATGATGGCGTCGCGATCAGCCTCAAACTCCGCACTCTTATCTAAACCTCTTGTCATCATGTCCGAGAACAATGAGTTCATGTCTGTAAATAATTCATTTGAGGTACTCATGTTCCCCTGCATCTTTGCCACTAGCGCACTTGCTTGTTGCTGTTTTTGAATAATCCGCCAGTGATGTTGCCTCACTACATGGGAAACTTCGTGAGCTAATACAGCTGCTAATTCGTCTTCCGTCTCTAGCATACCGAGTAGACCTTCTGTCACCAGGATGTAGCCACCTGGTGCAGAGAACGCATTCACAGAGCCAGACGCCAACACTCCGAAGGTCCAGGACAAAGCGCTGCGCTCAGATTTTGACGCCACCCTCGTACCCACTAAGCTCACGTATCGATTTAAGCTCACGTTCTGGGTCAAGGGCGCTGCGCCTAAATACACCGCCACGATGTCCTCACCCGCTTCCCGCTCGGCATTGGTTTGAGGCTGAGCGTGTGCGTCGAGGACCCTCAACACCACAAAAATCGGCAGCATTGCAGCGAGGATAAAAAAACGCTGGCGATTACCCTGGGCTTCACCAATCATCATCAGACGCCTGAATGCGGTTTGTCTTTCTTGGCTGCGAGGTGCTGGGCTGCGCAGGGTCTCTAGACATTCGAGACTCTTGCACTCGGTGGGACGGCTCGTCCGCAGGTTGCGCCAACGCCGACAGCGATCGATCCTCCAGCAGGCCCTCTTCGGCAAATTCATCCGCCTGATCAGAAGTAACCTGCCACTGCTTGAGGGCTACCAAAGCGTCGTAATCTGGCTGCTCAACTTTTATAGCTTCTGCGTCAAGGCCACGTACTCCAGTGCTTGAAACAGCATTGCCTACTCCTTCCCTCCCAGTTTTCAGCGCCGCCAACGAGGTTTTCGTAATAGCTGCCCCGGAATCTCTTGAAATCGCCGTTATGCGAAGCCAGCCACAGGCGTCCGCGTAGCACACCTCTGACCACAATCCCTTCCGAGACATAATTTTGATTTGCCCGTCCTTGGGCACGGTTGCGACGACCATTGATCGCTGCGTTGGCTCCGCAAGTAGCGTCACCGCCGACCTAACGGTGGCAGCGTAGCCGCGTATGCCACTTAATAGTACGAGCATGCATAAGAGAGAAACCAAAATTCTCAAGACACGAGCCCCTCGAAGAAGATGATGCCAAACATTTAGTTACTAGCAACGTTTACCACCAACATCGCCCGAATAAAAATCCGGACATTTAGATATTCGACATTCTAGAGGCAGCATCAGGTTTTTATCGTCACGCTCCCTATAGATTTGCAATTGGTTGCGAAAATCCGGACCCCGTATCCCAACCAGGCTATATCGTCGTGCTGAGCACACATTAGTATCGCCAGGGACTTAGGACATCGGGAGCTTTCCCAAAAGATATATGAATCGATAAAAAAATAACGGAGACGCAGGCAACTAGATCTGGAGCTGCAAATTCAGCATGTCTGGTACTTACCCCTTAGATTTGCAAACTTTTAAGAAAGTCGAGGCAATGAGAGGTTCAGGGCTCACATAACCTCAACTTCAAATGCCCCTTAGCGGTCGAACATGACTGTGTCAGCCCAACCTCGGGCGATGTAAAACCCTCACGATAAAGTGGAACCCATTGCAGGTAAGTCCATCACCTCGGGTAAGCCGTCAAAATTCAGGTCAACAGAGAATCTTTTCCTACTGACATTCTCGATGCCGGCCACATCGGTAGGCGCGATTCCTCTCCTGCACCCAAATAGCCTTTTCACGCTCCCAGACCCCTCGCTCATACGCGCATTGAACCGAGTTGTCGCGACACCGGAAAACTGGAAACTCATTATCCCTCGACCGGCGATATTGATCATGATGGCCATGCCTGTAGTCACTCACGTCACTGTGTTCTCTGTCCAGCATTACAGAGTTAATGAGAATTGCAGAACTAATACCGATCAATACCCCCTCTTCCCGCTTGCCAAGGGCATTTACATTGGTGGAAACAAGCGTTGCTGCGAGCAAAGCCGGAATTAGACTTTTCATGTGTATCCTCCTCTAGAAGACATGATGCGCTGACACCATCACCGGACTTCTGACACTTAAACAAAGTCATGTGACATTGCCTCTGAAAAGCTTAACGCTGCTTCGCTGAATGGTTACTGAACACTGAGGGCAGAAATTTTGGCGAATCTAATGCAGGCCCGCAGCGTCGAGTACAAAAGCTTAAACATCACGGCCGCAAAACCTGGCGAGGCGATTCCGTTACTGAGTCTGTGTTTAGCGCCACCCTCACCTGGAGCTCACTAAACGGCAACTGTACAAGGCTGTAAGTACTATATCCGAGCGCAGGGTCAGACCGCTGGATCAGGTGACAAGTAACAGTCGAATGGGGACTAATGTTTTAGTCGTCTCTCAAGACATGCTGCTCGCAAAGCCGATTGTCAGACATGAAATGATTAGCAGTGAAATTTTTAAGGCCGACGCAGATTCGCCATAGAATATTATTCCAACTGCTATAACGCATAGCGGAACAACTGCCGCCATGAAGGGCACTAGCGCGCTCAAATTGATTCCACTGTTTATCAAACGCGCCATGATGCCTAGACCTGCAGAGAAAGCGATACCAAAGCCTATTGTCGGAACGACCTCCGTCAGCCCTTTCGTCAATGGCATTAATGAGGCACCAATTACTTGGCAGATAACTGCAGTCGCTACTAGCGCGATTATGCTCGGCGTTAATGTGCTCATTGTACGTAGTCTCACCGGTATCTATTAAGGAATGCACCACTAAGTTATCAGTAGCAGCCCCGCTTGCCAAAGCGCCCTCTAAATGTGAGAAGGAATGCCAGTGCAAATGTGAGAGGCTAATGAAAGTGTTTATTCGGTTAATTGTGGTGCCCGCAGCTGAACTTGAACCGGCACGACTGCAATGGGCGGGGGATTTTAAGTTCCCTTCACTACGGCACAACACACGATAACTCGCCTAAACACACTTCAAACGCCCTTCTCGCCTGCGTTACGTTGTTTCTACATGCACTTGTTTTGACTTACGAGTGTCAGCAGGGTGTCAACGAGATACCCCCCCGGGGGGACTACTGTCGTTGTGGTTGTGATGGTTACCGCCCAGATACATTAGAGGGTGGAGCCATCGGGGTATGATCAATTGTTTTGATGTGGCGCTCATTTTACGTGTCTTTGGCACTCAGCCTACGTAGGCAATACAGCGCGCAAATACAAAACAGTACTTCGCGTTTTTGCAACGCATCATTTCACGTCAATTTTCGCGCGATCTGCTAATTTCACAGTGTGTTTGATAGGAGGTGATTTATGGAGAGTGATATTTGGGCTGCACTAGGTGCTGCAAGAATCGCTACGGCGATAAATTTCATGGGTGGCATGATCGCTATTTGGATAGCCGCAAGATTCGCGTCTGTAGCTGTAGAGAAAGGAGCTAACGTAGCAGCTAAGGTTGTCATCACAATATTCGGCGGCTGCGTTGTTCTAACAAATTTTTGGTTTATGCAGTGGTTTTCATGGGATCAATACTGGTTTTTTTCTAACCTTGAGCGTCTGCGTGAATCAGGAGTTGAGCTCAGCGTCAACTCTTCTTATGTATTAGAAATGTTTCCACCTGAGGAGCCTACCCTGTTCGATAATTCAGTTGGTCTGCTGCTCTGTCTTACCGCCCTCCTTGTGATTATTGGAACGCTATGGTTTCAACCGAAGAAAGACAGTTAGGCTGCACCCTTAATTTTTTGTCACTTGCGCCAAAAAAAATAGCATTTCTGATACACAGAGCGATGCTGGGTCAACGCCCCGGGGGGCCGTAAACGCCTGTCGCTGATACAGATGATCCTACTGGCACACTTAAAAGCTGGGTTTGAAAAAAGAGGTTATCTGCCGTTTTGATTGGGATGGTTGCCGCGCAGATATATTAGGGGGTGAGATTGGCGTGAGCTGGCACTGTGTCCCGTAGCGGCTAAAATTTCGGTGTATCAGGAGACACCTGACATGAAGCTATGGTCCTGGTGCGGATAGAAAAGTTTGGGAGTTGTTGGCCATTAACCCACCAGTTCTCAGTCTCATAGTATTTACGGTCGTTGCCAATTAGTTCGCCAGACCTACGGTCTAAGATGAAATCGAAGTTCCAGTGGGCAACTGTCACCGTCCCATCCAGTGCTCCCACGTATTCGCTTATGTTAAGTCCGCCAAGAGGATCCACAGGAAAATAAGTTGTTAGAGAGATCTGATCATCACTAATTACTAGCCGAACAAGATCTGGATACTGGTTAACCCAACTATGATCTTGCCAACGAGCCAGTAAAATTAATTCAACTTCCCCTGCGAAAAATAACTCTTCACCAATATAAAAAACCCGGGTTACCTCTTCCTCGCTTAATCCTTGATCGCCGTTAGAGAACTCAGTGGTTGAGGTTGCATTTCCAACACACCTGATGCGCACTAAATTAGCCTTCTCTTTCTGGAAAATTTTCGCGTCTTTCAAAATATCAGTTTCGTCAATCTGCCACGCCAACCTATGAAAAAGCTTTTCGGCGTCATCAATTGAAGCTTTTGGTTTCGCTCTTTGCCCCGTCGTTTCTTCATCTAACGTTTGAATTTTCCTTTGCACCAAAGGTTCACCAGCCACGCACTCTGACGAGCGGCTACCCAAGTCACATCTCAACCTATTGCCAACCATGTCACTAGGCAATCTGTGACAATGGTAGGGCTGACTACCAGCGTGACATCCGTTGGAGTCCAAGCCTCCACTGTGCGCAACAGCGGTAGGCGAAACCAGTGGCAGTAACAGCAGAATGGCGAGTAGTGGTTTAGTCATGCCCCGAGCTTACCGCAGGACTATCTCAATGTGAGAGGTCATGTCAACGCAACTAGGGTTTGGTAGCATCGGAGAAGTCTGGTGATTAGTCAGCGAGGGCAGTGATGTTACGGGTAGCACTAGGGCTTTTTTTGATAGTCGCCACTCAGCTCACGTTTGCTGAGCGCGATACTAGTATACGAGTAACTATTGAGGAGCCGGTTAGAGGGGAGCGCTACTCGGGAATTTCAAATTTGCGGGGTTGGGCCGTATCCCCCGAGGGCATGGGCAATTACTTACTAAACGTCTATATCGACGACGAGTTTGCGTTCTACCTAGGTCATTACGGTGACAGGCCTGATGTTGGAGAGGCGTTCCCGGACTACCCCTACTCAGATACAGGGGGGTTTTCGATGGCATACAACTACAAAGCCTTAAGTCCTGGAGAGCATAAAATTAGAGTCAGGGCATTCGACAACGATGGGAACTATAACGACGCAGAAACAAACTTCACGACGGAAAAATTTGTCAGCGCATTCATTTCCTCAGACTCGGCGGTTGACATCAGTACGTCAGAGTCATGGACGGTTATAGACAATCAAACTTACCTGGTCAGCGGGCCAACCTTAGAGGGCAAGCGATGGGATTTCCTGCTGAAGTGGGATAGAGCCTCACAGAGTTTTAAAGCCGAGGGAATCGCCCCTTTCGGTTCGCAAGACTCGGGTTCTAATAACGGAGGTGGCACTAGTTGGGAGTTATACGCTTGTATCACTTCACCCGCCTATTATGCCGCCTCTTACGACAGCCAAGTTGAAATGAAGAATGGGCTTATTGCCAGGAACAATGAGGGAAGGAGCTGGAGTACGAGTGACCAGCATTTGGTATTCAAAACTGAGTCCGGGCGATGGTATACGATAGAGGAAGAGTCAGCCCTTTTCAGGTTAGACATCATTAGCGAACCTACGTCCTGCTTTGAGTATACAGATACCGGATTTATCATTGATGTTGAGCCGAGATCATCTGGGAAAGCTTTAGTTGCCAGCGACGGAGAGCTCTTGGTCAGTAATTCTTGTAGAGTAACCGGCAATTCACCCATCACTTACTACGATGAAGGGTTTCTCACTGAGGAGCTTTATGTCGTAAGCCTAAAAACCGGAGCAAGCTGTCGAGTGTTGGATATAGTTTTGTACTAAAAATAGGGCCTTCAAAGTAGACGGCAGCTGTGATTGTGATGGTTGCCGCCCAGATACATTAGGGGATGGGATTGGATCAGTCGCTTAGCAATATCATGACGGTCTTTGGTAGCGCATTAGCCTGAGCAATCATCGCCATTCCTGCCTGTTGGACAATCTGGGTGCGAGCCAGATTTGATGTTTCTCGAGCGTAGTTGGAATCCATAATACGGCTTCGGGCCGCCTCGGTGTTGACCTGCGTGTTGAACAGGTTATCCACGGTTCGCGTCATAGTATTGATAAAGGATCCGTTCTCAGCGTACTGCCTTTCGACGGTCAAAAGCGCACCATCAATAGCCTTCAACGCCGCTTGAAAGTTATCAGCCGCGTATGAAGAAGAAACGCCTGTATGGAGAGTGGAGCTGAGTATGTTAGGCGCTTTCTGATAAATAGCACCGACATTACTGCGGCTGCCATCATCAACGAAAACCCCGGGAAAGTAGGTCTTGGTTTGCGATGCGTTAACCCCTACCTGAAAAGTGATCAGTCTGTCCGCCTTCGCCACGTCATTATTGAGCAAAGCAATGCCGTTATAGTCTGTGTTTTCTACTATCTGATCTATGCCTTGCAACATATTCTGATACTCGGCATCCAGATATATTCGATCTGTAGCAGTGACAGTTCCTGACGCGGCTTGCAGCGTTAACTCTCGCATTCTCTGCAACATGGACTCGATTTCTATGAGTGCTGCGTCAGCGATCCTTACCATGTTAATTGCATCGCTCGCATTGGAGATCGCTGCAGCTGCACCCTGAATCTGTGAGGTCATTCGCGTAGTGATAGCCAAACCAGAGGCGTTATCGGCAGCCGAATTAATCTTCTTACCGGTAGATAGCTTCTCCATAGCCGTATCCAACTCACGACTATTTCTAGTCATAGCTGCGTGGGCTACTGAAGCACTGATATTTGTATTGATAGTAATCGCCACAAAGCCACCGATATTGGGACACTCGTAACCGCTGAATAAATCCAGTCGTACCGTCAAATATCGGCTGTTTGCACTTGGTTTTTAGGAAGCTAGGGGGGCTAACCGTCGTTGTGATTGTGATGGTTACCGCCCAGATACATTAGGGGGTGGAAGTGCCAGTCTCAGCTTTAAGCTCCGCTTCACAATTCTTCTTTGTGAAGAAAGTTGATTTCTTATTACGACGGGGGTGGTAGCAACGTTGGTTGTTGCCGCGGTTAACGCACTGGTAGGGGTCATACTTACCAGAGCTTCGCTTGCTCAACTGAAATAAGTCCATTTGGTGGTAGGTGTGTCCTTGCAACGCACCTACAAACCGGCCCACTTGTTTTCCATTATCGTTAAGGAAGTACCCTGAATATTCATCACCAGCTTGATTGATAGAACCCTGCATGAAGGGTACGGCACCTTTTTTACTAATATTAAGCGTGCCGGAGGTTATGTTTACTTTGAAACGGTTCATCCGCAGAGATAACCCCGTGGCTCGTCTGCCAGCGTAATGATTTCCCCCCGCAATTTCAGCGGTGCCAGTACGTGTTGTCTTCATATCTATCCGGAGTAGGAAGTAGTCTCCATAGGAAACATCGTAGATCAGCCACGCCGCATCATCAGGGTTGGCAGAGTAACCGCGCAGGCAGACTGTGAGTAACAGCAGAATGGCGAGTAGTGGTTTAGTCATTTCATCCCTCAGAGTCGCGCGCTTTACACGACCCCACCGACATCCATTCTCGATCAAGTAGTTGGCCCTCTGCGCTTACTCTGCCAACGTATCCACCGATACTGTGGAACGAGTAAAGCCCAAGCTTTTTATTGAACAACAGGATGAACTGAGGCCATCCACCATCCTTGTCTCTGCACTCCAGAGAAAAAGCCGACTCGGCGCATAGGTGTCCTTCAATCTTTCCCCACTCCTCTGGTGAGCGGCGGTTTCGCATCTCGTCCAGATAGTAATACCCATCTTTCCCCCAGCGTATCTTTATCTCACTGGCCTCAAACTTTCGAATTTGACGCGGGTTGGGCGACCCCGAAGTGAAAATAACGGGATCTAACCCTTGCTTCGATGCCAGCAACACATCTGGCCCTGATGGGTATGTCCCATTAATCATCTCAGACCGCCACGCCTCTCCAATGAATTGAGTGGCTGTGGGTGTGCAATCCCACTCTGTCTTTTTGTCTGTTTCAGCCGCAAAGACAGCGTCCGAGCAGGCCGCCAGCAATGTAATTATTCTAAGAAAGTTAAGTCTAGCCATCATCTGATCCCCTCGCGGGAAACATCTTACCGCCGCCAATGTGAGAGGTCATGTCAGAGCAAATGTGAGAGGCTAATGTGAGCGGGTCTATTGAATAGCTGAGGGCGGTTATGTTCGGTTTTGGCAAAACGAAGGTTTATGACGAGGATTTTGACTACGACGCTGTAGTGAGCAGATATGAGGGTGAGGTTGCTGTTGGCGACTATGTGGCTGAAACCCTGAATCGAGCCGAGGTAAATAAGCTAGAAAATCAATATCACCTGATGGTGCCGAGCGGTCGCGGCAAAATGACCTACTTGCTTCACGGTGAAATCATCGAGGAATATGAGGGCGAGTTTGATGGTGGTCAGTACCACGGTCAGGGCCGTCTCCTCTGGCGCGGGGAAATATTTGAGGGGCAGTTTGATGAAGGCCAGTTTGTTGGTTAGTAGCTCTGGCCGCCGCAGGAGCCTCTTGAGAGCCGGCCGCCCAGCAAGCACCAGAATATGGGATTCATATTGGAACTATTAGGCCCTCTCATTGTTCTTTCGATTCCGCTGGCAGTCTGTAGGTTTGGTGAACGATGAGTGAATATTTTCTTTGGTATGGATTCGGTCTTTCCGTGATTATGCATATCGCTTGTTGGTGGAAGTTGAGTGACGTTGAATTACATGACTCAGCCGAAACCTTCGTGACTTTTATGCTCCTACTCTTGCTTTCAGGAGTTTCGACCGCGGCATTCGGGTACCTGATCTTCAGCTAGAAAAGTGCATCACGTAAAAGGTGTTGGATACATTCAGCAACCACAGAGTGGTGAAAGTAAAGAAACTGGCGATCGCCCACTTGGCGGCGAATAACTTTAATTCTGACATTAGATTTTAAGTTCCCTTCACTACGGGACAACACACGATAACTCGCCTAAACACACTTCAAACGCCCTTCTCGCCTGCGTTACGTTGTTTCTACATGCACTTGTTTTGACTTACGAGTGTCAGCAGGGTGTCAACGAGATACCCCCCCGGGGGGACTACTGTCGTTGTGGTTGTGATGGTTACCGCCCAGAGATATTAAGGTCTGCGTCGAGACGTGGCTTCCTCTTTTTCTTTTCATGGTATGCGGAATAGACGTAGTCTTTGTCTGCTGGTTGCCTGATGATGTTTCCATCTCTGGTGAGGGCGTGAGTAATACAAATGGAACTGACACTAGATCAAGCTTTACAGCAGGCTTTATCGGCACACAAGGAGGGTAAGCTCCAAGATGCTGAACGCCTTTACCGAGCAATCCTTCAGACGCAGCCCAACAATCCTGATGCCAATCACAATCTGGGTGCATTGGCTGTTGGCGTAGGTAAGCCGATAGAGTCATTACCATTTTTTAAGCAGGCGTTGGACTCCAATCCTCAGATCGAACAGTTTTGGCTGAGCTATATCGATGCGTTAGTAAAATCTAAGCACCTTGAGGAGGCTGAGCGTTTATTAGTTGACGGGGAAAAATCTGGTGTGTCTACAGAGAAATTAGAGCCTTTCCGCCAGCAAATCCAAACAGCCCCAACGAAGGAAAAGATTAGTATCAGGAAGGACCTGACAGTATCAGCAAAGCGGAAAGAGCCCTCTGAGCAAAAGAAAAGTAAAAGGGCAAAAGCACGAGGTGAACTCTCGGGGGCGTCGCCATCTCAGGATCAAATCAATCTTCTAGCAGAACATTATCACGCCAGCAAATGGGCAGACGCCGAGACACTCGCTACAAGACTTATTCAATGGTTCCCTACCCACTCATTTGCTTGGAAGGTGTTGGGGGCTGTCTTCAAGAAAACGGCTAGAGTGGAGGAGTCACTTGCACCCATGCAGACCGCTGTGAAGCTATCACCGCAAGATGCGGAAGCCCATAGCAATTTGGGAGTCACGCTCCAAGAACTTGGCAGGTTAGACGAAGCTGAAGCAAGCTACCGACAAGCGATATCCTTAAACCCCAACTATGCGGCAGCTCACAATAACATCGGGATCTTGCTCAATAATGTGGGCAGGCCAGACGCCGCCGTGGCCAGCTATTTACAAGCGATAACATTGCAACCTGATTATCCCGCTGCATACGAAAATTTCAGCGACGCCATTAAGAACGTGAGGTTCAGTTCGGAGTGTCGCGAGTTCTATCCAATAGTTATCCAAATCTTAACTAAGGGGAACTTCACGCGCCCAATGGATTTGGCCCCCAGTATTCTCAGCCTCTTACAACAAGATCCACTGATCAAGAATTTACCGCTCGAAACAAGCTCCTCAATGAACGTCGCAGAGTTATCTGGAATCATAGAAAGTCTGCATAAAGTTCCACTCCTTCATCATCTAATGCGAGTATGCCCACTACCTGATCTACAGTTTGAGAGATTCTTTTCGAAGATTCGTAGGTCCCTTCTCGCGAATCTAGAGAACCTCGAACCATCTCCTAACCTCTCTTATTTTTTATCTACGCTGTCACTGCACTGCTTTGTTAACGAGTATGTCTATGTCGAAAATAGTGATGAAGTTGCTTTGGTTGAAAAATTAGAAGACAAAGTTATGCATGCGATGACGCATTCAGAACAGCCAGATTCCATTGGAATTCTGTGTCTAGCGTCATATCGCCCACTGTACCAATACGCTTGGTCTCAACAGTTAAGGGCACTTGATTCTATGAAGGATGTGAAGCAGCGGCTATTAGAGGACCCACTCGCGGAACACGATTTGGCCAAAAACATTCCAGCATTGGAAGAAATATCGAACGAGGTCTCTAATGCCGTCAGGAAACAGTACGAGGAAAATCCCTATCCAAGATGGATAAAGACAAAAATACCTGCTCAGTCGAAATCAATCTCACAGATCTGCGCTGATATGAATCTTTGCATCCAATCGGAAAGTATTACCAACATTACAGCTCCAGCCATACTCATAGCAGGCTGTGGCACAGGGCAGCAATCGCTGCACACCGCCACGCTTTTTTCAAACTGCCATGTCACCGCTGTAGATTTAAGCCTGGCGAGTCTTGCTTATGCTAAGCGGAAATCGACAGAATTAAAGCTTACGAATCTAGAATATATGCAGGCAGATATTCTGCATCTTGGCAAAATTGGGAGAGAATTTGACATCGTTGAGAGCACGGGGGTTCTTCACCATATGCATAAGCCGATGGTTGGGTGGAGAGTTCTTACGAATCTTTTAAAGCCCAGTGGCCTCATGAAGATTGGTTTGTACAGCGAGCTAGCACGGCGGCACATAGCAGAGATTCGAGAACAAACTAAATGGTTGAGAGCAGCGGCGTCTAAAGCGGACATCGTAGCGTTTAGAAATTCAGTAGCAGAATCTGACGACAAGAATCATAAGCTTCTAACTACCTCTAACGATTTTTTCAGCTACAGCACATTTAGAGACTTGCTGTTCAACATACAGGAGCATCATTTTACATTACCGCAGATTAAAAAAAGTCTCGATCAACTAGGGCTGAAATTTTGCGGTTTTGAAAGTGAGCAGATAGTCCATCAGTTTAAAAACTATTATGGCAATGCCGCGGATACATCTGATCTGACGTTGTGGCATGAATTTGAGCAGTGCTATCCCCGTACTTTTGCGGGTATGTATCAATTCTGGTGCCAGAAAATATAAATTCACAAGGCGTTTTCAGCAGCAACTCTAAGACCTAGATTCACTTCCAAATGGCTGCCTCGATGCCAGATGTCATGTCAGAGCATATGGGGTATGGGGGCTTACCTGCCATTGTGATTGCGACGGTTACTAGCCCAATATATTTAAATCTCCGTCAAGACGCGCTCGTCGCCTATTCTTTTCAACGTATGCGGAAAAAAAGTAGTCTTTGCCTAATGGTGCTCCCATCGCCGGTAAGGGCTTGAGTAATTCAAATGGAACTGACGCTGGATCAGGCTTTAAAGCAAGCCGTTGCGGCACATAAAGAAGGCAAGCTCCAAGATGCTGAACGCCTCTACCGTGCCATCCTTCAGTCGCAACCCAATCACCCTGATGCTAATCACAATCTGGGTGTATTGGCTGTCGCTGTGGGTAAGCCGTTAGAGGCAGTGCCATTTTTCAAGCAGGCGTTGGATGCCAATCCGCAGATCGAGCAGTTTTGGTTGAGCTATATCGATACCTTGTTCAAAGTGAATAGGAACAAGGAAGCTAGGGAAATTGGATCGCAGTCAAAGCGAGCAGGACTTTCCTCGCATGCTCTGGAAGCAATTGAGCAAAAAATCAAAACCCTATCCAGTAGCGCACAGCTCACAGAGGCCGCATTTGAGGCGTTGACACCTGCGGTACGTTTTCGCGAGACAGGAAGATTCGAAGCTGCCCAGCACTGGTTGCGTGAATACTTGAAAAAATTTCCTGATCAGCCGGAGGCTCTGTCCCTTTTGTCAGAGGTTCTTTTATACGAAAACAAGACAGAAGAATCAGAGGCAATTCTCGCAACCGCTGTAAAGCTTGATGCCACGTTACCCAGTATTTTCCGAAACCAAGCTAGGCTCGAGCTAAGACGCTCAGAATTCGCTTCAGCAGAAAAAAGCGCCAGATTGGCTTTCAACCAAGATCCTCTAGATCCTGAGAATTGCCATGTACTCGCCATGTGTTTAGCCGCGAGCAAACAAGACGAGGAGGCTTTATCGCTTTTGAAAAATGCCTTAGAAATAAAACCCGATTTTGCTGAGGCGCTAGGGAGTAGAGCGTATCTAAGGCTCCGATCCTCAGATTTTTTAGGAGCAAGTGAAGACATTGTAGGCGCCCTGTCGATCAAACCTCACCTAACAAAGCTCTGGGAATTATTGTCTGCCCTGAAGCAACAAGCCGGAGATTGGGACGCTGCGGAACAATCACTAAGATCTGCCGTTCTACATAACCCCAACAACAACGAGCTGCTCATTAAACTGGCAGCGCTACTCACTGAAAGTAGCAAACATGACGATGCGGTTGAAGTCTTGGAATCCGCACTGACTAAGGACCCCCAAAATACCCTATTGCACCTAAATATTGCTCGTGCGCATAGATATTCGGGAAGGCTGGAAGAGACAGTGGCAACGCTGGAGCACGCAGTCACAATAGATCCAGATTTTGTTGAGGCTCATTTTGAGCTGGGGAACTCATTAATAGAGATCGGTGAATTCACCAATGCAGCTGACAGTTATAAAAAAGCCATTGCACTCAGGCCAAATTTCGCCAGCGCGTATTCAAATATGGGAAATTGCCACAGGCAAACAGGTAAACCGGATGAGGCCTTAAGCAATTATTTACAAGCTGTAGCCATAGAGCCGGGGCTAACTCAGGCTAAAGCGAATCTTGGAGAACTATTAAGGCACTCAAAATTTGCAGCCTCGTGTAGCCAAAGTTACGAGGTTATCGCGGATCTCCTCTCTGCTGGCCACATTGCTAGACCGTCCGAGGTGGCTATCTCAATTATCAGCCTGTTGCGGCAGGACCCAGCATTCGACCAAGTGCTCGTTTATAGCAACTCGTTAAATGCACTCAGTAGCGTAATCGATCTAATAGAGTCACTGGAGCCGCTGCAAGTGCTTCACTGTCTTATGCGCCTATCTCCTATTCCAGACCTAGAGATAGAAAACATAATGATAAATGCACGCAAAACTCTGCTGCGTAATCTTGCGGTCCTGGAAGAATCAGCTTCCTTAGTGCGTTTTTTTTCAACACTAGCACTGCACTGCTTGGTAAACGAATACGTTTTTTTTGAGAGCGAAGAAGAGAAAACTAGAATCCAAGAGTTGGAGGTCAAAATTTCCCGTGCTCTTGTAATCGGTAATCAGCCAATAATGTTGGACCTATTGAGCCTGTGCACATACAGACCGCTGCACAAATATAACTGGAGCAATCAGATAACTGGGTTGGCCCAGTTTCCTGAAATTCAGAATAGACTCGTTGATCAGCCTCAGATCGAAGCGGAGCTCATCAACAGTATTGAAAAGTTCGGGAGTGTGTCAGATACAACCAGCAAAAAAGTAAAGCACCAGTACGAGGAAAATCCATATCCGAGGTGGATAAAAGTGGGCGTGAACGCCCGAAAATCTCTTTTGCGGGATTATATTGTCGAGCAATCTATAAAGCTGTTCGACGATCAGATAAACACCGTTGACAATCTAAAAATACTGGTCGCTGGTTGTGGGACTGGGCAGCAGGCCATCGAAGTAGCGGGCCGATTTACCAACAGCGATGTGACGGCCATTGATTTGAGCGCTGCTAGTCTCGCGTTCGCAAAGAGCAAAACGCGCGAGTTAGGGATTGATAATGTCCAGTTCTTGTTGGGTGATATTCTAAATACGAATCAGCTAGGTCAGCGATTCGATATTATCGAGTGCACGGGAGTCCTTCATCACATGCTCGAGCCAAGTGTGGGTTGGAGGGCGTTAGTTGATGTCTTAAAACCCGGCGGTTTAATGCAAATAGGTTTATACAGTGACCTTGCTCGGCGGCACATAACAAAAGTCAAAGATGAAATTGCCTCTAAAAAAATTGGCTGCACGGAAAACGAAATTAGGGAATTTCGTCGTTTTCTTGCCGAATCGCGAGAGAGTTCACACATGAAGATCACAACCCACTTAGATTTTTTCAGTATGAGTGAGCTGAGAGATTTATTATTCCATGCTCAAGAGCACAGGTTCACAATCCCGCAGATAGAACAACTGCTGCAGAAATTAGGGCTAGATTTCTGCGGTTTTAGAGGTAAGCAAACTATCTCCAATTTTTTGCAGCTTGGCGGTAATCGTAAAAACTTGCATGATCTAAGTTCATGGCATGATTTCGAGATGAACCATCCGGACACCTTCATCGGTATGTATCAATTCTGGTGCCAAAAAGGCATGCAGCAAGGATAAGAAAAGAGCTATGAGAGTGTTTCGAATAGATCAAAGATACCCGCACTAGCAATGATGTAGTTATTGTAGCCCGACGACTCTGGGCGCATACACCCCATGAAAATCGCGATTACTGAAGGTTGTAACGTGATGTCAGTGAAGATCGTTCAAGAGTCTGAGGTTTGGGATCTTTTCTGCCTTAAAACACAGCAACGTCTGACAATTACTCTCCAAGCCGCATAGTCTGATCAGACTTTGGCTGAGAGTCAGAGGCCTCCATAGCGCGTTATTTTCTCCTCCATACCCACGGTGGCGTCGGGTCTTCGTCTTGCCACAGACCCTTCTGTGCTTGCTTTGCCTCTAGCTGACAGTCAGCCAGTATGTGGCTATCCGGTGCGTAACGTTTATACCACCACGCATACCCCGCACATGTCATTGAGGCGTTGATGTCATAGCCTTCTTTTGAGGGGTAAAGCTGGCCAACCAAACGGCCGTAACGATCCTCATCGACATCAACTAGATAGACACTACGAGCGACCATATATTCGAGCGCGGCAGTAGCAATTGAGCCATAGGCCTGATCCCGCTCAGGCGCGTCTATGCCGTGCAAACGGACGCGTGTGCGATCCATCAATACGATAGTGTCACCGTCAGTGACTCGGTCTACTTTGACCCAGCGCGCTTCTGAGGGAACGCCTGCGGGCCGCTCATCCGCAGAGGCTGATAGCGTCCATGCAAAGGCAAGAAACGAAGCAAAGCTGAGTGCTCGGTTCATGCAGCCAGATTAACACCCTCGGGGACCCTAACTGCCATTATGATTGATGTTGAGACTAGAAACGTCGCCCCAGCGACTGCCCACCTTCTGGGCAGAGGGTTACGGTGATGCGGCAGGGTAGACTATAAACGGTCTCCGCTAATAAGGAGTTTCTCAAGGTCATCAGCGAGCCCTGCGACCATACTGACATTATTTGGGGCCTCTAAAAACCTCGCGTGTCATTGTAGCTTTCGTCCTGTCAGGCTGATAGCGAAGAAGACAACCATTGAAACTACAAGGCCGGGCCAAAGCGGATCATACTGAAACACGGCCGCGACATTCATCACTGACGCGCCGTACCAAGCGACAACAGTGAACAAGGCAAGACTAATACTCCAGAACCCGGCGCCGGTACTGACTTTTTTCAAGATCATCATCGCTATGGTTGGCACAAACAGAGCCGCGGCATTGACCGTGTATGCCAGCACTAAGATGCCTACAATATCCTGCATCTGCCATGCCATGAACGAGGAGGCTACGCCAACAAACGCCGCAAGTATCATGCTGATCCGAAACAGTTTCTTCGGCTCGACGTCCGGGTTCATGTAGCGATGGTAGATATCACGGCTACCGTTCGCAGCGGCCGTCAAAATACAGATATCGGCGGAGGACATAAGTGCGGCTAGGAGACCAACCAACAACAGCCCCTTAAGGCCAACTGGGAAGATGTCGATGATCAGCCGGGACAGCATGTCACCTTCACTCTCTACACCCGGGTAGAGTATAGCGGCGGTCAGCCCTAGCCAGGTTGATCCAATGACAAGCGGTACCAGCAGTGCGGCCGCCAGATACGTACCGCGTTTTGCAACCGCCTCATCCTTCGCAGCAAACATCCTTGTGTAGTTATCCATCGCGACAAAAAATGCCAACGGCAGTGAAATGCCCAACGCCAGCATGGTCGGCAGCCCCAACCCTATTGGATTGAAGTGCCCGGTAGGGAGGCTCGTTGCAAATGCCTCCACGTTACCGCCATTCGCAATGGAAACGGGTATCCCGACAATTACCACACCGAAGAGAAGCAAGGTAACTTGCGCCCAGTCCGTGTAAGTAATGGCAAGAAAGCCGCCACCCGCGGTATAGACAACAATGATGGTGCTTGCGAGCAGCAACGCTGAAGAATAATCCCAGCCCAGCAGCGTGCTTAGAACCGCGCCTGCTGCGGTGAGCTGAGCGGCTGCGTAACCGGTGTATGCGAGAATGGTCGTGATAGTCGCGACGATTCGCGTCCGACTATCGTAGCGAGTCTCGATGAATTCCGGGTAGGTTAACAGATTGTGTTTATTACCCTCACGTTTCACCCGAGCTGCGAAAAAAAAACCGAACAACAGGCAACCCATGAGCATGCAGATGGTGTACCAACCACCGGAAATACCAAACTCGAAAGCTTGGTTCGTGCTAGCGACAACAGCAGCACCACCAACCCAGCTGGCCAGCCAAAGACAAGCAATTGAAAATGAGCCAAGCTTCCCGCCGGCAACGAAGTAGTCTTCGACACTATTCTGTCGACGACTCGCGTGTATTCCTATGGCTATCATTAATGCCAGGTAAGCGAAAATGATGCCGGTATCGATGGGTCCTAGCATGTTGCGCAATTTACATTGTTTTGCTCGCGTTCACCGCCTTCCCCACTCAGGGAACCGCAAAGGTAAGTGCTTACCAGTATACGCCCCGAAATAATTACCACTTGCCCTGTTGTGATTGGCGTCGTTTCGCTAGCAGGCGAAACCCTCGAATCTGAACATTTGCAGAGCGCACACTACAGAGCATACCTTACCGTATTCTGGCTAACATCAGTTGCTGCTGCGAGCAGAACGAGACGATGATGCAAAAGGACAACTGGACCCGGCGACGGTTCATGACTACAACAGCCAGCGCGGCCGGGCTTGTCGCCATGCCGCGATGGTCGGCCTCTGCCGACGAAGCCTGGGATGCCGGCCCTCTCGAGCACCTCCTGCCCGCCGCCCGCCATGATCGCATCGCCATCAAAGCCACGTTCTCGGAGGCAGTGGAAGGGCCTGTGTTTCTAACAGCCAGCGACCGGCGCGTGGCAGGCATGCCTACGGATTCAGGCGGCCGCTTCTTCGCTTTCGATATTGGCGACCTTGAGGCCGACGTCGAGTACACCCTGCAACTCGTGAACGCGGGCGGTGATGAGTTGTGCGATCCCTGGCCGCTAAGGACATTCCCCGACCCTGATGCCCGGCCCGAACACGTTCGGCTGTTGGCCTTTACCTGTGCTGGCGGTCACCCCGCTGATACCTATTGGTTCCTGCCGCTCGAAATCCGTCGCCGCTTGCTGCGCCGGGCGCTGTCGTTCAATCCGCGGGCCGTCATCGCCATCGGTGACCACGTTTACTGGGACCAGCGCACGGAGCTCTACAACCGCGGCGAGGAATGGGGACGCAAGACTCGAGAAATTTACGAGCGCACCGGCTGGCTAGATCTCGCACAGCCAGTACTCGGCACACCAAACGAGGCATCCTTGAAGGCTGCCGTCGGGCCGCAGATTGGCCAGCTTTACGGCACGCTCTTGCGCTCGACGCCCTCATATTTTGTTAGCGACGATCACGACTACTTCGAAAACGACGACGCGGATGAACGCATGGTCACGTTCCCGCCAGACCACTACCAGCTCGAGTTCGCGCGTTTCACGCGGCTGTGGTACCTGCCCGAGTTCCTGCCGGACCCTGGCCGCTCGCTCGCCATACCCGGAACAGGAGCCGGCGACCGGGCACCCGGCATCTCCGAGGCTTTCGGCACGCTACGATACGGACGCCTGGTAGAGGCGCTGATCTACGACTGCGCTCGTTATCTCTCCCTGAAGGGACCGCATGCGAGTCTCATCCCCCCAGAGGCGGAGCGATGGTTACACGAGCGCACACGAGACGAGTCGGTCGCGCAGCTTCTGCACGTGCCGTCGCACCCGATGGGCTGGTCAGCGGGGAAGTGGCGAGAATGGTATCCCGACGCGATCGATCTCGGCGTAGATGGCACAGCGGTGGCTGCCATCTGTTGCGACGTTGGCGACCAGCGCTTCGGACTGACGCACGCGCGCGACAAGTACATGTGGCAGAACGGCTGGTGGAGGCAGCACCAGCGCCTGTTGGAGAGCCTGAATTCGCAGAAGGAGCGAGCCGGCATCGTCCTCTCAGGCGACCTACATGCTATCGGCCACGCCGCGCTGCAGCAAAGCGGTGACATCAACCTATCAAAGAACCCCGTGCACTCAGTCCTGACCGGCACGCTGGGCACACGAAACGGCTGGCCTTCAGACGCACGCGGCACACCGCCACAAACCGCCATTGGGCTGTCGCACGAGACGCACGGCGATGTTCTGGAGAAGAACGGCTTCACGCTTTTGGACGTCACACCCGACGAGGTGACGATACGACTGTTCGCCTGGAAATCCGGTGAACCGGTCGAGACGATTGACGCGCTCGAGCCCTATCACACCTACGCGATTAAGCGAAGCTGATTGACTGCGTGGCCGTGAACTTTGCTGCAGCTCCGATTGTCAGCGCAACGCGGGGTGAGCTTTCCAAACATGGTGACATAACTCTCAGCGGAGCGTCAGCAGGCTATTTCAGAGCCATATTGAGTTGCGCCCTGGAGGGGCTAACTTTCGTTGTGATTGTGATGGTTACCGCCCAGATACATTAGGGGGTGAGAACGAGTTCGCAGCGGTTTCCATGCTTAAAAAGGTTTCGAGTGGAGAAACAGCACAATCGCACCTGTCAAAAGCGAGAGCAGAGTCAAAGCTGTACCGCCCACACGCAGCGGCATGTTGGACCTCATAAAGCCCATAGAAGTCCCATGCATCAGACGCCCCAAGAGAAAGCCGTCTCCTAAAATGCGCACAGTGAGTTCGGATATTCCAGCCCACTCGAGAAAAAACAAAATGAACAACATGATTGGCGCATATTCAATTAGATTACCTTGCGCTCGTATGGCTCTGTTCAACAGTTCCTCATCACCCTTACCTTGTGCAATAAATGCGAAAGCAGGATTACCGCGCAGGCCAATGACCCTGATTGATAGTACGAACAGCCAGATGGCCATTAATGAGCAATAAATTGCGGTGAGATTAGGAAAGCCTATATTCATAGTAGAGATTTATTGGCGCAGCCCGCCGTCTATGCACAACATCGCTACTAGCTTACCGCAGGACTATCTCAATGTGGGAGGTCATGTCAGAGCAAGAGGGGTACCGCGAGGGGCTAACTGCCGTTGTGATTGTGATGGTTACCGCCCATATAAATTAGGGGGGCTTCAGGGGTAGGATACTCTCAAAGACAGAATCAACATTTATGGAGACGGGCAACCAATGCTCAATGAATATAACGGAGCCATCACCTTCCTTTTACAGATGAACATATTGTCCGGAACAGAAGATCTCGAATCATGGATAAAAAATCGCAGTGCGCGTGCCACCTACGAATTTGAGGAGGAGAAAACTCGCCGCTTTGAGTGGTTCTTATCGGGCGACAAAGCTAAGGCAACTCTTATCGAGGTCTTTGAGGATAGCGAAGGTGCGCTAACGCGGGTACAGAATCTAATGTCCAGCCCGATCGCGCCTGAGTGGATGGACAGGTTTGAGATAGACAGTCTCACCGTCTTGGGCGAGGTCAGCGATGATTTACAAGAGGCGCTGGCATCAATGGCACCGGATGTAAGGACTTTTGCTGGCGGTTTTACTAAGACTTAGCCCCTTATAGCGATTACCGACCAAATACATTGGCGGGTGAGGCACATAGCTGCACTAAAAATTGATCGACTGTTATTTACACGAAGCGACAATCATGGGAAGAATTATTACTCCTTACACGAAGCGACAATCATGGGAAGAATTATTACTCCCTGCAGAACACCTCTCCGCTCGAGTACCTCAGTCTTGTCAGATTAACGAACGCTGTGCTCCACACATTATCCGGGTGTTCAGATACGGGGATAAACAATAAATCGCCTTGCTGCCACGTCCGGCACTGGTGACGATTGTAAAAATAGACACCAAGATCGATATCCCCATATTCAATCAATGGAGTTACCCACATATCCTCTTCAGAAAGGGAGTCAATTCGTGCAACGGTGTAATCGGGTAGCAAAGGCAATAAAGGATCTTCAAGGTCTTGTTCTCGTCGTACACAGTTTTCTGCTGTAGTGCCCCTAAATTCTTGCCAAAAGATGTACCACGGCTTGCGCAAATCGATGTTAGTGATTGTTTGATTTTGATAGTGCAAGGTGATCCACAAGCCATCTCCATACTGAATCAGGAACGCAGAGTCTCCCTCGTCCCACCACAAGTCATCCCGTTGCCAGTTCAAAAACGCTCCATTTTCGAACGTGACACCATCATCAGCTACTGACTCTACATATGTGTTGCAGCTACGGGAGATTTCCCTCGCTTGGGCGGTCGGGTTGTCCGCCCGCACCATGGGATTGTCGATGATAACTTTAGTATCACCAGTAGTAGAGTCATCGTCTGACCCATCCTCAGCTGGACTTATTTGCGCGATTTTTAGAGATTGCGATGCCCTATCCCATTTCAGGCTGAAGTCCCATCGTTGACCCTCCAACGTCGCTCCCTCGATGGCAACTGTCTGATCATCCACCACGGATATACGCCCGGTAGTGAGACGCACTTCCTGCTTGTTCTGAATAAAAGTCGTAACAAACCGTTCTGCCTTAAAATAAGAGAAAGCCTCGTTGTAATTTCCATCATTATCATAAGCCTTAACTAGAATTTTATGACGCCCCGGTTGTAGGTTCTTATAGTTGAATGCCATCGAGAAGCCGGAATACTCCGAAGAGGGATAATCTGGATAGACGCTGGCCACATCGGTTCGATTACCACCGATCGGCATCGAGAAAGCAAACATGTCGTCAATATATACATCAAGGTCATATCGCCCCATCCCGGCTGGTGAAACGGCCCAACCTCTCAAGTTTGATATGCCCGTATATGATTCTTCTGTTGCAGGCTCTTCAATTCTGACTATGATGCCATCATCTTGAGCAGCATATAGGGCATTTGAGCCCCATAAGGCGCATAGAAAGATAAGTGCGCTACCGAGCGATTTTTTCATACCTTCAGCTTACCGCAGGACTATCTCAGGGTGAGAGGCCAAGTCAGAGCAAATATGAGAAGGGTGGTCACTTGAGGTTTTTGGTGGGCAATTGAAAAAGTAAGTGTGGGTCGCGTATTTTTGGTAAGTAGAGGCTACCGTGAGGATGCCTTTCTTCCTAATGTCCGGGGCGCCTAGAATTCTATTTTTTACAATTATATCAATAATTTAAATGGCTCCCGGTGCCGGAGTCGAACCGGCGCTGCCGCAATGGCCGGGGATTTTAAGTGCTTGCCGCCCTATTCTCGTTACATTCCAGTACAGCTCAACGCAACACAAACTCCAGTTATCACGCCACTCTTGCTGTACTGAGCCGCGTTGGGTGTAACTGGGTGTGTCACCTATTTGTCACTAGAATACCCGCCAGGGGGGGTGTTAACTGCAGTTGTAGTTGTGACGGTTACCGCCCAGATACATCAGGGCTGCGCAAGCCGCGCTTCTGGTGATACAGCGGGGCTAGCGAACATCGCTCCCATCGTTACTGCTTACTTTTCTTCCTTAATTCTCGCGCGGCCTTACATTCCTCTTTCATGGCTCTGGAGAGTTTGCCGGCTTTCTTCATTTCCCTGCATTTTGCAAGAGTTTCTCTCCAAGGTCGATCAGTTGAGCGTTGGTTGCTGCTATCTCGACGCTCTCTCGTATCTTCAGCAGGACGACGTTCCCTCATATCTTCAGCAGGACGACGTTCCCTCATATCTTCAGCAGGACGACGTTCCCTCATATCTCCGGGATTTTGAGGATCGTATCGCTCTTGCGTGGCGGACGCGGCCTGAATTGTGGTGAGCAGTAGGATAAGTGTTAATGGGATCAAGGTTTTCAAGCTGATTCTCCTTATGATTTTAATATCGTGCTTGATTGGGTAAACGCAAAATGAATAAGAATCCTCATTTAATTTACAGGATTGCGATCAGCGCTATCGGCAGGCAAGTATTTTTGAGGGGAGTTCCGCAAACTGAATTTCTCTTCCACAAACTGCTTTGCGAACTCTACTCGATGGAATCTTATCCACGGGAGGGTCGCCCAAAAGAACGGTTCCGTCGTACTGAACTGTCACTGGGATGATTATGCCCAGGTCAGGCCTGCGGATTACACCGCGCATGTCCACGTACTCATAGTCTGCGTCGTCATAGTAATCGAAGTCCTCCAACATCAAGTATGGCTCCGCAGAAGCGGTCATCGATAAGACCGAAAGACTAATCAGTATTGCCCTCATCACGTGTTTAGTCTATCAAGGCGCTGTCTGAATGTCTGAGGTCAAATCGAGCAAATCTGCATAGTTGGGGGGGTCGGGGACCGTGAGCTCCTGTCGTCACTAGAAAATCCTGCTGACACACTTAAAAGCTGGATTTGAAAAAGGGCTAGTTGTCTAATAGACACGCTCAGAGATGTATTAGTTTGAGTTGGGTCTCGTAATGTTTTGAACCTTTTCGGCACATAAGTTCGGAGTGGTTTAGTCATGCTCTCAACTTACCAGAGGACTATCTCAATGTGAGGGGTCATGTCAGTGCAACTGGGGGGCCGAGGGGGCTAACCGTCGTTGTGATTCTGATGGTTACCGCATGGATACATTAGGTGTTGATTCACTTATTTGGTAGAACCATTCTGGTCTCGGCAAACTTCTCAAACTCAGTGATTATTCGAGCTATCAATTGGCCTGAAAATTTTGGCGCTTCACGACGACATATGTTTCTGTATGTGTCGAGGAGAGCTGGGCTTTCTATCATCTCCACAGCGATCTCAGACATATGGTCGTAATCCCTGACTTCGGGGAAGGCGCTCGTCACCAAACCACCATCACCGGTACTAAGAGACAGAACCGGCAATTCTGCTTGCAACGCATATACAACACCCGTTCCACCACCTGATCGCGAGGGATTTATGCAGACATCAGTGATGTTGTGAACTGCCATGATATCGTCTTGAAAGCCTATGAATGTTGTTCTCCCTCTAAGATTTTCACGGGTTTCTAGCTTTTCTGTATAACTAGAAAAGTTTCCTACAAATAAAAAGTGTGCCCGGTCGTTCACCGCTATCTTCTCAAACATATCCAAAAGTGTTTCGTCGACATCAATATGAAGACGCATACCCACGACGCTAAAGACGAAGCTATCCTCCGGTATCAGAAATTCCTCGCGAGTGAGACTTGATGACGGGGGTTTTACAGCCAAATCATATTGTTGTGTAAATAAACATCTTTCGGAAATGCCCTCTCGCTGCATAATCAGCGTCTCCTCAATAGAGGGATCCGAGTAGACGTGAAAATAGTTCTTCTTAACAAGTGGTAATCCATGCCCTAGTGGGTAAATGAATGAGAAACTGCGCTCATGGAATGGCTCCGCCATTGCCGCAGGTTCTCCGACACATAGAATCATCTCCGGTGACAAATTGTCTATCGCCATAAGACACTGTCGAACGGCTACATCGCTCAGCACACCGTCCCCACAAAACAAGAAAGGGATTGATAACCCGTCGTAAAGGACACTGTCGGCTCCAATTAAATCATCGTTCCTGCGAGGTTTTACCCCCGGCACTATCGCTCCATCCACATCATATGAGCATAAAGAAGTAACGATTATCACCACCGTTTTACCGAAATCCGTCATTAGTGTCTTAGAGAACTTGAGAGTGTCGACCGAAGGCGCGTGAGGTGGACCAACAAAGTGAGGCGTTAGTACCGCAACAACATTATTGCGAGAAAACCCCACTCTTTTTTTTTGCGCCACCTCGTCATAAACCCGCTGGATATGCGCCAACTGAATATCAAATAACTTCCTGCAAAAGTCACGATCGAACACCGTTTTAAGGGTCGCGTTCTGAAGGGGATGTGCCTCGAACAGCAGTGACCTTACAGCCATCAAGGTGCCTGATGCCTCGAAAAAATCTGATTCGTATTGGGATAGGTAAGGCGTTATATTGTGTAAGTGAACAATGTCTGCGGTAAGGCTAAAAAGCAGGGACTCGATCAACATGCCGTTATAGGCGTCTGGGTGACCACCCAGCTCCTGCAAAGCAGACTCAAGTGCACTTTTCAAGGACTCACTAAGATGGTCCTTGAGTTCAACAAGGGCAGTCGCAATAGTGAGGGCTCTTTTACGCTCTTTTTTAGGAATATCCGCGGCGGGCTTACGCAGCGTCCCCACTAAAAATTCAATATCAATGTTGTTTTTTGTCACAACAGCAGAATGGCGATTAGTGGTTTAGTCATACCCACAGCTTACCGCAGGACTATCTCAATGTGAGAGGTCATGTCAGAGCAAATGTGACAGGGATGGTCAGTTCAGGTCTTTGCTGGGCGATTGAAAAAGGGTTGGTTTGTGGCGTAGGGTCTTCCAAGCACACAGGAGTTCAGATATGTCTCAGGGAATTGTGTTGACGACCACGGCTAGCGTCCCAAACAGAGAAATAAAAGAGGTAGTGGACATTGTCTCTGCCGAGGTCGCAGTAGGGATGAACATCTTTAAAGATATGTTTTCAGCAGTCCGCGATGTTGTCGGAGGTCGCGCTGGCGCTATTCAAGACACGCTGCGAGATTTGCGTGGTCAGGCGTTAGAGGAACTCCGCCAAGAAGCCTCAAGAGTAGGTGCCGATGCCGTGGTAGGTGTTGACTTGGATTACTCTGAATTTAGCGGAGGAGGTCGTTCTATGCTTTTCATAGTCGCAAATGGCACCGCCGTGAGACTGAAATAATAGAAGCTGTGCAGTAGATATGGCTAACGCATTTATCCTCTTTAGTTTGCTAATCCCATCCAACGCGTATTTCTTTATCAGGAGTAGACGCAAGGCTCGTGAGTCTCCTGATCCTACAGAGGCGGAGATCGCAGTGATGAAACCCCATTGCTCTCTTGCACTGCTGTTTCTATTTATGCTCGTGTTGCCTGTGCAAGCTAAGGATGTTGCAAATACTTCATCATCTGAATCAAACGACTCACCTCTAGTTTCAGATCTGTCGGTAGAACAGTTCTCAGAGGTGGTTAAGGCGATCGTTCGGCAGACGTTAGAAGAATGTGCTGTTGAGGGGGATATGAAAGGGAAGGCAAAGTTGAATCTAGATGTCACCGGTGATGTTACGGCAAAGATCGTTTGTGAAACGGATAACGATACTGAGAAGAAATAATTGGCGCCAGTTGCCTGCAAAGCGTGAGGCAACCTCCGCGTAGCTTTCCATGGCCAACTCTTCTCTATCTAACGTATTCAGTCAACTTGGCTTCCAACTGCTTTAAGTGTTTTTCCATGTCCCTCAATTTAGAACCGGTGCTGTTCTGTGCAGCCACCACTGCAACAAAACCTCCACACAGGCCAGCTAAAAGTGACTTCACTGTTGCAAGATCACCGTAGAAAACAATCAACATGAACGATGTAGCGAGGAAGATCGTAAATATTCTGAAGTAGATCATTGCTTGATGCCTTAAATCATTCTTGTAGGTTCAAGACTCTAACGAATTAGCACCAGCTAAACGGACAATCACTGAACAATGATCGGCTCCCCAATGGTGTCACTCTCACTTGTTTTGTTCAGACTTCACATCTCGTTTCAACACAATCAGTTGCCAAACGCACCAAACAATTGGGATGCCAAAAAAAAGCAGTGCCTGAGGCCCTTTGAAGCCTCTGTATTCCATATACGAAAAGGTTAGTGGATTCTGTGATGAGTTAACTCTTATTACTTAATTCGCACCGCCCACTTGGTAACCACCTGTAACCATCAACCACGCCAGTTCTCGGAAAACCTTTCATGGCTTCTTTTTCACAAATGATTGCCTTCCCGTCCAATTCCCCCGCACTAACGGACAACGGCAGTAACAGCGGAATGGCGAGGAGTGGTTCAGTCATTTTAGATTCAATTCGAAACATTACCCTTCGATCTTAGTCTCGTCTCGCATTTAAGCGCCTAGCGAGTTCATCATCCATGTCAGGGGCTTTAAAGTTTCCATCGTAAATCTCGCTTTCGAACCAGGTGACGAATGGATCTTCTGCATTTGCTCGGTACCCTCCCCAAAGTCGCATTGCGATGCCCGATTTCATAGTGCCTAGCTTCAGGGCGTTGGCCCTCATGGTGAGATGGCGCTCATCCACTATCCCCTCGTTAACCTTCTCGTATACGTCTCGTATGTCTACTAAGCACATCGCCAAAAAGTGAGTGATTCTGTAATAATCACCGGCTGTTCTATCTTCCTCCGCCGACCAATCTTGAGAGAGGAACTCGCAATATTCTCTATCTTTTACCGTCTGAAAATATCGGTTGTACAGGCGTTCTGTAAGATGGTGCCCAAACTCTGCGCGCGTGATTTTGTTTTGTTGTCTTATTTGCAAGCTAAGATAAAAAACTGATGCGATCACGCCCAAGGCTGCAATCACCTGCACCATGATAGAAATATATTCAGAATCCACTGTTCTTCCCCTTTTATTCGAATCGGTCTAACAACTCGATCGATTAGGCCTGAAAAAGGCTCAAATATTTCAGGTCAGCTTGAGATTTTCAAATAGCGCGTAATAGGTCTGACGCTGTGCAGCCTCGCGAAGGGTAGTGGTTTAGTCATCATCGGTAACCCCTCTCCAAGGCAGGATTCATGCGTTACCTGTCGCAAGCCATAGTGCGACCCAGCCAATGATCGTTTAACCTAACCAAAGCCAATCTTCACCGCTCATACCCTCACCTTACCGCGGGACTACCTACCTGTGGGAGGTCATGTCAGAGCGTGGGGTACCGGGGGCTAACCATCGTTGTGATTGTGATGGTTATCGCCCAGATAAATTAGGGGGTGGGACTGGGCAGGCACCTGAAATGTTTTTTTTGGATCAGCCCATGAGGCCGCCAAACAGACGCCTACTCAAACTTTGAAGCAGGCTTTACTGCTAAGTCATCCAGATGACTGCACATTTGACTGAAAATAAGATTGTTCTCAACAAAATCTCGTGAAAAATCCGTTTGGTTAATTACCTGTTTGATCTCCGCCGCTCTGAGTAACCAGTCTTCCTCAGGGAAAATACCGGCTTCATAAAGCTTAAATAGTTTTAGACCTTGGTTTAGGTACACACGCAGTATGAGGTTCAGCTTATACGCATCTACCTCGCTGAGCTGGACGGGCTTGTCCATCAGCAGATTTCTAGCCAACTCAGGGTTTTCGAGGAACATAGAGGCCATCTCGTTATACCCGTCTACGGCTGTCTGGTAGACAGATGTCGTGAGGAGTTTTGAGTTTTCTTTGATCTGCTTTGCAAGGTATAGAAGAGTAAGCAAAACAGAGATAGCACCCAACAGGCTCCCCATCGCGCCAATTGCTTCCCACGACATCACGTTCCTCCCAGCTCATTAAGGTAATTACGGACATCTCAATTTAACCACTAAGACATGTCGTTGTGATGGTTACCGCCCAGATACACTAAGAAATGCGAAAAGTACGCCGACTCCTTCTTAGCCGAAATCAAGACCGATAGTGAATAGGTTTTTATTGATCAAACGGCCTTCAGGGTTGGGCCCTTGGCTTTTGAAAAACAAGCACATGTTGCTGCGGCAGGTAGCTTTCCGTCCTGACCCAATCGAAGCCAATGGCCGCCATTTCCTGTTTCACCTGCACCTCACTCATCTTGTGCAGCCGCTTGATGGGAACGCGTGGGTCTTCTGCTCGGTACTCCACGAGCACAAGTTGTCCGCCTGGCTTCAAAGACTCTTTCAGACGCTCGCCCATCTCTCTGGGAAACGCAAACTCGTGGTATGCGTCCACGATGAAAGCCAGGTCAATCTCATTGTCGGGTAGCTTGGGGTCATCCGCCTCGCCCAGAACGGTTTCCACGTTGGCTACATTTTCCAGAGCTTTCCGCCGCGCTATGCGAGCCAACATCTCGGGTTGAATATCAACCGAGAAAACCTTCCCCCGACTTACCCGCTGTGCAACAGGAAATGTGAAGTAACCCGTGCCGGCGCCAATGTCTGCGACCACAGAGTCCTCCGACAGACTGAGTCCGGCGATCAAAAGATCTGTGCGCTCTTGACGCTCCCGCTCTGGCCGCTCCAGCCAACCAGCGCCCAAGTGACCCATGACATGGGAAATCTCTCTTCCCATGTAAAATTTGCCAATTCCGTCACGGCTAGGCAGACCAGTAGTGTAGTAAGAATTTTCTAGGTCGCCATCCGCTCTTGCACTCCATGCCCCAGCGGCCAGGCAAAAGTAAATCGTCCACCTTACTATCAGCATCCTGCCTCCAGACTTGACGTTTCATTCCAATAATAGAGAAATCACAGTCTTAGACGGCGCTGTTCAAATCTCAAATACCAACGAAGAAATTTTCTGCCGATAAGCCCAGGGGTGGAGGGAGCTAACCGCCGGGGTGATAGCGATGGTTGCCGCCCGGATGCAATGGGAGGCGTTACCTAAACTAAACCAGGTAACTGATCTTTTTTTAAACGGCAATGATCTAATTTTTCCAAATCAACTAGACTTTTCAGCCGGATATCACTCCCTGTTTCTTGCGTGAAGATTGTAATAATAAAGACGAACTTTACAAACCAGGTTTTGGCAATCCTCTTGGCAGCGCTTCTGCACTCTCCTTGGACTGCAGCATTGCAAGTGTCTTTTGACATTGTGCAAGTCAGAGCCGATGACGATATAGCCATTCGCACACTTCGATATTACCTCGACGAAAACGGGGTGCCGCGGATTACCTGCAGTGCCCCCGGAGAGAAAGTGTCGTCGTATTCATATACGCTGGCGCATTTCAAGGCAGACGTCGAGAGGATGCTTTCTTGGATACAACTTAGCTCGGATCAGCGCATAACTGTGAGCCGCATCCATAACAGACCGGCAGCAAGAGACCAGAGCCGTTTGCGATGGCTTTTTTTTGGTGGTGTAGAGGGTAAAAGCTATGTGTCACTGCTTGGTTGCCAGCTGAGGCGTCCAGAACTCACTTCTCTCCTGGCAGAGCTGGATGAAAACTATTCGCTAGCGCAACGAAGATTAGCTGATTGGCGACATAGGCAACTAATCTAAGTCATTTGAGCAGGTATTATTATAATGGGGATCTTGCAGCTGTTGTGATTGTGATGGTTATCGCCCAGATACATTAGGGGGTGGCATCGGCGCTGAGGCTCATTTTTATGCCAGCTTGGGCCCTAATCTGCGGCCCACATGCGTGCGTGAAGCATCACCTTCTCGTCATAGCAAGAGGCACTTCGACCTCAGTAAATCGAGGCAAAGTCGCAATGGAAGTTACTGACTCTGAACGTGACATGTTTTCCTCTAAATAAGGCAGAACATTTAAATTATCTGTTCCGCTCATGACTCCATAAAGGGCACTGTGTCCTCGAACAGGGCCGCGTGGCTCACCCAAGAGGCTATCGTAATGAATTGGAATTACGGTTGATGGCTCGAGCCTGCCAACCGTTTCCTCCCAATATTTTTGCCTATATTCAACCGACTGCTTACCCAAACTCCCCACACCAAGGAATAGGACGTCTGCCTTAAAGCCTCTCAGTCCGCCCTCTATAAAGCCAGCGCTACCAACTATGGCGAAGGAACCTAGGGGATGTTCCACGTGCAATACATAGGTCTTTCCTACCCGGTAATTAGTGATTGGAGCGGGCGGGACGAGCGGGCTGTCGATGGTAGGCAGATCTAGCGCTCTTTTTGCGATCTCCGGGTCTACAAATTGGAAATGATTGGACTCAATTGGTGTGATAATAAAATCGCCTAAAACGATTGATTTTTTATTTGTAAAAATCTCTATCCTGCCCTCGTCTAATCCCCAGCCTCGAGCAATATTAGCGGTTGATTCTGAGCCATAGAGTTTAGCGCCGGTTCGACGAGCGACCTCGGGCGAATCCATCGCATGATCATAATGCGAATGGAGTGGGATGACGGCATCGAGCTTATCGACCTCGTTCGCTTTGAGGCCTCTGCTAATAGCTGATAAGTCTGGCTCTACACGCTGAGTGATGATTTCACTGAAGGTTGGTCTACTAAACCAACCGTCGGTCATCCAGCTAGTTTCGCCATCATCGAAGAGTAATGTTGTGGAGCCAGTGAACCTCACAGTGACACTGCCGGCTGCTACTTCCTTCCGAGGAATAATTTCCCACTCTGGTTCAGTCGGTGGCGCCATCGACAAATTATTAACGCCATAGTTCACAGCCAAAAGCGACAAACCTAAAAGCGTAGCTATGACTGCTAGTTTGGTTCGCGACGTCATGCCCCAGCTTACCGCAGGACTATTTCAATGTGAGAGGTTATGTCAGCGCAAATGGGGCACGGGAGGGCTAACCGTCGTTGTGATTGTGATAGTTACCGGCCAGATACATTAGGGGATAACATCGAGTTCGCAGCGATTTCCCCGCCTAGAGAGGTCTCGAGTAGAGAAACATCACAATCGCACCCGTCAGAAGCGAAAGCAGAGTCCAAATTTATTTCGCCATGCGGTGCGCGGATAATCCGAGGGTGTCTGCAAACTCTTTTGGCAGGGCCTCGAGCTCAGAACCCATAGTATCGCTCCAGCGATTCAAGAACCCAAAAAGAGAAACAACAGAGACCAACTCCACTGTTTCTTTATCGTTGAAGTGGCGCCGGAGTTCCTCAAAGTCTGCATCGGAAACTTGATTGGGTTGCAACGCTCCATGCCATGCCAAGCGCAGAGCGGCCCTCTCTCGGTCGGTAAATAGCGTGGAGCTTTCAAATTCGAATACTGCGGCAACCTTGTCGTGGCTCGCTCCATTCTGGTGAGCGGCGTGCGATGTATGAGCCTGACAGTATTCACATCCGTGTGCTGTGCTAGCGACCATTGCCACTAGTTGCTTTAACTCCGCTTCAATCACACCCGTGTGCAGGATTGTGCCGCCAAGCCCAGAAAACGCGCTCAACAATTCTGGCCAGTGGGCCATAATCAGGAGGTTGTTTGGTAAGTAGCCCATCGTCTGCTCTATTGCAGTCAGCATTGCCTCTTGATCGCCGATGGGTTCTCGAAGTGCTAACGGTATGCGTGCCATTTTTCACTCTCAGGGATTTGTGTTGGATGACGCAGTATACGTGCGAAGTGCAATAGCTTTTGAATCTGCTCCGATGGCAGGTGATTCTGAGGTGGAGTCGAGAACTTCTGAGGAAGCCGAACCTATCCCAGTACTGCCTCTGTTTGTCCTATTCATGCTGAGCGGCTTGCTTGGACTATTTGGAATCCGTCGATTAGCCCATCGGTAGAATCCCCAGGGGGGGGCCTAACTGCCGATGTGATTGTAATGGTTACCCCTCGGATACATCAGACGACTAACAATAATGCCATCTCGTCTACCATCTCACCTAACAACAGTCTGGGAGGTACCAGCACCACCAACAAGCGGCGACCAATGCGCGGCTCGAATCTTCCACTCTCCATCCTCTTTAACGAACACTTGCGTAACTCTAGTTCGGTAATTGGGTACCCTTGCGGAGCCTTGTGGTTGCATAACTGCTTCTTGATAGTAATGAGCCACCGCAGCTTGGCCCTCTACGATCACCGTAATATCAACATGTTTAATGTTTCCGGAAAAAGAAACAAAAGTATTGTCAGTAGTATTCCGCGTAATTTCATTTAGAAGTCCTCCGCTTGAGAAAAACTCCGTAGACCCTTTTTTTGAAATTCGCATGGGGTCTTGCTTCAAATTTTGATTGGTGAATTGAATGTTGTTTAGTAGGACCTGTTTAATCTCAGAAATGGTATCTGCACTAACGCTCGCTGATACTCCTACAGCAATAAACCCGAGCGCTTTAATAAACTTGGACATTGAACCCCCTACAGTGATCTTGATGTATACCCGCGACTTTAATACGAAGTTGCGATGTGGCGCCAGTTCTAGGCCCTGATTCTGATTAACAAGAGGGATATTCAGTATTTCCACATGCATTCGATTGAATGTTGCCCGGGTGGAGGATTCTTAGGCGCATCCTACATAGGGTGCTAGCCAACCGAAAACAGTCAGCCGCCACGCCAAGCCTACCCTTATCGGCAAAGTTGTGGTCTCAGCGGCAATACGCTGTTCCAATCTGAAAGGTCATACCGGAGCAAAATGTGGTGCGGGGAGGTCTAACTGTTGTTGTGATTATAATGGTGAACCCCAAATACTTTTTAGCAAAGGCTTTACATCGAACTCCACCTGCCAGAAATTAACCGCGTGTATCCAAGGCAAGAGTAGGTTGCGTCAAGCAGATTTTGCCCTCTGGGTGTTAAGGCAGTGCCCGGTCCCATATTGTTCATGCAATACCCGAAGGACAGTCCTGCCGATGGATCAGCCAAGCCAATTGACCCACCAAATCCTGGACAGCCAAAGGCGTCCTCAGACATTAATATTGAATCTTGATTACCTGGCTTGCCTTGACGATTG
>CABYEX010000005.1 GCA_902518075.1 Halieaceae bacterium | reverse complement strand
GGCACGCGAGACCCACGTCATGCCTGACTTTGACGCGGCCGCACACGGCCTAAAGCCGGTGAAGTGCGTGACGTATATGGGTTTGGTCTTTATCAATTGCGATCCCGATGCCGGTGATTTGGTGGCGTCGCTTGAAAACATTCGCGAACCGCTCGGCGCCTACAATCTCGAGCACGCCAAGATCGCGCACCGCAAGACCTACCGGGTCGAGGCGAACTGGAAGCTGGCGATCGAGAATTATCTCGAGTGCTACCACTGCGCCACGTCACATCGCGCCTACGCCAAAATGCATACCTTGAAGGATCTCGAGGAAAAATCTGCACCAGTCGTTGCAAGGATGTTGGAAAATGCCGACGCCATCACCGGCATTCCCGGCATCTCAAAAGAACATACCGAGATCTATCTGGACGCGCCGAGCTTTGGTGCCTGCGCGCACACCATGCGTTATGGGTTATTCGAGGGTTATGTTACAGGCAGCCAGGACGGACAGCCGGTCGCGCCGCTGATGGGCGACTTCAAAGATTACGACGGTGGCGCAGGGGACTTTCAGATGGGCCCGATCACCTTCATGCTCAACTATCCCGATCACTGCGTGCTCTATCGCTTTATTCCGCGTTCATTGACCGAGACAGATATGGAACTGGTGTGGTTCGTGCGCGAGGACGCACAAGAGGGCATCGACTACGACGTCGATAAAGTCACGTGGCTTTGGCACCACACCACGCTGGAAGATGAATACATCATTACCCGCAATGCCGCCGGTGTGAATTCCAGATTCTTTGAGCCCGGCCCCTATCATCCGGAGTTCGAGTTCACTCTGCAGCAGTTCGTGCACTGGTATTTGCATTCACTGGAAGCCAGCCTCCACTAAAAGATTGAAGGTGGCTCATGTAGTACATTTGGCGCCGAACGGGATGGTTCTCTCCAGCCACTAGCTGTGACTGTGTCCACGCAGTCACTCGACGCGCATTGCCCTCCCATTATGAAATGTAAAAGGGGCATGCGGTGTCTGAGGACGTGAACGGAGCAGCAGTGAATACTACGAAACGTACCCGCGTACCGCTCTTCAGTGCGTTCTTCATGATCTATATCTTCGTGTCAGGCGGTTCGTTTGGCATAGAGGAGATGGTGGCCTCCTCCGGCCCCGGCCTGACCTTGTTGCTGTTGCTGGTACTACCCATCATTTGGGCGCTTCCCATGGCGCTGATCGCCGGCGAGTTAGGTTCCGCAATACCCGACAGCGGCGGTTTTTATGTGTGGACACGGCGAGGATTGGGCCAGTTTTGGGGTTTTCAAGCGGGGTGGTGGTGGTCGCTGGCCCTGCTCGTCGACACCTCGTTATACATCGTCCTCAGTGCCACCTACCTTCAAAATCAAATCGGCTTCGGCGATGGGCTGTATTACGCGATCTGCTGGGCCGTCATCGCCGTGTGTACCGTCGTCAACGTCTTGGGCATCAAGATTGTGGCTATCGGGTCGAGTTTGTTTGCGATTCTGATCATTTCGCCGATTCTTGTGCTAGCCGTCATTGGAGTCGCCAATTGGCAGTTCAACCCGTTCACACCGATGACACCTCCTGACACCGATCTGCTGGGTGCGGATGGAGCGCTCATCGTGGGGCTCAGTATTGGTATGTGGTTTTACTCAGGCTATGAGTCCATGTCGACGCTGGCGGGAGAAATCGAGGAGCCTCAGCGCATCATTCCTAAAGCCCTGATGCTAGCACTCCCCTTTGTGGCACTGATGTATCTCCTGCCCACCCTCGCCAGCTTGGCCGCCTTTGGACAGTGGGAGCTGTTCTCGGTAGATGGAACAGAGGGCGCGGTGTCTTTCGTCGATATCGGGCGTGCACTGGGTGGTGCTGCGCTTGGTCACGCGCTACTAGCATCTGTGGTCTTGGGGAATCTAGCGCTGTATCTGGATTACATGGCCTCAGGCGCCCGCCCGCTGCAAAAACTGGCGGCAGACGGCCTTCTACCAAAGCCCCTCGAGGTATTCAATAATCGCTTTGGTACACCCGTAGTGGCGCTACTACTTATTGCAGGCGTGAACGCAGTGCTCGTCATTGGCCCCTTTCAGAGCCTCGTCATCATTGATGTGTTGCTGATGGTGGCCTCATACGCCCTGATCTTTATTGCAGCGGTGCGACTGCGGGCGAAGGAGCCCGGCTTGGTACGACCCTTCACAATACCGGGCGGCACCTGCACGCTGGTCATCCTGATCGTTCCACCGCTGTGTCTGATCGCCTTCATGATGAGTATCACCATCACGGATCAGAGTGTCGTCCTCTGGGGGCTGGATCGTTTCAACTTGCTGGGATTGGAAATCGGTTGGTACGGGATCGCGGGTCTGGTAGCACTGTTGTCTGGTCCGGCACTTTATCCGCTGTTTGCCAGAGATCCTCGTCCGGCGGGGTAGGTTGCAGCCTAACTTTCGGCATGAAGACAAAGCCGCAGTGGCGAGGTCATTGTGGTTCAAGTCTCGTACCAGAGCCCGTCGGGATCCTCCGGCCACACGCCTAAATAAGGGCCGTGAGCCTGAAAGCCCAGCATCCGCCGCATCTCATCTGACTGAGCCGCGAGCTCCTCCTTGGTCAGGGTCAGGTACTGGTTTTCTTCCTGACGTAACCACCCCAAACAGTAGGTATTCACCACTGCTTTTCGGGGCGCGTCACTCTGATTCGCGCCACCGCCATGAATCGTGGATCCCAGATAGATCACCACTGATCCTCTGGGCATCACGGCCTGCACCACATGCTCTTCGCGAGCATCTTCTGGCTTCTCCACGCCCATCTCTTTTGGCACCACACGCGTCGCACCATTCTCCAAGGTGAAGTCATCCAGCGCCCAAAGAGCCGAAATCTGTATTTCAAAAGGCAACAAATGACTGGGGTAACAGGCGTCATCAGCGTGTAGTACCTGCGCATCCTCGCCAGGCAGTATCTCGATCGCGGTTGTGCTGCCCACCTGATAGACCTCGCAGTGCGGCTTGAGAATAACGTCTGCAATGGCCAATACGGTAGGGTGCAAAAGGAGCGTGGAGAAATGCGAAGAGTACTTGGTCACACCACCCACGCGCAAAGTATGGTGCCCATTAAAAGTGTTTTGGTACAGATGGCCCTCGCGATCAAACTCCGGGCGTAAGTCAGCACATAATCCCTCAGAGACCGCCTCTGGTAACACAGAGTTAATCACCACCGCCCCGTTTTGCTGCAGGGCGGCCACCATATCGTCAGTGTCATCCGTCGCTGCAAAAGTCTGCAGTGTCATGCCAATACCCCGCCGAGCATGTATAGCGTGGCATCGAGTATAACGCGCCAGAACCCCGATCATGCGGCAGCCACGAAGCAGGCGACAGCTCGTCGACCTCCATGATGAGCCGCTTTTCTTCGCTGCACAGTCACGGGCTGGCCTAACGGTGGTATTGTTAGCCGATCCTGTTTTGGACTCCGCACTATGCAAAGAGCGCGCTCGACATCACCCATGGCCGCTTCAACAGCCCTTTATCATCGAGAACGAGCAGATCTCGCCGCTGCCTTTCGCTGGGCAGCACGGCTTAACTTCCATGAGGGAGTGGCGAATCACTTCTCAGTGGCCGTCAACGAAGACGGCACGCAGTTTTTGATGAACCCCAATCAATCGCATTTCTCGCGCATCAAGGCCTCTGACCTAATTCTGGTCGATGCCAACGATCCGGAAACGATGAATCGGCCCGACGCGCCGGATCCCACTGCCTGGGGTCTGCATGGCGCCCTGCACCGGCAGTGCCCACATGCCCGCGTGGCACTCCATGTGCACTCGACTCACGCGACCGTCCTGTCGACGCTGCAGGATGCGCGGCTACCCCCCATCGACCAGAACTGCGCCATGTTTTTCAATCGCTACGCCATTGATACCGAATACGGTGGGTTGGCGTTTGAAAAAGAGGCTGAACGCTGCTGCCAGCAATTGGCGGACCCGAATAAAAAGGTGCTAATCATGTGTCATCACGGCGTCATGGTCATTGGAGAAGACGTAGCAGACGCCTTCAATCGACTGTTTTATTTTGAGCGCGCGGCAGAGACCTACATTAAAGCGCTGTGGACCAGGCAGCCTTTGAGAGTGCTTTCGGACGAGGTTGCCGAAAAAACCGCAAGAGAGGTGGAAACCTATCCCGCACAGGCAGGTCGTCATTTTGCAGAACTCAAAGCGATTTTGGACAGTGAGGAGCCCGACTACGCCACCTGATTGCCGTCACCCAGTTTATTTTGGAACGGGCGACGCGCGCTAATCAGGATGCCAGCACCGCCTCAAAAGCAGTCAGGCAACGATTGATATTCACCGCGCTACTACTACTGCCCATCAATCCAATGCGCCACTGTCTCCCGGCGAGTTCGCCTAAGCCGGCGCCCACCTCAAGATTAAATTCAGCCAGCAAACGAGAACGGATCGCAACATCGTCCTTGCCCTCGGGAATAGACACCGCATTGAGTTGCGGGAGTCGCCATGTCTCAGCAACTGCCAACTCAAGGTCCAGCTCCGCAAGCCCGGTAGCCAATGCGGCATGATTCTCACGATGACGTGCAAAGCTCTCCAGAAGGCCTTCCTCTTCCAGCATCAGGAGGGACTCGTGGAGCGCATAGATTGCGTTAACGGGTGCGGTGTGATGGTAGGCACGCTTTGCCCCCTCACCCCAGTAGCCCATGATCAAGTTCATATCCAGAAACCAGCTCTGCACTTTATGGGTGCGCGATGTGATCGCAGCGACTGCATCGGGACTGAAAGTGATCGGTGCAATACCCGGCAAGCTGGATAGACATTTCTGCGTGCCCGAATAGACGACATCCGCACCCCAGGCATCGACCTTTAGATCAATGCCCGCAAGAGATGTCACGGCATCCACAATGGTCAAAATACCCGCGGCTTTTGCAAGCTGACAGAGTTGCTCCGCATCGCTACGCACCCCCGTAGAGGTCTCTGCATGAACAAATGCGAGTACTTTAGCGTTGGGGTTAGCTTGGATCGCTGCAGACACTTTTTCAGGGTCTACCGGGTCGCCCCAACGGTCCTGCACCAACGCCACTTTGGCTCCACATCGCTCGACGTTCTCCTTCATTCGTCCACCGAAAACACCGTTCTGGCAAACAATGGCGGTATCGCCTGGCTCCAGCAAATTGACAAACGCCGCCTCCATCCCAGCAGAACCAGGAGCGGATAGCGGAATGGTCAACTCGTTTTGAGTTTGGAAGGCGAACTGCAGCAAACGTTTAACGTCATCCATCAGTCTCACAAATTCAGGATCCAGATGACCAATCGTTGGACGCGCCGATGCCGCCAAAACCCGCGAGGAGACATCGGAAGGTCCTGGTCCCATCAGTGTGCGCTGCGGAGGATGAAAGGTTGGGGACATTGACAACTCCATGAGGACAATACTATTACGGTCGTGATCACACAGCGCTTACTGACTTGCCGCGTCATCGCGGTAAATTTAAAAAAAAACCACCCTTGGGTGGTTTGCTGTAATGGTGGGCCGTGCTGGGTTCGAACCAGCGACCAATTGGTTAAAAGCCAACTGCTCTACCGACTGAGCTAACGGCCCGAAAACAGAAGGCGCGTATGCTAACGCTAACGGGTGAAAATTCAAGCCCCGGCAGGGCATGAAATTCATAATGGCCAACCGCGAAGTCCGCCTATAGCGCGTGTCGGCCTCTTTCTAGAAGTTCTCCAGCAAAAACTGCCGCGCTAGCTGTGCGGCCGCGTGGGAGGGATACTCCCGAATCACCTCGTCTAGATACTCCTTCGAGCGCTGGCGGTTACCTTTGATGAACTGTACCCGGCCCAGCTTATACAGGGCGTCGGGCACCTTGGGATCAGAAGGGTATTGATTAAGCAGTAATTTAAAGTTCTGTCGCGCCAATTCAGGATCGGGGGGGTCCAGGACCAAAAAAAGCTCCCCCAGCCAGTAATGGGCATTGGGCGAATATCGCCCAAACGGGAAGTCGGCGAGAAACGCCGTGAACGCCGCAACAGCATCATTAAACTCCCGCTCGCGCACCAGTTCGTAGGCAGCCCGATAAGCGGCCTCCTCCCCCTCTTGCGCATCGACGGCTCGTGAGGCCGCAGGGGTCTCCGATGCCGCAGTTATTGGCGCGACACCCGTCGACCCTGTGCTCTCATCGATCCCCGCAGCGACACCCGACGCCAGACGACGATCCAGATCGACGTAGCGCTCGAGGCTCTGTGTTTCCAGGAGCTGCAGCGCCTGGGCGGCTTCCTCAAGCAAGCCGTTCAGTCGGCGCACGTCAGCCTCAAGTTGCTGCACGCGGAGCATCAGGCTGCCTGGATCAGTACCCGTGATCGGCGCGGCTGTGGTTTCCACGGGCGGTTGCGCCACCGTTGTAGAACCGGAGTACGGCTGAATGCGGGGATAAGACGCGGCGGGTGCCACCTCCGACGCCTCTTCAACAGGTGCCTGCGAAGCGGCGCGACGCTCCGCCTCCACATCCACGTAGTCCTGAGCAAAGACTTGCGCAACCTGTAATGAGGTGCCCAACAACAAAAAGCCGGCGCACAACGCCGGCTTGATGGGTAACACTGTCAAAGTGAGATCCTCAGTTATTTGAGCTCAACGCGGCGGTTCTGCTGCCAGTTGGACTCGCCAGAGCCATAAGCAACCGGGTTTTCTTCACCATAGCTGATGGTTTCGATGCGGTAGCTAGGCACACCGTTAGCGACCATGTAATCGCGCACGGCATTCGCACGCCGCTCACCCAAGGCGAGGTTGTACTCACGCGTGCCACGCTCATCGGTATGGCCTTCGAGTCGGACGCTGTCATTGTTACCCAGCAGCGCGGCGATATGAGCATCCACCTGCCCGCGGGCTTCGTCGGTCAACGACGAGCTATCGAAGTCAAAGTAAAAAACGGTTCCTACGTTGGCAGCAGCCGCTTCACGTGTCTCTTGAGCAGCAGCCTGCGCCTGTTGCTCCGCCTCGCGTGCGGCAGCGTCTTCAGCGGCCTGCTCAGCAGCAGCAGCGGCCGCAGCTTCTGCTTCTTTGGTTTCGTTGCTGGAACATGCCGCCAGAAACAGTGCAGCAAAAACCACACCTAACCACTTCGCACTCAGCGTTACATTTTTCATACTGTTAGTCCTTCCCAAGTCACTGGAACCTCAACTTGCCGTAATGTAGCGCATATATGGGTAATTTTCTCGCGTTGAAGCCCAGAAATTTTGCACCAAACGAACAGCGCATTTACAACAGCCAACAATAGTCCACTTTTAAAAACACTTTCTTCAGAAATCCAACAGTGACAGAAAGCCTAGGGCGTCACGTAAGGCGACCAAGCGGGCTCTTGAACACTACCCTGACGGGCTGGCAGGCTGAATCGCACACCACCGTCGACCGCCACCGCACCGAGAATGCTGTCTTCACCGCGTTTGGTGGCATAGAGCACGATCGAGCCGTTAGGCGCGATACTGGGGCTCTCATCAAGACTCGTCTCGGTCAGCACCGTCAGTCTGTCCGTCACCAAATCAAATACCGCGATGTGGTACCGACCGTTTCGCTGATGGACCAACGCGACATTGCGGCCATCCTGCGCAACCCGCGCACGGGCGTTGTAGCGCCCCTCAAAAGTGACCCGCTGTATTTTTTGGGTCCGCAGGTCGTAGCGATAGATTTGCGGTCGTCCGCCCCGGTCTGACGTAAACAACAGTGATTTGCCATCGGGCATCCAGGTCGGCTCTGTGTCGATCGCAAAATGGCGGGTCAGACGGGTCAAGGCGCGGCTCTTCAGATTCAAGAGGTAGATATCCGGATTGCCGTCCTTGGACAACACCAGCGCCATACTGTCTCCATCCGGCGACCACGCGGGCGAGTTGTTCAAACCTTTGAAATTCGTCAACTGCTCACGCTCACCGGTGCGCAGATTCTGCCGGTAAATAGCTGGTCTTGAAGTCTCAAACGATACATAGGCCACCTCGGTGCCGTCGGGCGACCACGCCGGGGCCAATATAGGGTCTCGTCCCTCCAGAAGGACGATGGGCCGGCGCCCGTCGGCATCCGCCAGCGTCAGGCGATAAAAATCTTTGCCGTCCGGATTGCGGGTCACCGAAACGTAAAGGAGTCGCGTTGCGAAAGCACCAGGGATACCCGTCAAGGTTTCATATACTGAGTCGGACACCCGATGCGCCAACATACGCAGTTCCGCAACAGGTCCTGTTACGGTGCCGTCCGCCACGGCTTCCTGACGAGTGGTATCAAATAGTTGAAAATCAATGCGCGCCTGTGACCCCACGGTGACCCGGCCGATTAGCACATACTCGGCAGAAATCGCCCGCCAGTCCCGGAAAAAAAGCTCTGACTCGCGGGTGGGATAGCTCAGCATGTCACGCCGGCTGACAGGTGAGAACTGGCCACTGCGGGCCAGATCCGAATCGACAATCTGTGAAACATCCGCAGGCGGCGAGCCGACCCCTTGCCAGGCAAATGGCACCACCGCAATGGGCGTGGGATTCTCCACTCCCTGATTAATTTCGATCTGCAGCTCTGCGCGGGCGGCCAATGCCAGCAGCAGCGCAAACAAAATGAACCCGCGTCTCGCTAACACCATCTAATACCTCAAGTCTTCGGGCTTGAATATCAGCTGAAATCGCCGAAAGTTAGCCTCAAATGTGCGGTTATCAAGCTTGGCAACCTCGGGAAATCGCCCTGTCCGTTCCACTGCTGTCATGGCGCTGCGGTCGAAGGCGGTGTTGCCGCTGGACTGCAGCACGCTGACGCCTACCACCTCACCTGTCGGTACCAATTGTATCGACAATATCGATACCATACCGTTGCGAGCACTGGGTGGCCGAGTCCAGCGATTGATGACCGACGCCCTAATAGTGGCTGCCACCACGTCACGCAAGCTCAGCTCATTAGCGCCCGCGGCCGATATCTCTGCATCGACAAGAGAATCGATCTCGTTTCGGGTCAACGCCGCCAACTGCTCTGCGTCCAGCGCCGGCTCGGGCTTCTCGACTTCCGCGGGTTTGGGCTCGGGCGCTGGCTGAGGAGCCTGCTCTGTCGCCGGTTGAGGCTCAGGTTTCGACTTTGGTTTGGGTTTGGCTTTCGGCTTGGGTTTTGGCTTCAACGTCTCTGACTGAACCAGGCTGGCTTGAATCGGCTGAATGCTCGGAGCGGCCGCGATCACTTCACTAGGGCCTGTCCAGCGCACCACCAACATCAGGACCAGCATCCCATGCACTGCCAGTGTCAGGATGGCGGGCAGACCCGTGAAAAGCACCCGATCCGCTGACATCAGTTCCCAGCCGGACTCTCGGTCACCAAACCCACTGTGGGCGCACCAGCTTCCTGCAACGCAGTCATGACCACTACGACGTCCCCGTAGGCCACCTTCTGATCGCCCCATACCAGTACCGGCTTGTCGGGCGTGCGCCTCAGCACAGCAGCCACCCTCTGACGAATCGTCGCCAGTTCAAGCGCCTGATTTTCATCGGCACCTAGATTGAGAAACAGTTGGCCGCGATCGTCGATCGAGACGATTAACGGTTCGGCGTCCTGATCTTTGACTGGCGCAGCATCGGCATCAGGCAAGTCCACCTCGACGCCCTGCATTAGCATAGGTGCCGTCACCATAAAGATCACCAACAGCACCAACATCACGTCGATATAAGGCACGACATTGATTTCTGCGAGCATCCGGCGTCGACGCATGATCAGGGTCTCTGGAATTTTTTCGCTTTCAGCGCATACGTCTGGCGCTGCAGAATGCCCGAGAACTCATCGAGAAACGTCTCATACCTATTAAGCAGCGCGTCGCTTCGGGCTGCCAGACGGTTATAGGCCAAGACGGCTGGAATTGCGGCAAATAGCCCCATTGCCGTGGCGATCAACGCCTCCGAGATGCCCGGCGCCACGGTCGCCAAGGTAGCCTGTGTCGCGTTGGCCAGCCCCCTGAAGGAATGCATGATGCCCCACACTGTACCCAACAGTCCGATGTAAGGACTGGTGGAACCAACGGACGCCAGAAAAGGAAGGTGCTGCTCGACTCGGTCTGTCTCGCGCATCAGTGCCACGCGCATGGCTCGCCGCGACCCCTCGAGAATCGCATCGGCATCCATATCGGATTGTTGTGACAGACGCGAGAATTCCTTGAAGCCGGCGCGGAACAGGCTCTCAACACCGGTGGGCAATTGACCATCCACAACCGCCTGATTGCCTTCGCGATAAAGCTGGGCGAGGTCGATGCCAGACCAGAATCGCTCCTCAAATACCAGTAGCTCGTCGTCAGCCCGACGCATCAGCATCATGCGCTGCACAATCAGAAACCACGATGACAGAGACGCCAGTACCAGTAGCAGCATCACCGCCTGCACCAGCGCACTGGCACCGAATATGAGCTCCAACACTCCCAGCTCTTGCGTCATGTGACCTCCTCCGTGGCAGCAAGTGTCGCCTCTATTTGTTGCCGCAGGTCTGCGTCGAGCCGCGTGGGGCGACCCGTTCCGCGATCGATGCAGGCGATCTGGATAACCCCTGCCACCAGCACAGCATCATCTCGGCGCACAGTCTGGTGGAATGTCACTTTGGCGCCACCCACCGCCGATATCACTGCGGTGGCATGCAACTGATCATCAAGACGCGCAGGTTCCTTGTAGGAGAGCGACACGTCCGACACCACAAAGTTCTGCCCCCCATCCGAGACAGCGGCCCTTTCCAAACCGAAGGTCCGCATCAACTCAGTGCGTGCCCGCTCCAAATACCTGAGGTAGTTGACGTAATAGACAATGCCCCCGGCGTCGGTGTCTTCGATATAGACTCGAATCGGCAGCGAAAATTCCGCCGTCACGATGACTCATCCAGATCGAGGCTGAGGTTTTCCGCCGCGGACCCCTGAAAGGCGATGCCAAAATGGACGTATGCATGCCGCGTCGCGATCCGGCCACGCGGCGTTCTCAAAATAAACCCCTGCTGAATAAGGAACGGTTCCAACACATCCTCAATGGTGCCCCGCTCCTCTGACAGTGCGGCTGCCAGGCTGTCCACCCCCACCGGGCCACCATCGAACTTTTCAATCATGGTGAGCAGCAATCGACGATCAAAATGATCAAAACCCAGGGCGTCCACGTTGAGCAAATCAAGCGCAGCCTCTGCCGTGCCGCCGGTCACCGCGCCGTTGGCCTTCACCTCGGCGTAATCGCGAACCCGACGCAGCAGGCGATTGGCGATACGCGGCGTCCCTCTGGAGCGCTTGGCAATGGCCACCGCGCCTTCATCATCGCTGGGAATCTCAAGAATGCTGGCTGAGCGCTTCACGATTTCAGTGAGCTCTGCGGCGTCATAGAATTCCAGCCGCTGCACAATGCCGAAGCGATCGCGCAGTGGCGATGTGAGCAATCCTGCACGCGTCGTGGCGCCGACCAAAGTAAAAGGCGGCAAGTTGAGCTTGATGGAGCGCGCGGCGGGTCCCTCACCGATCATAATGTCGAGCTGATAGTCCTCCATCGCAGGGTAGAGGATTTCCTCAACATGAGGGCTGAGGCGATGAATCTCGTCGATAAACAGCACATCGCCGGGCTCGAGATTGGTCATTAGGGCCGCAATGTCACCGGGCTTTTCCAAAACGGGCCCGCTGGTGGTTTTCAGCTGTACACCCATTTCCTCCGCAATGATGCTGGCGAGTGTGGTCTTGCCCAGACCCGGCGGGCCAAAGATCAAGGTATGGTCGAGCGGCTCTCCACGGCCTCGCGCCGCTGAGAGGAAGATCTCCATTTGTTCCCGCACCGCACGTTGCCCAATGTACTCGTCGAGCCTGCGCGGTCGGATTGCACGGTCCATCGCATCATCGCGCTGGTCGTCCGAGTCAGGCACTAAAAGACGATCCGTCTCGATCACCGGCGCACCTCCTGCAGCACTGCTGTCATCTTCTCGCCCCTCCGGCAATGCGCAGTGCCAGCCTAATCAAGTCTTCGCTGGGAGTCTCTGGCGCTGCATCAGCGGCAGCCATCAGCTTCGCGGCTTCTGTAAGTTTGTAGCCCAGGGCAACGAGTGCCTGCTCGGCCTCCGCGCGTTGGTCATTGCCATGCGCGCCGGCTTTGCCCGTCTCAGCCTGCGCGGCTGACCCGGGAGAGAGCTCATCGAGCCAATCCCCCGCCTTATCGCGCATCTCCACCAACAACCGCTCCGCCGTCTTGCGGCCCACGCCGGGCAGTGCCACCAGGGCAGCCGCGTCATCGCGTTGCAGGCAGCGCGCGAAGTCCGCTGCATCCATCCCTGAGAGTAATGTCAACGCTAGTCGCGGGCCAACGCCGCTGACTTTAATCAGTTCTCTAAATAAACGTCGGTCGGCGGATTCAGCAAAGCCGAACAGTTGTTGCGCGTCCTCGCGCACCACAAAGTGCGTCAACAAGGTGACGGGCTGACCGAGTTCAGGTAATTGATAAAGCGTGGTCATGGGCACCTGAATTTCGTAGCCAATGCCCCCGACATCCACCAGAATCTCAGGCGCCTGACGCGCGATCAATGTGCCTCGAATTTGACCAATCATACCGCCACTTTACCTCAAACGCCCTGCCCTGAAGCGGCTGGCAGCCAATGCGCCGGCTAGGCCTTGGGTGTGGCAGTGACACAGCGCTGCGGCAAGGCCATCGGCCGCGTCCTCTGCTGGCTCCGCGGACAGACCCAACAGTGCGGTCACCATATGTTGCACCTGCCGCTTGTTGGCCGCGCCCGTGCCCACGACCGACTGCTTGATCTGTCGCGCTGCATACTCGTGGACCTCGAGATCGTTGGTCACACAGGCCACCATCGCTGCACCCCGGGCATGACCCAGCTTTAGCGCAGAATCTGCACTCTTGGCCATAAAGACGCTTTCAATGGACGCTACCGCGGGCTGATAAGTGTCAATGATCTCTGAGAGGGACTCGAACAACACCCGAAGACGCGCACCGAGCGCTTCCTTGACCGGCAAACGGATGGTACCGCTCGAGACGTACTGGGCCTGATTTCGCTCAACGCGGATGACACCAAAGCCCGTTATTCGGGAGCCGGGGTCGATGCCAAGTATGACTGTCATGATGGCAACCAGCGCAAACCAGCGCCTAGTGTGAACGATTGTGGCGAAAAGATCATGAGCCGGACGCGACTCACGGGGTATTACAAAGTGGCGAGAACCCCTTCCGGTATGTCTGCATTGGAGTAGACATTCTGGACGTCATCGAGATCCTCGAGCATGTCGATCAGCCCCATGACGCTCGGGGCAGTGTCGGCATCCAGCTGGACTTCTGTGCTGGGCAGCATGGTGACCTCGGCCTGAATGGGTTCGAGCCCCGCAGCTACCAGCGCATCCCGCACCTCAGTGACACGCTCCCAGGGCGTCATCACATCGACGCTGCCATCCTCAGCTGCCACGATGTCTTCGGCACCCGCCTCCAAGGCAGCTTCCATCACCGCTTCCTCATCAACACCCGGTGCAAACTGAATAAGTCCGGTGCGGGAAAACAGATAGGCCACTGACCCGTCTGTGCCCAGATTACCGCCACGCTTGGTAAAGGCATGCCGCACTTCAGCGACTGTGCGATTGCGGTTGTCTGTCATCACTTCCACGAGAACCGCCACACCACCTGGCGCATAACCCTCATAGTTCAGCTCCTCCATGTTGTCGGCTTCACCGGTGCCCGCACCACGGGCGATGGCATTATCGATGGTGTCCCGCTTCATATTGGCACCAAGCGCCTTGTCTACCGCTGCACGGAGTCGCGGGTTGTCCTCAACGGCAGCACCACCGGCTCGCGCGGCTACGACCAGTTCCCGGATTAACTTGGTAAAGAGCTTGCCCCGCTTGGCGTCTTGCGCTGCCTTGCGATGCTTGATGTTCGCCCATTTACTGTGGCCCGCCACTACGAATCAGTCCGCGGTGGGTTGCTCGGTGCGCCGGGGGCGCAAAGACAGCTCCCGCAGTTGCTGCTCCGAGACTTTACCCGGGGCCTCGGTCATCACGCACTGAGCACTCTGGGTTTTGGGGAAGGCGATCACGTCGCGAATCGACTGCCCACCCACCATCAGCATGACGAGCCGATCCAGACCAAAGGCGAGGCCCGCATGGGGCGGCGCGCCATGACGCAGCGCACTCAACAGGAACCCGAACTTGGATTCCGCCTCTGCCTTATCAAGGCCCAGCAGGTCGAATACGGCCTGCTGCATGTCCTGTTCATGAATACGAACTGAGCCGCCGCCAATCTCGCTACCGTTCAGTACCATATCGTAGGCCCGCGACAGGGCAGCCTCAGGCTCTGCCCGTAGCTCGTCCACCGAACAGGCGGGCGCAGTGAAGGGGTGGTGCAGGGCTGTTATACCGCCGCGTTCATCGCGCTCAAACATGGGGAAGTCGACAACCCAGAGTGGCGCCCATCCCTCGGCAATCTGATCCAGATCTGCAGCGATCTTTAGGCGCAGTGCGCCCAGGGACTCATTGACCACCGAGCGCTTGTCAGCTCCAAAGAACAAAATGTCGCCATCTATTGCATCGAGCCGGTCCAGCATCGCGAACACGGTCTCATCAGGCATAAACTTGATAATCGGCGACTGCAGGCCCTCCATGCCCGCCGCGCGGTCGTTCACCTTGATCCAGGCCAGCCCCTTGGCACCGTAGACGCCCACGTAGTCGGTGTAATCGTCGATTTCTTTCCGCGACAGCGACGCACCACCCGGCACCTTGAGCGCGGCCACGCGGCTGCCCGCATCATTAGCGGGACCACTGAAGACTTTAAAGTCGACCCCCGCCATCAAGTCATCGATGGATACCAGCTCCCACGCGATTCGAAGATCCGGTTTATCCGAGCCGTAGCGCTCCATGGCATCTGCCCAGGTCATGCGGGGGAATGCGTCCAGCTCCACCTCGAACTGCTCTTGGAACAGGCTGCGCACCATGCCTTCAGTGATCGACATCACCTCTTCGGCATTGAGAAACGCGGTTTCGATATCGATTTGGGTAAATTCAGGCTGTCGGTCTGCCCGAAGGTCTTCGTCCCTAAAGCAGCGTGCGATTTGGTAGTAGCGATCGAACCCAGAGACCATCAGCAACTGTTTGAAAAGCTGAGGAGACTGGGGCAACGCAAAAAACGCGCCGGGTTGGGTTCTGCTGGGCACCAGATAATCCCGCGCGCCCTCGGGTGTCGCCCGCGTCAGAATCGGGGTTTCGATATCCAAGAAGCCCTGCTCGTCGAGGTAGCGCCGAATGCTAGAGGTAATCTTCGCCCGGGCAATCAGGTTCTGCTGCATCTCCGGCCGACGCAGATCCATAAAGCGGTAGCGCAGGCGGACGTCCTCACCCACCGAGTGATGTTCATCGAGGGGGAAGGGTGGCGTCTGCGCGGCGTTGAGAATCTCCAAGGTTTTACCCAACACTTCTATCTTTCCCGAGGCCATATTTGGATTCACCGTCTCGGCCGCACGCGCGCGAACGCGCCCTGTGATGCGCAAGACGTACTCGCTGCGCACACTGTCGGCGCGCTGAAAGTGCTCCTCAGTATCAGGATCAAATACCACCTGCACCACGCCTTCCCGGTCTCGCATGTCGAGGAAAATGACACCGCCATGGTCCCGGCGGCGATCTACCCAGCCGCACAGTGTCAGGGTATGGTCGATCAAATTCTCATTGATCAGGCCGCAGTAGTGGGTTCGCATCGCTGTTTCCATGGTGTGGTTTCCCGCCGTTAGCTGGCTTTCGAGTTGTCAGGCTTGGCCGTCGTAGCCGATTTCGACTCGGCTTTTTTGGTGCCGTCACTCGAGGTACTGCCAGATTCCGTTTTCGCGGCTGGCTTGTCCGCAGTATCACCGCGCTCGCCGGCAATATTTTTTTTGTCGCCAGTTTTGAAGTCGGTCTCGTACCAACCGCCACCAGATAGGCGGAAAGTGGGAGCACTAACCTGCTTCCGCAAAGCGGGTTTTCCGCATTCAGGGCAGTCAGTCAATGGCACTTCGGCCAACTTTTGGATGGCCTCCAGCGAGTGTCCACATTCCTGACAGCAGTATTCGTAAATGGGCATAGCGCTCTTCCCGAGCAGGGCTCGATCACAACCGGCTCTGCCTGAGGTTAAGGGTCTCTCTGTAAGGGCGCGGAGCGTACCGTAAACCCTGAATCAGTGAAAGATACGCAGAGCGTTAACATTCAGCTCGCTGCAGTCAAAGCGACCAGAAAAGGCGGGACGTCGCCAAGTTAAAAAGGCTGTGATGCGGTTCAATTGGCGAAGCCCTTCATTTTTTTCAATGCTCGAATTCTGACGCCCGTGCAGGCAGGTTTGGCCTTGAACCAGGTCTCTTCCTTGGTAAAGGGGTTGATGCCCCGTCGCGCTTTAATCGCGGGTCTTCGAACGGTGGTAACTTTCATCAGCCCCGGCAGGGTGAACTGACCGTAGCCCTGATCACAAATGCTCGCTTCAATGAGCCGCTCGAGGGAACCCCACACTTTTTTGACCTCCGACTTGGACATACCACTGTCTTCGGCCAGCGCTTGAAGCACCTGCGACTTGGAGAGCTTGGTTTTGACCGGCTTGAGTTTTTTGGCTTCAGCGGGTTTTTTCAGTTGCTTGTCGGTTTTCTTCTTTCCCATTGGCCTGCCTCACGCGATTACCTCATCCAGGGCGGCATCGCCCCAACTGCTCCGGAAACGATTCAACAACACCCAACTGCCACCTACAAGCCTGCTTGGCAAGATTCATGGGCGGCATCGTCGACGCAGTCATCGGCACGAGCACATCGCGGGCACATCTACGATTAACGTCGCCATAACTGTACGGCCTGCACCCGGCCCCTTTAGAATGACGGCCACCGAAGTGGAGTGTGTTATGCGAACCAGCGAGTTCCTGCTATCGACCTTGAAAGAGACCCCTTCAGACGCTGAGGTTGTCAGCCATCAGCTGATGCTGCGGGCTGGGTTGATTCGCCGGGTCGCCGCCGGCATCTATAACTGGATGCCGCTGGGGGTTCGCGTACTGCGCAGAGTTGAGCAAATTGTCCGCGAAGAAATGGAGCGCGCCGGCGCGCTGGAGCTTAGCATGCCGGTGGTTCAGCCGGGCGAGCTGTGGGAGGAGTCTGGCCGCTGGGAGCTCTACGGGCCCGAGCTGTGTCGACTGGAAGACCGTTACCATCGCCCGTTCTGCCTCGGGCCCACCCACGAAGAGGTCATCACCCAGATTGCCAAAAACGAGATCAAGAGCTATAAACAGCTGCCGATCAATCTGTTTCAGATCCAGACCAAATTCCGCGACGAAATCCGCCCGCGCTTTGGCGTGATGCGCTCCAGAGAGTTCATCATGAAAGACGCCTACTCCTTTCATATTGATCAAGCGTCGCAGGAACAGACCTACTGGCGCATGCACGAAGCCTACAACGCTATCTTTACCCGGCTGGGCCTCGACTTCCGCGCAGTCGAGGCCGATACCGGCGCCATTGGTGGAGCACATTCCCACGAGTTCCATGTTTTGGCAGAAAGTGGCGAGGACGCCATTGCCTTCTCAACCGGCAGCGAATACGCGGCCAACGTGGAGCTGGCGCCCGCCCTGCCAGAGGCCGCTGATGCTGCCGAAGACGGCGAGATGCCCGCGCTGGAGAAATTCGCAACGCCCGGGATGACCACGATTGATGACCTCGCCGAGCAGTTGGGTATTCCTGCTGAACAGTCGATCAAAACACTGCTCGCAAAAGACGTGCAGGGTGAGCTGGTGGCCTTGGTCGTTCGCGGTGACCATCGACTGAATGCCATCAAGGCAGCCAAATTGCCGGGCATGGCGGCGCCGCTGGTGATGGCGGAACCTGATGAAGTGAAAGCGTGTCTGGGCGCCGGCTTTGGTTCACTGGGCCCTGTGAGCGTCCCCATCAGAGTCGTGGTGGATCACACCGCGGCGCAAATGCCCAGTTTTGTGTGCGGGGCCAATGAGGACGGCTACCACGTCAAGGGCGCCACCTGGCACCGCGACGTCCCCGATGCCGAGTTTGCCGATATTCGTGAGATCGTGAGTGGCGACCCGAGCCCTTGCGGCGAGGGCACCCTGGAGATTCGCCGGGGCATCGAGGTCGGTCATATTTTTCAGTTGGGTACCAAGTACTCCGAATCAATGAATGCTTCTGTGTTGGATGAACAGGGCCGAAGCCAGCCCATGGTCATGGGCTGTTATGGCATTGGTATTACGCGCATTGTCGCGGCAGCCATTGAGCAAAACCATGACGACAAAGGCATCATCTGGCCCGCTGCGATGGCGCCTTTCGACGTGGCGATCGTCCCGCTTGGGATGGAGAAATCGGATGTGGTGCGCGAGGTCACCGAGCAGCTCTACGCCGCGTGTGAGGATGTGGGTCTCACCGCCCTTCTCGACGACCGGTCGGAGCGGCCGGGCGTGAAGTTCGCGGAAATGGAGCTTTTGGGGATGCCGCTGAGGGTGACCGTGGGAGAACGGTCGCTGGCCGAGGGTCATCTTGAGCTCACCCAGCGCCGCAACGGCGAGACCGAGATGGTCTCGCCCACCGACACCGTCGACCGCTTACAGCAACTTCTTGCCGACGGCTGACCGATTTGGGCCCCACACAGCCCGGGATTCTGCTCTCACTGTTAATACTTACTGCTGCGGCACTAAAGGCTTAGTCCGCAGAAGGCCGGGCCGCTCTAACCGCCTATCTGAAGCGGACTTTATCAGCCGAGGGCGGATTTGAGGATCGCCACTCGGTCTCTCGCGTCGGGGCGCAGCGCCTGATGCAGACCATGCCGTTTTGGAGAGACAAAATCGGGCGAAGCGACGACAACCTGACCCACACTGCCATCAATCTTCGTTACGGCTGTCGCATTCTTCGCTTTTATGTGGATCGAGAAGACCAGAACCTGAACTGGGCACTGGCCGCCTACAACGGTTCCAGCGGCAGCCTGCGCTACCCCAACAAGGTGCGCGCAGCCTGGGGAAACCACTGGGTACCGCGCCTCTCGACTGGTGAGCGGATGCCCACGCGGTTAAACTCGCCACCTCGACAGAGAATCCCCAGATGCACTCAAACGCTGACACACTGCTAGCTCAACACCCCGACATCGAGACGGTAGAAGCCCTAATCACGGACTGTAATGGCGCCGCTCGCGGTAAGTGGTTGCCCATCGAAAAGCTGTCCGCGCTCCTCTCCGACGGCGTCAAACTTCCAAAGTCAGCCGTGGCGCAGGACGCCTGGGGTCGCGACGTACCCCGGATCGCACTCGATAACGGAGATCTCGATGGCTGGTGTCAGGCAGTACCGGACTCTCTGGTCCCGGTGTTGACAGCGACCGGCGTCGATCGCGCGCAGGTCGTACTGACCATGTTCAAGGACGACGGAGCACCCCTTCTCTCTGACCCAAGACAGGTGCTGGCGCAGGTGGTCGACAAGCTTGAGCAAAAAGGCTTAGTACCCAGAGTCGCCATTGAGCTCGAGTTCAATCTGTTCAAACGCCCGGATGACAACCAGACACTACGGGACGCACTACCTGCCGAGAATGAGACTGGCGGCAATCTCTACGGACTCAGCTCGCTCGATGAACATGCGACGTTGTTTGACGCGCTGAAAGCCAGTTTTGAGACGCAGCGTCTGCCATACGAAGGCGTCTTGAAGGAAGCGGCACCCGCCCAATACGAAATCAATGTTGCCTACTGCGACAACGCTGTCGCCTATTGCGACCAAATCATTAGCATGCAGCGCTGTATTCGCGCCGTCGCCCAGCGGTTCGGAGCGCTGGCAAGCTTTATGCCAAAGCCTATGGAAAATCAGGCTGGCAATGGCATGCATGTGCACTGCAGCCTGCTCGACACATCGGGTAAAAATGTTTTCGACAGCGGCGATCTCAACGGCACCCCGCAATTACAGCAAGCGGTCGCCGGATGTCTCGAACTTATGGCAGACACTCAGCTTATTTTTGCGCCCAGCTACAACGCCTACCGTCGGTTTCAGGCTGGGAATCACGCGCCGACGCAACCCAACTGGGGCTATGACAACCGCACCACGGCACTGAGAATCCCTGCCAGCCCGAGTCCGGCCACCCGCATTGAGCACCGCGTCGCCGGCGCTGACAGCAACCCTTACCTGGCAGTGGCTGCGCTACTCGCAGGAATCCACTTGGGCATTGACCGACAGTGTGAGGCCCCTCCTCCGATCAGCGGCAATGCGTGGGTTGAAGATGCAGCCAACGTTTGCCTGCCCGGGCACATGGCAGAAGCTATCGCGCGATTCTCTGAATCTGCCAATGTGCGCGAGACACTATCGGCGGAATTCCAATTCGCCTTCAGCGAGGTTAAAAAGCAGGAGCTCGGCGAATTTGAGCGCCGTGTGACGGACTTTGAGTTGGAAACCTACCTCTCGGCCTGAATACCCACTTACCCTATTCTCTCTTTGGAGCACTCTATGACGACTGTTTTGGATTTTTCTGCCGCCCGGGCGAACGGTGAAGACACCGCGCTCAGCGAATTTAGCGGCAAGGTACTACTGATCGTGAATACCGCCTCCAAGTGCGGGTTTACCCCGCAATATGAGGGACTGGAGGCGCTGCAAAAGTCCTATGGCGAACGCGGCTTTTCGGTGCTGGCATTTCCCTGCAATCAATTTGGCGGCCAGGAGCCCGGCAATGAGGCAGAAATTCAGTTGTTCTGCGACCTGAACTACAAGACCAGCTTCCCGCTGTTCAGCAAGATTGAGGTCAATGGCGCGGACAGCCACCCGCTATTCATTCACCTGAAAGAGCAGACGCCCGGTGTGCTGGGTAGTAAGCGCATCAAATGGAACTTTACGAAGTTCTTGGTCAACCAGCAGGGCGAGGTGGTCAAGCGCTACGCGCCGTCGACCAAGCCCGAGGCCATTGCGAGCGACATTGAAGCACTGCTTTGATGCGACTCAGTGCTCTCGCGTCTCGCGGAAGCGAATGTCAGGCCAGCGCTCCTCCACCAGTGAGAGGTTGACGCGGGTAGGCGCCAGGTAGGTGAGATAACCCCCGCCGTCCTCCGACAAATGCTCCGCCGCTTTCTTGCGGAACTCTTCCAGCTTGCGCTCGTCCTCAGCCTCTATCCAGCGAGCCGTGTAGATGTTGACCGGTTCGTAGAGTGCCTCGACTTTATATTCGTTGGCTAAGCGATAGGCCACCACGTCGAACTGCAACTGACCCACGGCACCCACAATGAGGTCACTGCTCTTGAGCGGCGAGAACACCTGTGTGGAGCCCTCCTCGGATAACTGTTGTAACCCTTTTTGCAGGGCTTTGGTCTTCATCGGATCGGCAAGCCGAATACGCCGGAATAACTCGGGTGCAAAGTGGGGAATTCCTGTAAAGCGGAGCGCTTCGCCGGTAGTGAAGGTGTCGCCGATCTGAATCGTGCCGTGGTTGTGCAGGCCGATAATGTCCCCTGCCACCGCGGACTCAACAAGGGTGCGATCACCCGCGCGAAAGGTTACCGCGTCTGCAATGCGCACATCCTTGTCGATACGCACGTGGCGCATCTTCATTCCCTTGTCATAGCGGCCCGAGCAAATCCTCATGAAGGCAATGCGATCCCGGTGCTTGGGGTCCATGTTGGCCTGAATCTTGAAGACAAAGCCGGTGAATTCCGGCTGGGATGCCTCAATAAGCCGCTCTGATGATGTTCTGGGCCGAGGGGCAGGCGCCCACTCGACAAAGTCATTGAGCATCTCCCTGACGCCAAAGTTGCCCAGCGCCGTCCCGAAAAAGACGGGGGTCAGCTGGCCGGCCAGAAAGTCCTCGATGGAGAACCCGTGCGACGCGCCGCGAACCAGCTCGATCTCCTCGATAAAACTATCATAGTCCTCCGCGAGTAATGCTCTGGCCTCATCAGAATTGAGACCCGTAATCAAATCTTCTCCAGCCAGCGTACTGCCGTCACCCGCTTGGTAACGATGAATGGTGTCGGTGTAGAGGTTATAAACGCCGCTGAAGTCGCGGCCCATACCGATTGGCCAGTTGATGGGCGCGCCGGCAATACCCAGTACCTCCTCAACCTCGTCCAACAATTCGATAGGGTCGCGGATATCACGGTCAAGCTTGTTGACGAAGGTCATGATGGGCGTGTCCCGCAGTCGGCACACATTCATCAGCTTGACGGTGCGGTCCTCGACGCCCTTGGCACCGTCGATCACCATGAGCGCAGAATCGACCGCCGTCAGGGTCCGGTAGGTGTCTTCTGAGAAGTCCTCGTGGCCTGGCGTGTCTAGCAAATTCACCCAGCGTTCTTTGTAAGGAAACTGCATCACCGAGGACGTGACAGAGATACCGCGCTCCTGTTCCAGCGCCATCCAGTCCGAGGTCGCATGGGGCCCGCGCTTACCCTTCACTGAGCCAGCCACCTGAATTGCCTGGCCGAGCAGCAACAGCTTCTCGGTGATGGTTGTCTTACCCGCGTCGGGGTGAGAAATAATGGCGAAGGTGCGACGCGCGTCGATGCCGCGTTGAAGTTCAGACATGATGGCTCCTCGGAAGAGGCGCGATTATGCCAGCCAATATCACTGGCGTCAGTCTGGACCGGGCAACAGTGCCTTAAGGTGTCTGAGCAGGACTTCGCCCACTTCATCCATAGTGGGGCAGTCGGACCCCATGAGCGTGGCGATAGAAGTGACCTCAAGGCCCTCGTAACCGCAGGGATTGATGCCGCGAAACGGGCTAAGATCCATGTCGACGTTGAGTGAGAGGCCGTGATAGCTGCGCCCTTTGCTCACCTTCAAGCCCAATGCCGCGATTTTACAGCCGTGGACATACACGCCCCGCGCATCGGGGTCACCGCGGGCCTTAATACCCCACTCGCCCAGCACCTCCACCACGGCGGACTCGAGCAGAGTGACCAGCTGTCTGACATTGACATTCGCTCGGCGCAGATCGTAGAGCACATAGGCGACCCATTGGCCAGGGCCGTGATAGGTCACCTGACCGCCGCGATCGATCTGAATAATGGGTACTTCACCGGGGTCGAGCACGTGTTCCGGCTTGCCCGACAGGCCTTGTGTATACACGGGCGGGTGCTGGAGCAGCCAAATTTCATCTTCAGTTTCGGGAGTGCGCGACGCGGTAAAGGCCTTCATCCCATCGAAGGTCGACTCAAAATCAACCGTGCCCAAACGCCGACACAACACGGTGTCAGAGCACCATGGATACCAGACCGGTATCCATCAGATCCTGATGAATCTGACGCAGCTGCTCCTCGCTCTGCGCCTCAATGGTGATGGTAATCGACCGAAAAGTGCCATTACGAGAGTCTTTGACCAGCACGTCCTGCTCCGAAAATCCGGCTGCATACTGATTGAATACGGACATCACCGCGGGTTGAAAGGTTGATACAGCCCTGCCCAGCACCTTAATGGGGTACGCGCAGGGAAAAACAATCTTTGGCGGGTCCTCGCTCACTGACGATTAACCCAGCAACTGCTGAAACCAGAGCAAAATAGTGTCCCAGAGCCGTGCGAAAAACCCGGCAGGCTCGACCGCTTGCAGGACCTTTAGCGGCGCTTCACCCACAGACTCCCCAGCGCGGGTCAGCACCACCCGGCCCACCACATCACCCGACTTGAGGGGCGCAATCAGCGGAGCATCAATTTCAACCGACGGGGTAATCTCGGCGGCGCTTCTGGACAAAGTCAGCACCACATCCGATGTCACCCCCAACGCGACCTGTGGTACCTGACCTTTCCACACACGACCCTGTGTGAGTTCAGCACCGCCGCTCAGAGGTGTCGCCGTTTCATAAAAACGAAAGCCGTAGTTCAGCAGGCTGCGGGTTTCCGACTTCCGGCTCGATGGGGAGCTGCTGCCCATCACCACGGAAATCAGCCGCATCCCCTCTCGCTTCGCCGAGGCGATAAGACCATAGCCCGCGACGCTGGTATACCCGGTCTTAAGCCCGTCCACTGAGTCGTCTTCGCGCAGCAAGTGGTTGCGGTTGTATTGCGTGATGTCGTTGTAAGTGTACCTCTGCTCTTTATAAACAGAATAACGCTCGGGGTGGTCGCGAATCGCGGCGGCGGCCGTCAAGGCGAGATCGCGCGCGGTAGACAAATGGCCGGGGTGGGGTAAGCCGTGGCTGTTTTCAAAGTGCGTGCCCGTAAGCCCCATCTCTTTGGCGTAGCGATTCATCAAGTCGACAAACGCCGCCTCACTGCCAGCAATATACTCGGCAATCGCAACCGTCGCGTCGTTGCCAGATGAAATCACAATGCCACGCTCCAGCTCCGCTACCGTGACCGGCTTGCCGGGCTCGATCCACATCAGCGACGAACCCTCAAATACGGGGTTTTGTGACCAGGCATTGCGGCTCACCGGCACCAAATCATCCAGACTCAGCCGACCCAGCTCGACCTCCTGAGCGAGAATATAGGCGGTCATGAGCTTAGTCAGACTGGCAGGCGGTAGCTGCAGGTCGGGATTGTGCTCTACCAGCACGGCTCCGGTGTCGAAATCGACGAGCAGGTAGGAATCGGCGTTGATGGCCGGCGGCGCGGGCACCAACGCCGAGCTCGCCGATCCCACCAGCGGCAGCCACAATATGGTAATCAGATACCACCCCGAGCGCTTAATGTTCGCCCTCACTCCTGTCATCGACGCATTCTCCTGCAGGTCACCCTGTGACGGCGCCAGTGTAAGCCCGCGGGCCGTCTGATGAAAATCGCATCAGGGGATTGGATCCGGCGAGGGATAACCCGCTTCGATCAATACGTCGCGCGCCTGATCAAGCGTCTGTATCGTGGAAAAGGGCCCCACTCGAACGCGGTGGAGTCGCCGGCCATCGGTGTCCACGGCACTGACCGAAACAGGATAGGCCCACCGATGCCTAATCTCGTGACCCAGGTGGCCCGCAGCACTCTCCGAGGTATAAGCACCTAGCTGCAGGTAGCGGTAGGTGGCAGCCTCCAGTTCACGGCGATCATCCACCTCGACCAGCTCGAGGGATTCGATCAATACGGTCGCGGTGCCCCGTTCGGCGAAGCCGAGCTGCAATGCCGCCCCGTAAGATATGTCGATCAGCCTTTCCGGGTGGAAGGGGCCACGGTCGTTTACCCGCAATACCACGCTGCGATGGTTTTCCACGTTGGTAACGCGGACATAGGTCGGAATCGGCAGTGAGCGGTGCGCAGCGGTAGCGCCATACACATCAAAGATTTCGCCGTTGGCTGTGGGTCGGCCTTGAAATTTCATGCCATACCATGAAGCCACACCCTGTTCGCGGTAGCCCCGCGCGCTACCGTGCACGGTATATAGGGCACCATTCACTTCATAAGGGCTCCGATTACCCTCGGCCAGAATAGGGTCGGGTCGGAGAATGGCGTCCTGCCATGGCGATCGATCTGAAGGGGATGGCGCGACATCTTCTTGCTCTGTGGCCGACGCATCTCGACACGTGGAGCATGCGGTCAAAGCAACCGCGGCGCAGCACGTTGCGCTGATCAACAGCTGTTTCAAGAGCTTGCGCGCGCCGCCGCGATCGCCTGACTGAGCTCCCATACTGCCATCGCATACATCGCGCTGTGGTTGTAGCGCGTGATGACATAGAAATTTTGCAGCCCCAACCAGTAGCGCATGCCGTCTTCCTCTTCGAGCCGGATCGGCGTCGCCAGATCCGCGGGGTTCAGTGGCTCGGTGGGCTGAAGCCCCTCCAGCGCCAGCGCGGCGACCGTTTTCTTGGGCTTTAATCCACCTTTGAACACGGCCGGGTCCGGCTCATCGGCAATGCCGTCGGTCACTACCTGCTCGCCCCCGCGCCAACCGTGGGCCTGCAGATAATTCCCCACACTGGCAATCGCATCGGCGGGGTTGTCCCAGATATCAGGCGCTCCGTCGCCCTTGTAACTTCGTGCATAGGCGCGATAACTTGATGGCATGAATTGGCCGTAACCCATAGCACCCGCATAGGAGCCTTTCAACGCTAACGGGTCCTTACCCGACTCCCAGGCCAGTACCAGAAATTGCTCCAGCTCTCCGGTGAAAAAGGGAGAGCGTCTCGGGTAGTCGAACGCCAGTGTCGCCAGCGCATCGATCACGCGATAACTCCCCGTGATACGGCCGTAGTAAGTCTCCACGCCGATGATCGCCACCAACAACTCCGCCGGTACGCCAGTGCGCGCCGACACCGTTTGTAGCGTGCCCGCATGCGCGCTCCAGAAGGTGACGCCCTCTCGGATCCGACGATCGGTGAGAAAGATTTTTCTATACTCGTGCCAGGCTTTGGTTTTTTCCGCCGGCCTTGAGATCGCATCGAGAATACTCTGCTGCCGTTCCGCGGCGTCAATCAGCTGCTGCACCCAGTCCGGATCCACCCCCGCTTCCTGCGCGGCGGCGATCACCTGTTGCGCAGCTCCATGGTCGCTGTAATCTCCGGCCGAGACCATGACGGGCATGTTAAGCCCTGCGCACAGAAACAACACGCGACAGCCTATTCGACACGCCTGTGCGGAGCCCCATCGCCGAAGTCGGTTTGTCGTGATCATCATGACAGGACCCTCTTTTCAGTGCTGATGGCGCTGAGAATACCGAAACCCAGCAGCAAGGTGACAATCGACGTGCCTCCAAAACTTACAAATGGCAGTGGCACGCCCACAACAGGCAGGATCCCGGCAACCATGCCCATGTTCACCACCACATAAACCCCAAACGTAAGCGTAATGGCACTGGCCAGTAACCGCCCGTAGCTGGTCTGCGCTGTGAAGCTTATCCAAAGGCCCCGGGCAACCACCAGGCCGTAGAGGAGCAGTAATAAAAGCACGCCGCGTAACCCCCACTCCTCGGCCAGCACCGCGATAATAAAGTCGGTCTGACTCTCGGGCAGGAAATCCAGGTGTGACTGAGTGCCCTGCAAGTATCCTTTCCCGGACCAGCCGCCCGAGCCAATGGCGGTCTTGGACTGAATGATGTTCCACCCGGCGCCTAACCGGTCTGCTTCAGGGTCGAACAGCGTCATGATGCGTTGCTTTTGATAATCCCGAAGCAAGAACAACCAGGCGGGCCATGCGCAGGCCAGCGCCGCCAGTGCACCCGAGAAAATCTGCCACCAGCTAACGCCCGCCATGAACACCACAAACGCGCCGCTGGCACCCACCAAAATGGCCGTGCCCAAATCCGGCTGGGTCGCGATCGCGACAGCCGGTAGCGCGATGATCATAAGTGCTGTCACGGTGGTAGTCGGCCGCGGCGGCAGAGCGGAACGCACAACCCATGCTGCCACCATTAACGGCATCGCAATCTTCATGATCTCTGATGGCTGAAAGCGGATAAACCCCAAGCTGAGCCATCGCTGCGCGCCCTTTACCCCCACCCCAAAAAAAGGCACAAGCAGCAGTAGAAAGAGGGCGCCAAGATACAGCGTGGGGGCCCATCGCTGCAGGGTATCGAGGCGAATTTGGGCCACGACCACTAGGACAGCAAAACCGATCAGAAAATTACGAATCTGCAGACTGACGATGTCCCAGTCACCATCCGAGGCGCTAAAGAGCACGAACAAACCCGTTGTCATAATGGCCAGCATAGGCAGCAGCAGCAGCACGTCGAGGCGGAGTCGTTCAGCAAGCGTTTGCGCGTTAGCGAAGTCCCGGTCAGACCCCTCTAAAAAACGGGTGTACTCAGACATCGCTCGCCTCGCTCAACCAGGCATCCATGATTCGCTGGGCGACCGGTGACGCCGCACGACTGCCTCCACCGTTTTCAGCTATAACCGCCACCACAATGCGCGGATTTTCAACCGGCGCAAACGCGATAAACAGCCCGTGGTTGCGGTTACGTTCGCTGATGGCGTCTTCGTCGTAGATCGCGTCCTGCGCAATGCTGACCACCTGTGTTGTACCGGTCTTACCCGCAATTTGGTACCCGATGCCCCTCGCTATCCCCGCCGCAGTCCCACGAGGCGAGTGGACCACATCCACCATGCCCACCACGACCGCCTGCCAATCAGCCTCATCCATCGGTATGGACGGTCGCTGGACACCTCCGACCGTCAGATCACCGACGCGATGAACGACCGAGGGCACAAAGCTCTCGCCTTTATTTGCCAGCACCATTGCCGCCTGCGCCAACTGCAAGGGAGTGGTCAACATATACCCCTGACCGATCCCGGCGCTGATCGTTTCGCCTGGATACCAGGGCTCACCCAATGCGGCACGTTTCCAATCAGTGTTGGGCAGAATGCCGTCCTGCTCGCCGGGAATGTCGATCCCTGTCGGCTGGCCAAGACCGAACGGCTGAAGCACCTCGGCCATCGCGTCGATACCCATGCGATGCGCAAGGTCGTAGTAATATGTATCGCAGGACTCTGCGATAGCCATTCTCAGATCCACCGTTTCGGCATGACCCGTGCCGCGGATACGCAGCGTCCAGTCCCTATAGCGGCGATCATCGCCGGGCAATCGGTACCAGCCGGGGTCACGTATCTCGGTGTCAGGTGTGATGAAATCCCGAGCCAACGCGCCCAGACTGATCAGCGGCTTGACCGTGGAACCGGGCGGGTACTGCCCCTGAACCGCGCGATTCAGGAGCGGCGTGTCCAGTGAGCCGCGCAGCTTTGCGTAATCCGAATAGCTGATTCCCTCAACAAAGAGGTTCGGGTCGTAGCTGGGGTTCGACACCATGGCCAGCACGCCACCCGTTAGGGGATCCAGGGCCACCACGGCGCCCCGTTGATCACCGAGCGCCGCCACCGCCTCACGCTGCAAGTCCAGATCGAGATACAGGCGGAGGTTCTTGCCCGGCACTGGTGCCTGCTTCTCCAACACCCGCAGGACTCGCCCGTGGGCATTGGTCTCGACATACTGATAACCTGGCTTGCCGTGGAGCAGCGGCTCGTAGCGCTTTTCCAGCCCTACCTTCCCGGTATGTAAGGTGCCTCGATAGCGCTCTGCATCGAGCTCAAACAGATCCTCAGCGCTCACTCTGCCAACGTAGCCCAGCACGTGGCTCAGCGCTTCACCGTAGGGGTAGTCGCGGGTCAGCTTTGCGTCGACCACAACTCCGGGCAGCTGATGCAAGTCGACTGCGACCGTCGCCAGCGCCGCGTCGTCCAGACCCAGCTTGATGGGCACCGCCTCGAAGGGTCGGCGACGCTCAGAGCGTTCCTGAAACGCCTTGAGTTCACGATCGGACAGCGATAGACGCTCAGTGAGGGTATCGACCAATGCGGCGGGATCCTTACTGCGCTCTCTGACAACGCCAATCACAAAGGTCGGTTTGTTGGCGGCCAACAGCCGCCCTTTGCGATCCACAATCTGCCCGCGCGTGGGCGGAATCACCTCGACCCGGATCCGGTTTCGATCCGATTGGGTCATAAAATCATCGTGCTGAACAATCTGCAGCGAGTAGTAGCGATAGACCAGCACACCGAGCACAACGAAGATCGCCAGCACCGCCACGATCAAGCGAGAGCGATTGATCATCCACTCCCGGCGGGTGTCTCGCAGCGCATCGAGGGTTCTGGCCATCAGCTACCACGGTGATAGGGATGGCCGGCCTGAACCGACCATGCCCGATACATTTGCTCGGCGAGGATCACCCTCACCAAGGGATGTGGCAGGGTGATCTGCCCGAGAGACCAGCGCTCTTTTGCACCTTTGAGAATCTGCGGGTGAAGTCCATCTGGGCCGCCGATGACAATGCTGACTTGATCACCCTGCATCTGCCACCGGTCAAAGCGCTTAGCAATCAGCTCGGTGCTGACCCCTTTACCCGCAATATCCAGTGCGACGACGTAATCCTTGTCCCTGAGCTTCGCCTTGATCGCCTCCGCCTCCTGCTCGCGATATTGCTCAGGGGTCGCTGAGCCGCGTTTAGCAGGCGGGATATCGAGCCACTCCACCGGCATTTCCCGGGGCATGCGACGCGCGTACTCCTCCACTCCCTGATCCACCCATGCCGGCATTTTCTGTCCTACTGCCAGTACTCTGAGCCGCATCAGCTGCTCTCAGGCTGGGCTGACTGAACCGACCACAGGCGCTCGAGGTCATAAAAACTGCGAGCGGCAGGTTGCATGACGTGCACCACCACATCGCCAAAGTCGACCAGCACCCACTCGCCCACTCGTTCACCCTCTACACCCAGTGGTCGCAAGCCCTGCTGTTTTGCTTTCATCATGACGTTGTCGGCCAGTGATTTGACGTGTCGACTTGATGTGCCGCTAGCAACGATCAGCCAGTCCATGACAGAGCTAAGCTCGCGGACGTCGAGCACAACGGGGTCAACCGCCTTGAGATCTTCGAGTGCCAGCTGCGCGATAGCGAGCAGGTCAACCCCCTCGGGAAGTCCCGGAGCGATGATTTCAGTGGTCATGCGAGGTCGCGACTGAACAGTGCATTATCGGAAATATACTCCATAACGCCGTCGGGCAGCAGAAACCTCGGGTCACGACCTGCCGCAATCATCGCCCGAATATCGCTAGATGAAATATCCAGCAAAGGCTGCGCCAGCGTGAACACGCCGCCGCGGGGACGCGATAGCAGCCCGGCTTGATCGCTCTTGTTTTCTTCTAACCAAGCGGATACCTCTGGCGGATGCGGCTCAGCATCGGGGCGGGCCATCACCACTATGTGGGCAAATTCCAACAGCTCCCGCCATCGCGACCACCGGGGCAAGGTCGCCAGAATATCGGCACCGATAATCCACACCAGCGTGCGCTCAGCACCGTACTCGTGTCGCAGACCCGCGAGCGTATCGGCGGTGTAGGACGGGCCAGGTCTGTCGAGTTCACGGGCATCCACGGCGACACCGTGCAAGTCAGCCACCGCCCGTTCCAGCATCGCCAACCGATGCATGGCGTCGACCGTCGCCTGGTCTTTCAGGGGAGACTTCGCGGCGGGTATCAAGTCGACCCGCTCCAGGTTTAGGGTGTCGCGCACGGCCATCGCGCCACGCAGGTGACCGATATGGACCGGATCAAAAGCGCCGCCCAAAAATCCAAGGGGGGGTTGCAGGTTGTTCATCGCTCCGGCACTCACTGGCGAATGTGCCCGTCCCCTTTCACGATATATTTTCTGGAGGTAAGCCCTTCCAGGCCAACGGGACCCCGCGCATGCAGCTTACCGGTGGAGATACCAATTTCAGCGCCGAGACCGTATTCAAAACCGTCGGCGAATCGGGTCGAGGCATTGTGCATCACAGACCCCGAATCCACCTCGCGGAAGAAACGCTCCGCCGTACGCGCGTTCTCAGTAACGATGCTCTCGGTGTGATTCGACCCGTACCGGGCGATATGGGACATGGCCTCGTCAACGTCATCCACCATCTTCACCGAGAGAATCGGCGCCAGATACTCGGTTGACCAGTCTGCCTCTATAGCGTCGACAGTGATATCAGGGGCCGCCTGACGAGATGCCTCACAGCCTCTGACCTCCACGCCCTCTGACTGCAGCGCAGTGACCAGCCCGGGCAACATGTCCGCCTGCACTCTGGCCACCAGCAAAGTCTCCATGGTGTTGCAGGTGCCGTAACGCTGCGTTTTGGCGTTGAAGGCGATGCGATGAGCTTTATCTCGATCAGCGTCTGTGTCGATATAAACATGGCAGATGCCATCGAGGTGCGCCAACACCGGCACTTTACTTTCCTCCGCAACGCGCTCGATCAGCCCTTTGCCACCGCGCGGCACCACCATGTCAATGTAGGCGGGCATGGTGAGCAAAGCCCCCACCGCCGCACGATCCACCAACGGCACCACCTGAGCCGCCTCCACTGGCAAACCAGCGGCTGACAGCCCGGCTGCGAGCGACTCACCCAGCCGCTTGTTACAGTGGATCGCTTCCGAACCCCCGCGCAAAATCACCGCATTGCCCGCCTTAAGGCATAGTGACGCTGCTTCGATCGTCACGTTCGGCCGGGATTCATAAATCATGCCGATCACACCAAGAGGCACACGCATGGTGCCAACGTCGATGCCCGACGGCATCTTGCGCATGTCCGACATAGCGCCGATAGGATCAGGTAGCGCCGTCACTTGAGAGAGTCCCTGCTCCAACACATCGAGTTGTGCGGGCGTCAACGCGAGGCGGTCGAGCAAGGCGGCCTCAAGTCCGCTCTCTCGGCCCTGCTCCAGGTCCATCTCATTTGCTGCCAGAATGGCGTCCCGACCAGCGGCTATCTCGGCGCGAATTTGCAGCAGCGCCTCATTGCGCTGCTCGACACTCGACGACGCCAACACCCGCGCAGCAGCGCGGGCTGATCGCCCCATTTCGGTCATGACCGCCTGAACTTCCATCGTCGTGTGTGCCGCCCCCGCAGGGCTCAGTCGTCGCCCTCGCCAGCACCGGTTGACACGAGCTCTTTCAATTCACCGGAGGCTTCCATGTCGCAGACAATGTCGCAACCACCAATCAATTCACCATCGACCCAGAGCTGAGGGAACGTTGGCCAATTGGCATAGGTGGGCATATTCGCACGGATCTCCGGGCTGCTCAGCACGTCAACATAGGCGAATCGCTCCCCGCAGGACATGAGCGCCTGCACGGTGCGCGCAGAGAAGCCGCACTGCGGTTGGTTGGGCGAGCCTTTCATGTAGAGGATGATACGGTTTCCCTCTACTTGCTCGCGGATGGTTTCCATGATGTCCATAAACTGCTCCGTCTTGAAGGCGACCAGCATTAACCCGGCTGGCGCTAAAACCCCTATTGTAATACGACAAAGGCGTAGTGAGCGCGGTGAGGGATGTAAAACCGCACACACTGTGGATTTGACTCAGGCGGACGCTCCGCTACTCTTGCTCCCCCGCGGACATAAGGGCTGATCCTGATGCCAGACGCGTCGCCCGCCATCATGCCGACATACGGTCGCTTGCCCGTCACCTTCTCCAGAGGGGAGGGCGCCGTGCTGTACGACACGAACGACCGTGCCTATCTGGATGGCGTGTCGGGCATTGCGGTGACGAATCTGGGACACCAGTATCCGCGTGTGACCCGGGCTGTCGCCGAGCAGGCGAGCCGCCTCATTCACACCTCAAATCTGTTTCACATTGGCTTGCAGGAAGCCGTGGCAGAGCAACTGCGCGCCGCGACCGGCATGGAAAACATGTTTTTCTGCAACTCGGGTGCAGAGGCTAACGAGGCGGCCATAAAACTCGCACGCCGGTATGGCGATCAAAAAGGGATCGCGTCACCCCAGATCATTGTGCTCGATGGCGCCTTCCATGGGCGCACCCTCGGCGCACTCTCTGCTACCGGCAACCAAAAAATCCGACAGGGATTTGGTCCGCTGCTTGAGGGGTTCCAACGCGTGGCGCCTGACGACCTGCCCGCAGTCGAGGCGCTGGCGGCTGAACGTCAGGATATCGTTGCGGTGCTGGTGGAACCGATTCTAGGCGAGGGAGGCATCAGGCCACTCGCCATTGACTATCTTAAAAGTCTGCGGCGACTGTGTGATCAGCACGGATGGCTGTTGATATTCGATGAGGTGCAAACCGGCAACGGTCGCTGCGGATCAACCTATGTGTTTGAACAGTTGGGCGTTGAACCAGATGTATTGCTGACCGCCAAGGGGTTAGGCAATGGTCTGCCTATTGGTGTTTGCATGGCGAAGGGTGTCGCCGCAGAACAGTTGGGCCCGGGCGATCACGGCTCTACTTATGGTGGCAACCCGCTCTGCTGTGCGGCAGCGCAAGCCGTGCTGACCGCGCTGGCCAAGGACGGTGTGATGCAACAGGCCACCCTCATACGCGAGGCGCTGGTCAGCGCCCTGCAAGACAATCTGTGCGACGCCAAGCTGATCAGCGAAGTGCGAGGCAAAGGGCTCATGATCGGCATACAGCCCAACACTGAGACCGGCGAGATCGTTAAGCGCGGTCTGGACCACGGTTTACTGCTGAATATTGCTGGGGGCGATACTATCCGCGTGCTACCGCCGCTCGTGATGACCCTGGAGCAAGCCGGCGAGTTGGGCGCGGGCATCGCACACATTCTCAACGACATTGCAGAGCAGGAAGACAACGCATGACTGCGCCAAGACACTTCCTTACGCTGATGGATCTGGCGCCCGATGAAATCCGGGCGCTGATCGCGCGTGCGATTGAGTTGAAAACACAACACCGCGCCGGTACCGCGCCGCGCAGCCTCGAGGGTAAGGTGTTGGCGATGATTTTCACCAAAGCCTCCACTCGCACCCGCGTCTCATTCGAAGCCGGCATGGCGCAGCTCGGTGGTAGCGCGCTGTTTCTCTCTGGTCAGGACACCCAACTGGGACGTGGTGAGCCTATCGCGGACAGCGCCCGCGTGATCTCCTCAATGGTCGATATCGTCATGATCAGAACGTTTGCTCATGCCGACGTCGAAGATTTTGCCGCACACTCCAACGTGCCCGTCATCAACGGTCTGACGGACGACTACCACCCTTGCCAAATTCTGGCTGATCTACAGACCTATTTTGAAATCAATGGAGACATCAGCGGACGCAAGGTCTGCTGGTTAGGGGACGGCAACAACGTCTGTCACTCCTGGATGAACGCCGCCCGCCAACTAGACTTCGAGCTGGTGGTAGCGTGTCCGGAGGGGTATGACCCAGACCCCTCGCTACTGGCCGCCTGCGAACAATACGCGCGTATCGACCGCGATCCCGCTTCCGCCGCAGAGGGAGCGCACCTGTTAGTGACCGATGTCTGGGCGTCGATGGGTCAGGAGAGTGAGCAGGCGGCGCGCGAGGCCGTGTTGGCGCCTTACCAACTAAATCGGGCGCTGCTCGATCGCGCGTCCTCGGACGCCCTATATATGCATTGTCTGCCCGCTCATCGGGGCGAGGAAATCACGGCGGAGCTCATGGACGCTCCCGATTCCGTCATCTGGCAGGAAGCGGAAAATCGCCTGCATGCGCAAAAAGCACTGATGGAGTTACTGCTCAGCGCCTGATTACCCCGCCCGAGTCCTATGCTGTGGGTATTACCGTTTTTTCCGAGACAATCATAAAAATTTTCCACGCCCGGCATTCGCGGGGATAAGCCCGTTTTCGAGCTAAAAGTCAGTGACTTAGCGCGACGGGCCTGCCGGCTGCGGTCCGTTACCCACAGAATGTCCACAAAAAAGACCCAGCATCCTCTGCTTGCATTGTCGATCATACCCGCCTATCTTGGGGTTTCCGGAGCTGTGAACCCCCACATATAGTTGTTGAGCCAAAAACCAAATAAAGCTCAACGGAGGCCTGTTCCCGGAAAAAAAGGACCAACACATCACGAAAAATTGGCGTTTCAGAGGCAGCCCAAGACATGCAAACAGGCAGTGAGTCAATAGAACAAGAAAGCGTCGCGTCCAATCCAGCTGCGACTCGAGAAAACCCCAACCCGACACGATTGTCCGCCACTGCTCCTGGCCAATTGCGGGTTATCAAACGTAACGGCACCGTGGTCCCTTTTGAGGACAGCAAAATCACGGTTGCAATTACCAAGGCCTTTTTGGCTGTGGAAGGTGGCACCGCTGCTGCCAGTAGCCGCATTCATGAAACAGTTGCCAACCTGACTGCGCAGGTCGTCGCGACCTTTAAACGCCGCATGCCCTCGGGCGGCACGCTGCACATCGAGGACATCCAGGATCAGGTCGAGCTCGAATTGATGCGCGGCGGTGAGCACAAAATCGCGCGCGACTATGTGATCTATCGAGAAGCGCGACGCCAAGAACGCGATGCCAAGGTAGAGCTGTCTGCTGAATCACAGGCCGCTGCAAAGGGCATCAATATTGTTCAGCCCGATGGCAGCAAGGCACCTCTGGATATCGACCGCATTGGCACTATCGTCTCCGAAGCCTGTGCCAGACTGCAGGATGTCAGCGAGTCGGCCATCATCGATGAAGCCCTTCGCAATCTCTACGACGGGGTATCGGCAAAAGAGTGCAGCACCTCACTGGTGATCACGGCACGCACCTTGATCGAGCAGGATCCCAACTACAGCTACGCGGCCGCGCGGCTGTTACTCGATGATCTGCGCGCAGAAGGCCTGAGCTTTATGGGGGTAGCAGAGAGCGCCACTCAGGCAGAAATGAGCACCTATTACCCGCAGGCACTCAAGGCGTTCATCCAGCGCGGCATTGAGCTGGAGCTGCTGGCACCGAACCTCGCCGAGTTTGACCTCGACATGCTGGGTGAAGCGCTGGAAGCCGAGCGAGATCTGCAGTTCACATATCTCGGGCTGCAGACTTTGTATGACCGCTACTTTATCCACAGCGATGAAGTGCGTTTCGAGCTGCCGCAGATCTTCTTTATGCGTGTCGCGATGGGGCTGTCCGTGCGGGAAGACAACCCGAACGCACGAGCGATTGAATTTTATCGACTGTTGTCGTCCTTCGACTACATGAGTTCGACACCGACACTATTCAACTCTGGCACACTTCGGCCGCAGCTGAGCTCCTGTTATCTGACGACCGTGCCGGATGATCTGTTCGGCATTTACGGCGCAATTCAGGACAACGCCATGCTGTCCAAGTTTGCCGGGGGCCTCGGTAACGACTGGACACCGGTGCGGGCGCTGGGTGCTTATATCAAGGGCACCAACGGCAAAAGCCAAGGCATCGTGCCCTTCCTGAAAGTCGTCAATGACACCGCAGTAGCGGTGAATCAGGGCGGCAAGCGCAAGGGGGCTGTGTGCGCCTACCTTGAAACCTGGCACATGGATATCGAGGAATTCCTCGACCTGCGCAAAAATACTGGTGATGACCGTCGCCGAACCCACGACATGAATACCGCCAACTGGATCCCCGATCTGTTTATGAAGCGCGTATTCGAGGATGGTGACTGGACCCTCTTCTCACCCAATGACGTGCCGGACCTGCATGACCTGTATGGCACAGCGTTCGAGGAGCGCTACGAGCATTACGAGCAGATGGCACGGGATGGCGAGCTCAAGCTACATAAAACGCTGAAAGCACAGAACCTCTGGCGCAAGATGCTGGGTATGATCTTCGAGACCGGTCACCCCTGGATGACCTTCAAAGATCCCTGCAACCTGCGCTCGCCCCAGCAACACTGTGGCGTCGTGCACTCATCCAATCTTTGCACCGAGATCACGTTGAACACCAACTCTGAAGAGATCGCGGTTTGCAATCTGGGGTCGGTGAATTTACCGCAGCACGTTGAGAACGGTGAACTGAATCTCGACAAGCTCAGGGGGACAGTGCGCACGGCGATCCGCATGCTCGATAACGTGATCGACATCAACTACTACTCTGTGCCTCAGGCGGAAAGATCGAACTTCCGTCATCGCCCGATTGGCCTCGGCCTGATGGGCTTCCAGGATGCGCTGTATAAGATCGATGCACCCTACGGATCAGAGGCCACAGTCACTTTTGCGGATAGATCCATGGAGGCTATCAGCTACTTCGCCATCGAGGCGTCCAGTGAGCTGGCGAGTGAACGCGGCAGCTACTCATCCTATGAGGGATCGCTGTGGAGCCGCGGCATCTTCCCGCTTGATTCCTTGGACATCCTGATTGAGCAACGGGGCGAAAAGTACATCGACGTCAATCGTGACAAGACCCTCGACTGGGATGCATTGAAGGCCAAGGTGGCCTCAGCAGGCATGCGAAATTCAAACGTGATGGCCATCGCACCAACGGCGACCATTGCCAACATCACCGGCGTATCACAGTCCATCGAACCCACATATCAGAACCTTTATGTGAAATCGAATCTGTCCGGTGAGTTCACTGTCGTGAACCCGTACCTGGTCAATGACCTGAAGGGCCGCGACCTGTGGGACAAGGTCATGGTCAACGATCTGAAATACTTCGATGGCAGCGTGCAGACCATAGACCGTATTCCAGCCGACCTGAAAGCCAAGTATGCGACCGCTTTTGAGATCGAGCCCCGCTGGTTGGTCGACAGTGCGAGCCGTCGCCAGAAGTGGATTGATCAGGCTCAGTCCCTGAATCTTTATATTAACAATGCCAGCGGCAAGAAGCTGGACGTGACCTACCGCATGGCGTGGTTCAGCGGTCTCAAAACGACGTATTACCTGAGATCTCTGGCCGCCACCGGCACCGAAAAATCGACGGTTGATACGGGCAATCTCAATGCCGTGTCCAGCGCTACCGAAACCCCTCAGCCAGCACCAGTGCCTCAGGCCTGCTCGCTGGACGATCCAGACTGTGAAGCCTGCCAGTAAGAGCTGGCCGCACGTTGTAATAGGAGAAGAAGATTATGTTGACTTGGGACGACTACAATCAGGAAGACAGTATGGCTGCAACGGCAGCCCCCGAACCCGCCGTGGTGGCAGCGGCCGCAGCGGCGCAGAAGGTCGTAACCACGCCTGAACCCGTGGTTGCGGAGCCTGCACCAGCCGAGCCTTCGCACGAGGCGATGCAAGCCGCGGAAGCAGTTATCGCCAATATGGACGCCTCGGCTGGCGTCGAGGAGCTTGAAATGGGAGCTTCACGCCTATCGGTTGATGAGAAAGCCATGATCAACTGCCGCGCTGATCTCAATCAGCTCGTGCCCTTCAAGTACGACTGGGCTTGGCAGAAATATCTGGATGGTTGTGCCAACCACTGGATGCCTCAGGAAATCAACATGACCGCCGACGTCGCCACCTGGAAGAGCAGCGACGGTCTGACTGAGGACGAGCGCCGCATCGTGATGCGTTCTCTAGGATATTTCTCGACAGCGGATTCTCTGGTAGCCAATAACCTGGTGCTCGGCATCTACCGCTTAATCACCAATCCAGAGTGTCGGCAGTATTTACTGCGGCAGGCCTTTGAAGAGGCCATTCATACTCACGCTTACCAATACTGCATCGAATCCCTGGGTATGGATGAAGGTGAAATCTTCAACATGTACCGCGAGGTGCCGTCGGTAGCGAAAAAGGCCGCGTGGTCCCTCAGTCATACCCACGAGCTGTCTGACCCCAACTTCAGCACCGGCACGATAGAGGCTGATCAACAGCTACTGCGCAATCTGATTGGCTTCTATGGTGTTACAGAAGGCATCTTCTTCTATTGCGGCTTCACGCAAATTTTGTCCATGGGCCGCCGCAACAAGATGACCGGCGTTGCAGAACAGTTCCAATACATCCTCCGCGACGAGTCGATGCATCTGAACTTCGGCATCGATGTGATCAACCAGATAAAATTGGAAAACCCGCATCTCTGGACCGAAGAGTTCAGGGAAGAGGTAACGCAAATGATTCTCGAGGGGACTGCGCTCGAGATTGAGTACGCACGCGACACTATGCCGCGAGGCGTGCTGGGCATGAACGCGGCGATGATGGAAGAGTACTTGCACTTCATCGCCAATAGGCGCCTGAACCAACTGGGCCTCTCCGAGCAGTTCCCGGGCGCGCAAAATCCATTCCCGTGGATGTCCGAGATCATGGACCTCAGAAAAGAGAAGAACTTCTTTGAGACTCGAGTCATTGAGTACCAGACAGGCGGCGCTCTGAGCTGGGACTGAGCGGTCTCTTATTGAAGAAAGGCGCACTGAGTGCGCCTTTTTTTGTCCGAGCAGAGCTTTAGTGTTCACCATCGTCTATCAGTTCCTATAACCGCCGCTGGTCAGTGATAAGCGTTACACTCCGCGCTCGAAAAAGCGGAGTGACATGTTATGTCTTTATGGGATCGCATTGATGCCGAGAGCAAACCGGCGCTGGATATTCTCTGGGAGGCTCTACCCGGTGGTCTGAACAGCATTCCGGATATCGTTGCGCGCCGCGCCGCCTACGAGGCTTTCCGTGCCGCGGCCCCGAAGGGGGAGTTCCCCAATCTGAATGTGTCGGACCACTCCTATGCCGGACCCGACGGTGACTTGTCTCTCCGGTTGTATCGACCGCAAAGCGCTTCCGCGCCAGCTCCCGGGCTTATCTACATCCACGGCGGCGGCATGATCATGGGCAATCTCGAAACTCAGGATGAAGTACTGAAAATCACCGCCTCTGAGCTCGGCATCCCGATTGCTTCTATCGATTATCGCAAAGCGCCCGAGCACCCCTACCCCGCCGCACCGGAAGATTGCTACGCCGGCGTCTGCTGGGTATTTGAAAACGCCGCAGCGCTGGGAATGGATACCAACAATATTGGCCTAATGGGGGTGTCGGCTGGTGGCGGCCTCGCGCTGGCCACCGCACTGATGCTGCGCGATCGGGAAGGGCCCAAGCTCAAGCATCTAATCCCTATCTGTCCCATGATCGACGATCGACATCACACGGACTCTTCTAAAACGGTATTGGATATCGGCATCTGGGATCGAGAGGGCTCTATTGAAGCCTGGAACTGGTACCTGGGCGACTCGGCACCCGACGCCTATGCCGCGCCTGCCAGAACAGAGGATTTGTCGGGGCTACCCCCCACCTACATCGATGTGGGCGACCTTGACCTGTTTAGGGATGAGGACATTCTGATTGCTCAACGCCTCTCTGCAGCGGGTGTCCCGGTCGAATTTCATCTGTGGGCCGGTGCCTATCACTGCTCTGAGCTGTTCGCGCCGCTGGCGGCCCTAAGCCAGCGCATCTGGGCCACCCGGTATGCGGCTATCCGGCGATTTGCTGGCATTGATAGCTGATCTAGCGTTGGAGTACGCCACGCTTTCATTGCCAAGCTGACATGTTTTTGCGCGGAATAGGTAGCCTGATAAAGTGATAAAAACCGAAAACCAGAAAGGAAGGGCATGATGCAAAAAGGTCATTGTTTGTGCGGCAGCGTGCAATACGAGTTTGACGAGACGCAAGTCGGTATGGCGCTTCATTGCCACTGCAGAGATTGCCAACGTGTCACAGGCTCGGGCAAGGCGACCGTCATCATGTTTCCTCAAGACGCCGTCAATATCGAGGGCGATTACAAAACCTTCGCCTCACGCGGTTTTGATGGTTCCCACGTCAACCGCGGATTTTGCCCCACGTGCGGCAGCCAGATGTTCACCTTCGTCGATGAAATCCCTGGCCAGATGTTCATCAAAGCCGGCGGGATGGAAGACACCAGCTGGCTCTCGATAGAGTTCACCTGCTGGACCAGCACGGCCCGTGACTGGATGCCACCGGATAACAAGATGCCCTGCTTTGAGCAAAACCCGGTTGCCTAGGCCGCTGCCGTCCAGACTTGCTCGCACCCGGGTCGTCATTCAGGTTACAGGCACTTCGACGGTACATCGGTCGGACTATTGACTGCCGTCGGCAAAAATCAAAACTGCCATACCAGATCCCGCTGATATTGGGCACTTGGGGCCTTTGATTATGGGTGTCGGGCTCGCCTTATTAACGATCCCCGTCGACATCACTGCCGCCATCAAACTAGGGCGTCTTAAAGCGCCTTTTCCACCCCTTTTAACAGCAAAAATGTAAACCCGAGCACTCATTTTTGGCTTTACCTAAACCGTTTTAGTAAGCCAGACTGGGAAGTATGTAAAAAAACAATCACCATTGTTTGCGTCCCAAGCAGACTTATGTCAGCCTTCGGCCACTTGACCGGACAAGCTCCGCAATGAAGACGTTGCTACCCGGGAAAAGCCCCAAAAATCAATGAGAGGACAGTTGACCATGCCACAATCCCAACACCCATCTATATGGATCCGCCGCGCAGTCGACGTAGCGCTCGCTGCCACGACAGCCGGCGCACTGACTACTGCTGTACCCGCTATCGCGCAAAACGAATCAGCCGCCGGCCTCGAAGAGGTGGTGGTCACCGCCCGAAAGCGGGCGGAATCACTGCAGGACGTGCCCGTTGCGGTGACTGCTTTGACCGCCGGCATGATCGAGCGCGGCAATCTGAATTCTGTTGTAGATGTGGCGAAGATGGCGCCAAATGTCGAGCTGATTGCGCAACCGTTTGCGGGCTCCGCTCTGGCTGCCTCCATTCGCGGTGTTGGCCTGGACGATTTGGAAAAGACCTTTGAGCCCACGGTCGCTGTTTCAGTGGACGGGGTCTTCTACTCTTCAACGGCGGGTGCGAACGTAGACCTGTTCGATGTGGAAGCAATAGAAGTCCTGCGGGGACCGCAGGGCACTCTATTTGGCCGGAATACCATTGGTGGGGTAATCAACATCCAGCGCTCCAAGCCGACCGGTGAGGCGGGTATGCGTCTTCAAGCTACATTTGACGAATTTGAGCGTCAGGATTTTAAAGCGATCATGAATGCACCTCTTGGCGACAACGGTGGCATCAAGGTCTCGCTCCGCTCTCTGCAAAGCGAATCCTTTGCCAAAAACATCACTAAGGGTGAGAACTCTGATAACCGCGACCTCGTCACGGCCAGCGTTGCATTACGTTACGACTTCTCTGACGACTGGTCAGCGCAGTTCACTTGGGACAACTACAACGACAACACCCAATTGGTCGACCTGCTGAGCATCAGCACCACCGGTGGACCCAACTTCGAAGGTGCTAACGGTTTCGCGCTGATCTCCCCCTTCCATGGCAAGGCGGAGTCTGCGGACCGCTCGCGCGCCAACGACTACACGACTACCTACTCCAGCGGCAACTTCATGAGCACAATTCAGGGCAACAACTACGCTCTGGCGATCGATGGTCGCATTGGCAATCATGATCTGAAGTTCATTACCTCCACGATGGACACCAAAGAGCGCATGGATATCTGCTCCTGGGGCTCGCCCGTACCCGGCATCATCTTCCCTTTTGGCACGGGCACACCTGACAACCCCTCCGATGCACCCTGTATGTTCCCGGTGTTGCGAGAGCAAGAATTCGAGCAGTCCTCTAACGAGATCCAGATCACGTCTGATTTCGACGGACCGATCAACTATGTCGCGGGTATCTACACAATGGAGAGCGAGGCGCCCTTCGAATCAGGCCCGGTGCAGGTCATCGAGTCTCTGCAGGACCTGGAAGCGCGAGCGATCTATGGTGAGATTAACTGGGACATCACCGATGCCTGGGAGCTCACGGCTGGCGCGCGTTACACTGAAGAAGAGAAAGACTTTTTCGTGATCGCAGGTGCCTTCCCCAACGGGAAAGACTTTAACTTCGAGGACGACGAAGTCACCTATCGCCTCGTACTGCAACGTAACTTTGATTTCGGCATGATCTACGGCTCCTACTCGACGGGCTTCAAGTCTGGCGGCTTTAACTCCCGCGGCACGACCCAAAATACGGTGGGTCCCTATGCCTCAGAGACCGTTGACTCGATGGAAATCGGATTCCGCTCCGAGTGGTTCGATAACCGCCTGACCTTTAACGCGACCTACTTCGACGCCTCCTATGAAGACAAGCAGGAGCAGGTGGTCACTGCTGGCGACGGCAGCTACATCTACAACGGACAACCTGAGAACTGTGGTGGTCCGACCTGTACCTTTATCTTCAACGCAGGTGAAGTCGATACCAGCGGTCTTGAGCTCGAAGTCATGGCCATGGTCACTGACCGCCTGACGCTGCGCGGCGCCATGGGCACGCTTGATGCTGACTACGCGCGCTTTGACTACGCGGGTATTGGCGACATTTCAGACCGCGCCGAGGTCGTCTGGGCGCCTGAGCTGACCTACAATATCGGCGGCGAGTATCGCATCAACGGCTTGGGTGGCGAGTGGATTATCAACGCCAACTACAAGTACACCGATGAAGCGTGGGGACGCACTGACTTTGGCACCTACAACTTCCAGTATGGTCCAGAGATTCTGAGAGAAGACTTCAAGGTCCTCGACGTCTCAGCGACTTATATGCTGTCAATGGGTAATGGCACCGCCATGATCCGTGTGTACGGCACCGACATCCTTGAAGATGGCGGCCGCATTGAGCGACCCTTCGACGCCGGCGCATTTGCCTTTGCGAGCCTGATACCACGTCGCACACTCGGTGTGACGATTGGATACGAGTTCTAAGTACTCGGCATTCACTGAAAAGCCACCTTCGGGTGGCTTTTTTGTGTCTGATCAGACACTCTCCTTCAACATAAGTTGAATAAATAGGACTCCTAGATGATGCACTCCGTTGTACTGGCCAGAAGGCCACTGGGGAACCCCGTTGAGGCCGATTTTGCCGTCCGGGAAGCCCCCCTGCCCAAGGTGGGTGAGGGATTTTTTCTTACCCGCAACACCTTCGTCTCGCTGGATGCAGGCTTTCGCAACTGGATGAACGAGGACTCGGGAGACGAAGTGTTACCGGCCATGGAATTGGACGAGCCCGTCATGGGCCTGGTGCTCGCCGAGGTGCTGGAATCAAAACATCCCGACTATCTGGTCGGCGACAAGCTGATGGCCCGCTTTGCCTGGCAAACCCACAGCCTGAGCGATGGCAGCGACTTCATTGCCAGACTCCCCGGTGAACTCGAGTTCAACCCCAGTGCCTACATGGGCGTCTTGGGCGACACCGGTATGTCGGCCTACTTCGGTATGACCGACATTGCCAAACCCACAGCGGACGACTGCGTGTTGATCAGTGGGGCGGGCGGCGCGGTAGGCACTATCGCGGGGCAAATTGCCAAACTTTCTGGAGCGCGGGTGGCGGGCATCGTGGGCTCTCAGGCCAAAGCCGACTGGCTGTGCAACACGCTGGGCTATGACTCGGCCGTCGTGCGTTCAGGAGATACACCGCTGGCAGAGGCCATTGGTAAGGCCTGCCCTGACGGAGTCGATGTCTTCTTCGATAATGTTGGCGGGCAAACACTGGAAGCGGTTATCAGCAACATGAATCACCGCGGTCGAATGGTGCTATGCGGCGCAATCTCGACGTATGGCGTAACACCTCACGGGCCGAACAACCTGTTTGAACTCATCACTAAAGAGCTCTCGGTAGAGGGTTTCATGACCCATTTCCGGCACGATCGCTATGATGAAGCCCGGGAGCAGCTCTCCAAGTGGTTGCGAAACGGCGTCATTCAGTCGCCAGAGCATCGCCTCGAAGGGATCGAGAACGTCGGGAAGGCCTTCGCGGATCTATTTGCGGGCGAGAACTTTGGCAAGACCATCGTCGCGTTGTAGACACGATGCCGGCATCGCTACTGACTCATCAGACAGTGCGGCCGGCGGCGTCTACAGCGGTTCGGGTAAGAGCGTGTTTACCGGCGATGTAACCGTAGGTCAGCGCAGGACCCAGTGTGCCACCTGCACCAGCGTAGGCATTTCGGGTCGGAGCACAGATGCAGTTCCCTGCACCGTATAAGCCACGTATCGGCTGAAAATCTTTGTCGACCACGCGGGCTGAGGAATCTGTCAGCGGTCCGCCATTGGTATCGAGCAAACCGGGGGCCAGAATAATGGCGTAATAAGGCCCCTGAGCTGCTAGGGGATGCAGTGAGAGGTTCGGGTACGGGTTGGCCGGATGTGTTTCGGTATAGGTCGGCAGCGCCCATAACTGCTGCCAAGCATTGTCATAGGGCAGTTCACCGCGACCGAAGTCCGGGTCATGGCCTGCCAATGCATACTGATTGAAGCTTTGCACCGTGGATTCCAGATTGCGGACAAATGCCGCGTCCAGCTCATAGCCTCCAAGCTGTGGAGCAAGCGCTTCGATGCGCGCAACGATTTTTTGGGCGAGATCCGACAGTGTCTGACCCGAAATCACATAGCTTTCTGACGGCTTAATGGGGGGCTGACCGTTCTGCTCGCCCACGGTCTCCACAATGCGCTGATCGTAAACCATGAACTGAAACTCGTTCGGGAATTCCACTCGATTGGGGTCAAAAGTCGCGTGGCTGCGACTGCGATCGTTGTAGTTACGGTGTTCGTTGACGAAACGCTGACCGAAGCGGTTGACCAATAGAATGGAATCACCGGGTGGCACGAAAAGCCCGGTACCCACAGAGCGATTCTCTAGCGCCTGCTCCAGTACCACGCCGCAACGCCACGCACCGTGTAAGTTGCCCATCTGGGCGCCGACCCGGCCTGCCAAGGGGATGAAATCGCCCTGCGATGAGGGCATCGCACAGGATCCGTAGGCAAACACCTCCTGATAGCGCTGAATCATATCGGTGTTGTGCGCATAGCCGCCGGTTGCAACGATCACCGCCTGATGACCGCGGACCCGTTTTAATCCATCGGGGGTTTCAACCAAGACACCGATCACCGCACCCGTGGCATCAGTCAGCAGTTCCTTGACGGCATGCTCGGTCAGAATGGGCACATCGCGCTTACTCAGGAACGCCACCATTTGCTGGATCATGCCGATGCCCCAACAAAAGGTGCCCTGCTCGTCCACGGCAGCCAGCGGGCGGCCCATTGGCGTCATGTTTTCCGGTACGTGCTCGAGATAATCCACCGCGGGCTTGTCGAGCCCCCACATGCGCCACTCGGCGAGCTGGAAAATGCCTTCAGCGCGAAAAAAATCAACGGCCTTTGAGCCGTTGTCATAAAACGCGGCGATGCGCTCGTAGTCGAACTCAGACAGACCACAATGCGGCGCATCGGGCGAGTACAGCGTCGGAAACGCATAACGACTCAGGAATTGAATACAGGCTTCACGGGGATCAGCGATCCCTCGCGCCTTCAAGCCAAAATGGTTGGGTATCCAGATGACTGCACCGGACTTGGCTGTGGTCCCTCCCAGAACGGCGGCTTTTTCCAGCACGATGACCGACACCCCGCCGGCCGCGGCGGTCGAGGCAGCTGCCAGAGACGCGGCACCTGAACCAACACAGACGATGTCAGCCTCAAGATCCCAAGAAATCTGCCCGTTCACACTCTCAGCGTGTATGGCGCTACCAAGGGTCGCCGCGGTACCTCCCGCCACGGCAGCGCCCAAAGCTTGGCGGCGTGAGATTTTCTTATGATCGGCCATGTCTCCCCCAGCCCTGACGCTCTTCCATCGTCAGCCTATGGATTCAACTTCACCACAGGATTATTCGAGCACCACTTTTATGGGAAGCGTATCGAGCCCCATCGTCGTGCCGCCGTGCCCGGTGACGGCCTCCTCTGAAACGAGCTCAAGCGATGCGACGCGCTCGAAAAAAGCCTCCATCACGACCCGCACCTCCATCTTGGCAACATGCAAGCCAATACACTTGTGCGCGCCGGCACCAAAAGCGTGGTGCTGGTTGCGCTCTTTCTTACTGCGATCCGGATTGAACGTATCGGGGTCGGCAAACGTCCGCTCATCGCGGTCGGTGACAAAGCTCGGAATCACAATATTATCGCCGGCGCGAAACTGAACTCCATGGAATTCCGTGTCCTGCTCACAGATACGGTTCAGGTTGATGAAAGCGTGCATACGCAGAAACTCGTCTACCGAATTGGCGATCTTGCTGCGATCCGCCTTGAGGCTGTCAAACAGCGCTGAATCCCTCGCCAGATGGCGAATGATGAAACTGAGCATGGTGGCCACGGTGTCGATGCTCGCAAGGAACAGCAGGTAGCAGATCGCGTGCACCTCCTCCAGAGAGAGCTTCTCTCCCTCCACATCGACGTTGAGCAACATGTCGACAATGTCATCCTTCGGGCTATCCACGTGCTGTGTCACCACCTCAAAGAGATAACCGCCGATCTTCTCTCCGCAGGCGATACGCTCTTCCATGGTGGGCGCGCGATAAAAGCCGGTCTCCCAGGCATAAAATTCATCGAGACGCTCAGGCTCCAATCCCAACTGGCGAACAAACAGCCCCATTGATATGGGCTTCGCGGCCTTCCATAAAAAGTCGAACTGCCCGGCGGGCAATACCTCGTCCAACACCTCAGCGGCGAGCGCTTCGGCTCCCGTCTGCAGGCGCGCCACGGCCGTGGGCTCAAAAATGGGGAGCAGCAGACGGCGGTAACGACGATGTTCATGTGCTTCGCTCTCCAACGGGATCAGCCGCGGGCGCTGCTCCATGTTGGCGGGGATGCCGATCGGAAAAGAGCCAAACAATTCGGCATTGCTGAGGACTTCCCGAGCCAGTTCGTGGGAAGTGATCAGCCAATGGCCGCCATTATGAGGGGTGTAAACGATATCCCGAGGGTCTTTAACCAATGAGTCCAGGAATAGCTGCTGAGGATCAGCAAAAAATCCGCTGTCCCCAACAATGTCGAAATCACTTTGTAACGCCTCGGGTACCTGACTTAGTTGTGTCGGCATCAGTCAATCCAATCCAACTAAGCACTTGCCTCTGGATGCCCCATGCATCATGTCGCAGAACGCGCGCGGGGTCTCAGATAGACCGCTATAAATCTGCTCGTAGCTTTTCAGAGTGCCCTCAGCCAAACGATTCTGAAGGTCTTTTAAAATCGCAGGGAACTCCTCCACGTGATCAGTCACCATAAACCCCTCCATACGAACTCGTTTGGTCACTAATTCATAACTATTAAAGAGGGGCTCAACCGGCCCTTCGTACTCCGAAATCGCACCCGAAAGGGCTATGCGAGCGCCTTCCTTAAGCTGCGATATAACCGTATCTAGAACATGGCCACCCACGTTATCAAAATAGACATCAATGCCCTCTGGGACCGCATCACGAAGGCTGTGATCAAGATCCGGCTGTGTCTCGCGATCAATAACTAAATCATAACCCACATCGTCCACCAGCCAATCGGCTTTGCTTCGCGTACTGGTCAAGCCTACGACTCTGCATCCCTCAGCCTTAGCTAACTGACCCGCCACAGTACCGACTGCACCGCCAGCAGCGCTGATCACCACGGTTTCACCGGCCCTGGGGTTACCTACTCTATAAAGACCCACCCAAGCCGTCATACCAGTCAGCCCAAGTGTCGACATATATTGGTGCAGCGGTACACCGGCTGCTGGAGATAAGGTGTTACAAAGGTCTGTACCATCTAAGACACTGAACTGCTCCCAGCCCGCTCTAGCGCTCACAATGCACCCCACCGGATAGCCAGAGTGGCGGGACTCGATCACCTCTCCGATCACGACACCCTGAACCGGATCGCCTATCTGCATTCCTGGCAGATAATTATCTCCAGCGCCCTCAGCCATCCAGTGACGAAAACCAGCATCCAAGGACAACCAGATATTTTTCGTACGAAAGAAACCGTCCTCGCAAGGGCCACTAGGGCGTTCGACAAGCTTAAAGTCCGACTCAGCAACCTTCCCTACCGGATGGTGAGCGAGCACTATTGCTTGGTTCATATCGAATATAACCTGATTTCTAAGACTTTATTCTCATTAGGGACATTTTCCTTTGCAACGAGCTCAGGGTCCCATCAATTTCCCACAGCCACCTCAATCATGCCGTCCACCACCCGCAAATTATAGGTATTCAGCGCCTGGCGAGTCAGTTGCCCAATCGGCGTGCCATCCCGCAAATCAAACCTGACACCGTGCAACGGGCAAGAAATAAAACAGCCCCGAATGCGTCCGCCCTCTAACTCGGCCTCCTGATGCGTACATCGATTCTCTACAGCGAAGAGCTCACCCGCGGCCCGACAAATCAGGACCTTGGTACCGTTGACGATCACTGCGCGACTGTCATTGTCTGCTAATTCAGTATCAGAGAAGGTGGGTTGGTAATCTGTCAAGTAAATCTCCGGTGAGCAAAATGCTTGGGTATAAAAGAACAGCGAGCGGCCGAGATGTTAGCACCGCAGCTTTCCAAAAAAACCGTCCTGCTTGCTTATTTTTATGGCCGTCGATAGTCTCTTTGTTCAAATAATTCAAAAACTGAGGTCAGCATGAGCTGGGGAAATAAACAACAATGGATATTAGCAAAACGTCCTGAGGGAGTGCCTGATCCTTCTGAAGTCGTTTTTCAAGAAGCGCCCATCCCCGAAACTCCGGCGGAGATGGTGCTCGTCAAAAACCGCTACATCTCCTTGGATCCAGCAAACAGGCAATGGATGACAGAGGTTCCCAGCTATTATCCACCGATCCCATTAGGAGAACCAATCGCTGCCACGACGGTGGGTGAAGTAATCGAAAGTCGAAGCGGGAGTCTCGACCCGGGAGATCTGGTTGTTGGTTTGGGAGGATGGCAAACACACAGCACTATGCCCGCCGAGTCACTTATGAAAATACCAGAGAACAACGAGTTCCCTATTCACTATTACTTAAGCATTTTGGGTGCAGTGGGGCTTACCCCTTACTTTGCGATTGTAGAGGCTGGTGAGGCCAAGCCTGGACAAACTATGCTGATGAGCACCGCGGCCGGAGCGGTAGGCTCCATTGGTGGCCAAATCGGTAAAATTCTTGGCCTCAATGTGGTGGGAATTGCAGGGACTGACGAAAAGTGTCGGTGGGTAACCCAAGATTTGGGCTTTGACGACTGCATTAATTATCGCACCGCGGAAAACATGGAAGTTGCGATCCGCAATGCTTGTCCAGAGGGGGTCGACTTCTATTACGATAATGTTGGAGGTGACATCTTAGACGCTAGTCTATTGAATATGAACAAGAACTCGACTTTGTTGTTTTGTGGAACAATGAGCGACTATAACTCGGGCCACATGGGCGCTGGACCGAAAAACTATTGGCAAATTCTTGCCAGAACCATAACAGTCAAAGGTTACATCATCGCCGATTATTTCGACCGTTTTGAGGAAGGTCAGGTTCAAATGGCCGAGTGGATTAAGGCAGACAAGATAAAGTTTCGTGAGCACATAAACGAGGGCATTGAAAATTGCCTTGACACGTTTCATCTGCTCTTCTCGGGCGAAAACCAAGGCAAGCTAATGCTTAAGGTTTGAGCGCGGCTATAGCTAGTCGCTGTAAGTGATTTTTTCCTTGAAGTGCTCGTCAGGCTTGTAGTCACAGGGACACACACTTTACGTTTAAAGCTCCGGCTCCGGCGCGCTAGCATCCCCATCGCTATACCATTTTACGCAACGATGAAAGTATTGGTTGCCCCGCTCATTGCGGCCAAACAATACGCTCTTCATCAGCCCAGTCTCCAAGCCCTGTTGTAGTTTCAGGCCGACGTTGTAGTCCTCCTCCTGCACTACTTTGCGCAGCCAATCCGCCATCTCGATGCGCGCTGCAACGTCCTCGTCGTTCTCGGGCGGGGTCGGGTGCAGAAAGTGCAAAATGGTGGTGTTTTCCATCGGACCTGGGCCCGGGATCATCTGTGCCACCTGCGTGATTTCCGGCGCAATGAAGATCGACACGTTCGGGAAGAACAGCCGAATAAAATCAAAACCCTTGGTTTCATGCTGCCAGAGCTCGTCCCGGTCGACGTCGCCCAGCTCAAGCACGTTCTTTGCAGCAAACCCGACCAGTTGATGAGGCCCGTGTGCGTCGTACTCCATCACATTGGTAAACGTTCTGGGTTCGATGGTCTCGGGGTGGGCGGCCTTGAAGTGGTAACCCTCCAAGTAGCCGTCGTAAGCCACTTTCCAGTTGGGTCCATGAATGATGCGGTGACCCACATAGGTCCACTGGTCCATACCTTTCTTCGCCACATCGTCCATCATGGCACCGAGGTAGGCGCGAATATCAACATCGCTCTCGGCATCCAGCACCGCAAAAATCAATCCGCCCTCTTCGTGACAGGGGAACTGCACCAGATCTCGGGCACCCTCGCATACGTCGCCGAACTTCGGCGCATCGGCAATGGCACGCAGTGCGCCGTCGGACTTGAAGGTCCAACCATGGTAAGGGCAGCTGAACAATTTTTGATTGCCGCAGGGTTCTGAGGTGAGTTGCATGCCGCGGTGGGTACAGACGTTCATCAGAACCTTGGCCGAGCCGTCTGCTTGCCGGGTGATCAACAGCGGGATACCCAGGATCTCAAGCGAGCGAAAGTCGCCCGGGTTAGGGATCTCTTGAGTTACCCCCACTAGAATCGGCAGGCTTTTGAAGATGCAATCCATCTCGCGCTGCCACTGCTCAGCATCCGTGTACTCAGTAGAGGGCACCTCCATAGTGCCTTCCGCCCAATCCGTCGTCCCATTGGCAACGTGATCGATCAGGCGACCTGCCATGCGGCTGTATTGAATTTTGGTGTCTACCGTCATCGTTTCTCTCTCTTATTTTCCAGTCTGCCGCTATTCAGGCCTCACCAAGTCACCCACTGAGCTGACCTCGTAGCGACGTACTTCCATATCCAATATCTCAAGTGCGGCACAGGCCTCCAAGAAGGCCGCCACGTGAGGCGTCTTGAGGTGTGCGTCCAGGTCCGCCTGCGATGCCCACTGCTCTGACACCCAAACGATACAAGGGTCGGCGACGTCCACGGCAATACCATACCACTGGCATCCCGCCTCCTCGCGGGTTGCCTCCACCACGGTCTTGGCCGCTTCTGCATAAGCCGGCGCACTCGCTGCACTGAGCTGAATCCGGACAATCACGCTAACTGTGCTCATATTGACCCCAAAAGTATGTCGCCTGACTCGATGCTGAAGCACCCCTGTTGCGGCGATTTTGCACAGCCGCCAACCTAGGTTTCGCCACAGAAAAAGTCAAGCGTGCTTGCTTTTTTACAGCGCCCTACCTAATCTTGGTCGCCATCGCACGATCAGAATAATAACGTGATTGAAATAGCGAACGGGGCGTCACCACTGCCTTGACTGGGACAAAACCCATGTCGAATGCAAAGAATAGGTGAGAGAACATTGCCAACAGGCATGTCATTCCATCATCCCCAGGGAGTCAGGCTGAAGGAGAGCATCAGTGAGTAACAGGTTGCAGAACAAAGTTGCCCTCATCACCGGCGGCACTAACGGCATCGGCAAGGCGGCTGTGCAGGGGATGATCCTTGAAGGTGCGAGAGTCGTCTTTACCGGTAACAACACCGAGGCCGGCAATCAGATCGCAAGCGATACCGGCGCAACCTTTATCCAGCACGCGGTGCAGGACGTTGAGGGCTGGGAAGCAGTCAAGGCCGCCATCCGCGACCAGCATGGACAGCTGGACGTCACGTTTTCCAATGCTGGTACCAATGCGGGTGATAGCGATATCGAGACGGTCGAAGTCGACGCTTGGAAAAACCTTGTCGACATTAATCTGACCGGCATGATGCTCGCGATCAAAGCGAGCATCGAACTGATGAAGGCCAATCCTGACGGGAGCGGCGGTTCCATCATCCTGAACAGTTCAATTAACGGCATGCTCGCATTAGCGGGGGATGTCACCTACTCGACCACCAAGGGCGCGCTACGGTTGCTGGCCAAATCCACTGCCGTGCATTTGGCGAAAACCAAAACCGGGATCCGCTGCAACTCGATTCACCCCGGCGTAATTGAAACACCTTTAATTCAAGGCGCTATCGATGGCGCGCCTGATCCCGCTGCCGCAAGAGGGATGCTGGAAGGCATCGCTCCGATGGGCCGCCTGGGCAGCATGGAAGAAATCGTGTCGCTGGTAATTTACCTCGCCTCCGAGGAGGCGCGATTTGTGACAGGCTCAGAGATCGTCATCGATGGCGGCTCTACCGCCGGACTGCCAGGCGTCTGAGACGCCCGATCAAGTCTCCTCGCCGTGCAATACCTTGAAGACGCGGCGGCTGAACTTCCACTCGCCGTCGACCTTGACGCACTCATCATCGTACTGACCCCGGGGCCGTAACTCGGTGCCGTCCTGCATCACCGCGACTTCATCGGTATAGCTGCGCATGGTGGCGCGCTCACCGTCGACGGTAATCACTCCCGGCATCGCCATCATGTTCACGAAAGGAAACATTTTCATGGCCTCAAGCCATGCACCTACAATAGTTTCACGACCCTGAAGACCTTCCATGTCGAGGTGCGGCAGTTCCCACACGGCATCCTCAGCCCACGTGGACCCCCACACCTCCGCGTCTCGCTGATTCACGCCCTCACAATATCGCTCCAGCAAAGCACGAATGCCCTGTTGGTCCTCAAAATGCTGGTCACCCATAGTCGGTACTCCCCTTGTTGCGCTCGCAATTAAATTGCTTCGCGCCGTATTATTGATTGATCAGGCCGCCATCGATCACCATCTGGGCGCCCGTCATGTAAGTGGATAAATCAGACACCAAGAACAGCGCCGCATCCGCAATGGTGTGGGGCGGGCCCATGTATCCCATGGGCACCGCCGCGTTCAGCTTCACATACTCCTCGGGGTTATCCACCGACGACTGCCGCTGCATATTGGTGTCGATCAGCCCGGGGTGGATCGTATTGCAACGAATACCCTCAGCAGCTGTCTCGGCGGCAATGGTCTTGGTAAAGCCGATCACACCCCCTTTTGCTGCCGCGTAAGCGCTGCATGCGGGCACGCCGACAAGTGCCGCGACCGATGACATGTTGATGATGGACCCTTTCACACGGGTCTCGCGCATCAACGCCACCGCTTTCTGGGTGCCGAGAAAAACACTGGTCATATTGACCAGCATTTGCCGGTTGTAATCGGCCAAACTGAGCTCGGGTAACGTTTTCAATATCGCTATACCCGCATTGTTAATAAGGGCGTCCAATCGCCCATGCTCGTCGCGGATCTGGGACATTGTGCTGTCCCACACCGCCTCGTCTGTCACATCCTGCTGCCAGGCCTGGGCTTGCCCGCCCGCCTCCTGAATTTCTGCTGCGGTGCGCGCGGCCCCCTCACCATCTACATCGGTCACGATGACGGTCCCACCCTCGCTGGCCAGCTTGTGCGCTATCGCATGGCCCAGTCCCGGATTGGAAGCGCCACCTGTCACCAGACAGATCTTGCCCTCTACCATTCCCATGTTTACTCCCTAGTTACCCATTTTACGGCGATCCCCGGCCCGGAAAAATCCTGCTCCCGCAGTTGACTCAAAGTTCACCATCGCCAGTATCAGCGCGATAGATGCGCTCCAGATGGTCCGTCACCGTCTCGATCATCCGTTTTGCGCGCTGATCCCGATTGGATGAGCGATGCGCCACACCCATACCCTGCATCACGAATTGCACCAGATCGTGTGCCGCCTGCAGCGATTTCACCTGCTTCCAGTGCGGAAAAACCGAGCGCACCGTCCTCAAGAACTCTCGCTCGAAATCGCGCTCCACTTCTCCGACTGCTTCGGCCAGTTCCGGATCCGTGCGCGCCGCACCCAGCAATTCCTGATAAGCAATAAACGAGGGAAGATTGACGTACTTCCAGGCGTTCTCCACAGACAGCCGGATTGCAGCACGGGTCAGTGTCTGATCGGGAGAATCGATATCGGTCATTAACGCGCGGTATTCGTTCAGCCGCCTGACATGCAAATAACCCACCACGGCGTTCATTACCGCTGAGCGCGAGGGAAAATGATGCATCATCGCGCCACGAGACACGCTCGCTTCATCAGCGATCATCGCAGTCGTGGTATTGGCGTAGCCATGCTCGACAAAGCAGCGCACCGCCGCTTCGAGAATGGCCTGACGTGTCAGCGCACTTTTCTCTGCCTGCCAACCGTCACCAACGCGTCCCTCTGCGCTACGGCGGGATTTAGCACCGGCTTGTCGGTCACTGGCCGACCTGCCCAATGTGCCACTCGCTTTCCTTGCTGTCATGGTGATCCCCGTGAGATGAGCGTTGCCTGCAGGAGCAGCTGGGTCGCAGTGGCCACCTCGCCCGTCTGGCGCCCGCGGCAAACAATCCGGCTTGCTTTTTTTATCGGCTGTATCCTAGACTGATTTTTACAAAGCGGCCAGCCCGAGCGGCTCTCAGCACTCTCATAAGCTGGTGCGCAACTATTTCTTCGGGGTACCGCCATGTCCAACGCCAAACCACTCCATGAGGGGCTGTTCAGCTGGCCGGCAGACACGCCCAGTCTGATCGGCACCCGCTGCCTAGACTGCGGAGAGCACGCCTTTCCCAGCCAATCTGCCTGCCGAGCCTGCTCAGGACAAAACATGGCCGTCGCTGATCTTGGCAGCGAAGGCACGCTGTGGACCTGGACGATACAGTCGTTCATGCCAAAAACCCCCTACCATACCGACGAGACACCAGAGACTTTCACGCCCTACGGGGTAGGCTATATCGAGCTGGCTTGTGGCCTGAAAGTAGAGAGCCGCCTGCGTGAGAATACGCCGGAGCAACTCACCATTGGCATGCCGATGAAAATGGAAATGATCACCGTGCGCAAAGATGAGGAGGGTACTAACCTGTTGACCTTCCAGTTCTGCGCGGCAGAGGAGCAACACTGATGGACGTGGCAATTGTTGGATTGGGGATGCACCCCTTTGGCAGAACCCCCACTATGTCAGGCCTTGAGCAAGGTGCGGCCGCGGCCCGGGCAGCACTTGCTGACGCAGGCACCGACTTTAAACGCATGGAATTTGCCTTTGGCGGCAGCCAGGACAGCGGTAATGCCGACTCGCTGGTGAATTTACTGGGCCTCACCGGACTTCAGTTCACCAACGTGGCAAACGGTTGCGCAACGGGAGGCAGCTCTCTTAACGCAGCCTACTCGGCGATCAAAAGTGGCCAATACGACGTCGGATTGGTAGTCGGCTTCGACAAACATGACCGCGGTGCCTTCAACCCGCAGCCCGCTGACTGGGGACTCGACGACTGGTACGGCGAAACCGGCCTGATGCTCACCACCCAATATTTCGGCATGAAGATTCAGCGCTACATGCACGACCATGGCATCTCACGAGAGACACTACTCCGCGTGGCCGAGAAAGCGTTCCGCAACGGCTCATTGACCTCGACGGCGTGGCGCCAGACGGCACTGTCGTGGGAAGAGATTGACAATGCACCTATGGTCAGTGAGCCCCTCAACAAATACATGTTTTGTTCGCCTGCTGAAGGCGGCTGCGCCCTGATCGTCTGCCGGGCCGATATCGCACACGAATTTCATCCACGCCCGGTCTATTTGAAAACCGCGGTGGTGCGATCCAGAAACTACGGCAGTTTCGAGGTGTTCAGTCCTGCTCAACCGCCAGAAGTTGCAGATTCGCCGACGGTGACCGCCTCGCAGGCCGCATTCGAACTGGCAGGGGTAGGGCCGGAAGATATCGATGTCGCCCAACTTCAAGATACTGAGGTCGGCGCGGAAATCATGCACATGGCCGAGAACGGCTTTTGTGATCACGGCGATCAAGAACAATGGCTGGCCGACGGGGTGACTGAAATCGGCGGCCGGCTGCCCGTGAATACCGATGGTGGCTGCCTCGCCAATGGCGAACCCGTTGGCGCGTCGGGACTCAGACAGGTCCACGAAATTTGTGTGCAGCTGCGGGGTGATGGGGATGCACGACAGGTACCGAACGAGCCCAAAGTTGGCTATACCCATGTGTACGGTGCACCAGGCATCAGTGGCGTTAATATTCTCGCGCGCTGAGCGCGCGTTTCGTTAACTCAAGCGAAATTTAAAAAGGATTAACCATGGCAAACGCGGAACAAAAGCAACAGGGAGATGGCGGCCGGTTCGTCGGCACGACCTGGCAGGACCTGCTTGATCTGGAAACCGTCGATGTCCCCGAATATCTGCGGATTCAGAATAATCCCAATATGGGCGACGAGGATCTCTCTGTCGAGCGGTATATCAGTCAGGAGTTCTTCGACAAAGAGAAAGAAGAAATGTGGCCCCGCGTCTGGCAAATGGCCTGCCGCGAAGAGGAGATCCCCGAGCCGGGTGATCACCACGTATACTGGATTATCGACCGCAGTGTAATCGTCACCCGGACACCCTCGGGCGAGATCAAAGGCTACATTAACTCGTGCCGACATCGCGGGCGATGCTTGCGCGACGAGTCGGGGTCTGTCGATAAATTCCGCTGCCCCTTCCACGGCGCCACTTGGGATCTGGAAGGACAGTTCCAAGGCATCCCGAATCAGTGGGACTTCGAGCACATCGAAGGCCGCGACATGAGTCTGCCACAGGTGAAGGTCGCGACATGGGGTGGCTTCGTCTTCATCAACTTTGATCAGGATGCACCGCCGCTCGAAGACTACATGGATGTCTTGCCAGACCATTTCAATCGCTTTCCGCTGGAGGAGTACTTCACGGGTGTGCACGTACAACGCGTGATGAACTGCAACTGGAAAGTGGGCGCCGAGGCCTTCATGGAGTCCTGGCACACTGTGGAGACCCACAAGCAAATCCTCACCTTCACCGGCGATGCCAACTCGCAGTACGACTGCTGGGGAGACAACGTCAGTCGATCGGTGACACCTATGGGCGTGGCCAGCCCACACCTGAGCGGTGTCTCGGAAGAAACTATCACCCGGGATATTTTGAAACTATCAGGCCGCATGGCTACGGACAGTGATGAAGGCGTCCAGATGAACGACGGCCAAAGTGCGCGAGAGTATGTGGCGAAGATGAACCGGGAGATGTTTGAGGAAGCGGCCGGGGAGCAATTCGATGACCCCACTATGGCCGAGCTTCAGGATGCGATTCTCTACAGCCTGTTTCCGAACTTCCAAGTCTGGATCGGCTATGGCGGCAACATCGTTTATCGCTTTTTGCCCAATGGAAATGACCCTGACAGCTGTATCTTCGACGTGCGCATTCTGCTGCGCTACCCCAAAGGTAGCGAGCGCCCGGCCGCGGTCCCCTGTACGGTGATCCCTGCAGATCAGCCTTTTGCGTCCCACGAAGAGCTGGGCTCACTGGGAGGGGTTTTTGATCAGGATGACGCCAACCTGCCGGCGGTACAGAAGGGTATGAAAAACTCAGCGACCGGCAAGGTCATTCTCGCCAGCTATCAGGAAAGCCGAATCCGGCATTTGCATCAGACCATCGACAAATACCTGAGTTAAACCGACCAAGCTTACTGGCAACAAAAACAAAAAGCCCCGCTTACCGGGGCTTTTTTTATTGCGCGGGTTGTGAAATCACGCGGCGCTACTGTAGTGAGCCCAGGCATCCACAATGGGCTTGGGGTCAAAGTAATAGGGGCGAATCTCGCACACTTTACCGTCACGGAAGCGGAACAATTCTGCCAGTTGCGCGGGGGCAAGACTGGGTTCTTCGAAGCGGAAGGAAATCACATTGATCACATAATCGCCGCCGACGGTCATCCCCTCGGGCTCGAGGTCAGTAACCTTCAATGTCCCGAAGACGTGTGAGTACAAATCGCGCAGCGCTCTCTTGCCGCGGTACTCCCCTGCCATCGGCAGGCCCTCGGCCTCAATGATGAAAAAATCGTCGGTCAGCATGGTCTCGGCGGTATCAAAATCCCCGGCACCCGTTGTGGCATAGAGTTGCTGCACAAAAGCCATCTTCTCGTCATCGGTCATCGTCCTACCCCCCTCTCTAAGGTTGTCTTTATCGCTCTATCGCGATTCCGCATCCATGACTCAGAGTCACCGCCAGCGGTTTTGAATTCAACGCGCCAGCATCACGCGATCACTTCGACGCCTCAGCGTACTGCTGAATAATGCGTTTGCCGAGTGCCATTTGGTGCACCTCGTCAGGACCATCAGCCTGACGACACCAGCGCGCATAGTTAAACTGCTCGGCCATACACCAATCCTCGGTCAGCCCACCCGCGCCATGCATTTGCATGCAGCGGTCGATAATCGACTGAATCACTAGCGGCACACTGATTTTAGTGGCCGAGATCAGTTCGATTGAGGGCTTTACGCCGTGATGATCGATGTGCCAGCAGGTCTTGTGAACCAATAATCGCGCCATTTCCAGCTCAGCATAGCTCTTGGCGATGTTCTCGCGAATCGACTGATGCTGGCTCAGTTTTTTGCCGAAGGTTTCCCGGTCTTCTACGCGCTGGCAGGCGAGCTCAAGGCAGCGCTGCCCGGCGCCGATAAGACGCATGCAATGGTGCATCCGGCCGGGGGCCAGACGGCTCTGTGCGATCTCAAACCCCCTACCCTCACCGAGCAAAAGATTTTCTGCGGGCGCGCGGACATCAGTGAACGTCACTTCGGCATGCCCAATCGGTGCATCGTCATAGCCAAGCGTGGTCAGCGGGCGTAGCACCTCTACACCCGGCGTGTCTTTGGGCACAAGAATCTGGGTTTGCTGCAAATGTCGGTTCGGGTTCTCGGCATCGCTCTTACCCATGACGATAAAAATTTTGCAGCGCTCGTAGGGCGCACCGGTGATGAACCACTTATGGCCATTCAGAACCCATTCGTCACCGTCACGGTGGATATCGAGCTGGATGTTGGTTGCATCACTGGAGGCAACCTGTGGCTCAGTCATGGCGTACGAGGATCGAATCTCACCGGCCAGCAGGGGCTGTAACCAAGCGGCCTTCTGCGCTTCCGTGCCAAACTTCATCAGCACTTCCATATTGCCAGTGTCTGGCGCATTGCAGTTGAACACCTCCGGCGACCAGATTACGCGCCCCATTTCTTCAGCCAGCGGCGCGTAATCCAGAAAGCTCATGCCGCCATGATCGCTGTACTCGGCGTATTCAGGTGGCACAAAGAGATTCCAGAGCCCCGCGCTGCGGGCCTTGTCCTTTAAAGATTCGACGAGAGGCATGGACGCGAAGCGGTTATCAGCGCCCGCAAGCGCCTCCTGATGAGCCACCTCATTCGGGTAGATGTGCTCTGACATAAAGGCCTGCAACTCGGCCAGTATGCGCGCGCTCTTCTCACTCGGAACTATCATGGAACCCCTCTGACACTGTGATCACCCGCTCTCCGTCGCCGCACCTAGAAACAGGCTGGTCTGCAACGGATAAAACAAGCGGGCTGGTTTGTTTTAAACGGCGTCCATACTATATAGTCATCGACCGCCAACAGAAACCACCGCGACGGAGATCAACGTTGCTGTGCTGACGGAAGCGAGTATGGAGCGCCCCCATGTGCGCACCTTCTCGAGACAACAACACCAATGGCGAGTACCAGGCTGGGGAATCAGTGAATCTCATCACAGACACATCGTTCAGGGACACGACACTGGCGGCGCTGGCGCAAGAGCGCGCGTCTTCGCGACCTGATGACACGGCGCTGCTGTTCGACTCGGGCACTCGGTTGTCCTTCGCGGAGGCGTGGCAGCAGGCCAACCAGTTGGCCAAAGGGATTCAGCAGCTGGGCGTCAAACGGGGCGCCACGCTCACCTTTCAACTCCCCAACATTCCCGAAGCCGTGCCGCTGGCGATCGCCGCATCTATTTGCGGGCTGGTCATCAACCCTGTAGTGCCGATTTATCGCGGCAAAGAACTGGGGTTCATTCTGGGCGACGCCAAAACCGAAATCCTGTTCATACCGCACCGCATTCGCGGCTTTGACTATGTCGATATGGTTCGTGAGTTGCGCTCCAGTCTGCCCCACCTGCGGCATGTCGTCTGCTGTGGTGGCGAGGATGACCTGACTGAGGACGTGCTACGTTTTGAAGACGTGATGACGTGTGGTGGCGCCGGATTGGCCGACATCGCATCAGTAGATCCCGACGACACCAAGGTCGTGCTCTATACCTCGGGCACCACCGGCAATCCCAAAGCCGTGCGTCACAGTCATAACACCCTCGCCAAAGCAATGGACAACGGCGTGATTGCGTGGGGCTTGGATGAGCGGGATATGATGTTGATGCCGTCCCCGGTGACCCACGTCACAGGCTACGTCAACGGGATCGAGCTGCCCTTTTTCACCGACACCAAAGTGTTGCTTATGGAAAGCTGGGTGGTGAGCCGCGCCGTGGAGCTCATCGAGACGCACCACGCTACAACCTGCGTCAGTGCCACCCCTTTTCTGCGCGAGCTGGTGGACGCCTGCCGTGATCAGGGCAAGGATCTGCCGAGCTTCCGGCTGTTCGCTTGCGGCGGCGCGGCGGTGCCCTCTACACTGATCTACGAAGCCAGTGAGGTGCTGGCCAACTGTCGCGCGGTGCGCGTTTATGGCTCTACAGAAGTACCCTTAGTCACGGTTGGATTTGTGGCAAACGACGAAACCCATTTGGCCGCTGAAACTGACGGCCGGGTCTTCAACTACGAAGTCAAAATCTGCGATGACGATGGTCAAGATATGGGCCGGAGCGCCGATGGGGAAATCTGGGTGCGAGGGCCCGCGATGATGCAGGGCTATCGGGATGCGGAGCAGAACGCCGCCGCGTTTTCCGAGGAGGGTTTCTTTAAAACCGGTGACATCGGACAACTTCTCGACTCTGAGGCCATCGTCATCACAGACCGTAAAAAAGACATTATCATTCGCGGTGGCGAGAATTTGTCGGCCAGAGAGATCGAGGAGATCGTGCTGCTTCACCCAGCAGTGGCGGAAGCGGCAGCAGTATCAGCACCACATGAGCGATTGGGCGAGAGCGTGGCCGTCTTCGTCACGCTGTACGGCGACGAGGCACCCACGCTGGCCATGTTGACAGAGCTATGTGCTGAGCACCAGTTGGCCAAACAGAAATGGCCACAGTGGCTATCTGTCGTAGCTGAAATGCCGAAAACACCTTCGGGTAAGATTCAGAAGGCCGCGTTGAGAGCGCAATTGAAGGAACAGGGTGTTCAGCTCAGCTGAGCACCGGATCGAGAGGATACGAACCGTGAATGCTTCCAATCCCATACCAACTGACTACGAGACTTTCAGAACGTCCATTCGGGCGTTTCTGAAAGAGGCGCTGACCCCCGAGCTCGTCCGGGCGGGCGAGCGCACGACCAGCGTGTTCTCCGATTTCGAAGCGGGTCGCCAATGGCAGAGCATCCTGCACGCTAAAGGCTGGGGTGCGCCCGAGTGGCCGATGGAGCACGGCGGCACGGGCTGGGACATTCAGCAGCGCTATATCTTTCTTGAGGAGTGCAAGCTGGCCAACGCGCCGAACCCGGTGATGATGGGCATACAGATGCTGGGACCCATGCTTATGCATTTTGGCACCGAGGCGCAGAAAACCCAGTTTCTTCCCGGCATCATCTCGGGTGATGACGTGTGGTGCCAGGGCTACTCCGAGCCGGGCTCCGGTTCGGATCTTGCCTCGCTGAAAACAACAGCGGATCGTGATGGTGACGAATACGTGGTCAACGGCACAAAGATCTGGACCAGCATGGCACACCACTCCAACTGGATCTTCTGTCTTGTGCGCACTGACAAGACTGTGAAACCACAAGCGGGGATCAGCTTCCTGTTGATCGATATGGCCACTCCGGGCATCACGGTGGCCCCTTTCCCAAGCCTCGATGGCGAAGTCGAGCAGTGCCAAGTGTTTTTCGAGAACGTCCGTGTGCCCGCTGCCAACCTGCTGGGTGAAGAAAACCAGGGCTGGACGGTGGCCAAGTACCTCCTGGAATTTGAGCGCGGCGGGCAGCACTTCACCATCGAGCTGAAAAAACAGTTGGGCAAACTCCAGCGCGCCATGGCGAACCCCAGCAGCCGCGCCGTCGATGACCCGACCTACGCCTATCGGGTGGCAGAGACCGAGATCGATGTGATGGCGTTGGAGCAGACCGAGCTGCGCATCAAGGGCAGTCTCTCTGCGGGCGATAATCCAGGTGCCCTGTCGTCTCTGGTGAAGGTCTCGGGCACGGAGCTGGGCCAGCGCTGCGCCGAGCTGTTGATCGAAGCAGCCGGCCAGAGCGCCATGCCCTGGCAAAGCGAAGTGCTCGCGCCTCACTACACGGGAGGCACCGCCGCGCCTACCGAATCTGTGACCACCATGGCTGAATACATCAATAGTCGCGCCACCACGATTTATGGCGGCACCGCTGAAATCCAGCGCGGTATCATCGCCAAGCATGTACTGGGACTCTGACCCATGTCGGGACACATGACAGAGGACCAGACTCTGCTGCAGGACGCGGCGGAACGCTATCTGCGAGACAGCTACAACTTCAACCAGCGGCGGGAGCGGATCGCCGAGGGGGTCTACTGCGATCCCAACCGGTGGCAGGACTTTGCCGAAATGGGCTGGCTGGCGCTACCAGTCGCAGAGGAGTTTGGGGGCCTTGGAATGGGCACCCGGGAGATGGCCATACTGGCCGAACTGTGTGGTCAGTTCCTTGTCACCGAACCCCTGATAGACGCACTGGCGGCAACGCACGCCATTATTGGCGTCAGCCAGCAGCAAGGAAGCCTGTTACCGCATGTGGCCGAGGGAAAACTGATACCAGTTGCGGCCATTGATGAGGCTGAGACTGCTTCACGACTCACGCCAGCTACCACGCTGACCCAAAACGACGCGGGGTGGCATCTTTCTGGCGCGAAGCACTGGATCAGCGCCGGCGCCTCAGCCACTCATTTGACGGTGCTGGCGCAAAGCGAGGACGGTCTGGCCTGGGTGCTGGTCGCAACGGCGGCCGACGGCGTTGAGTGTGAGCGCTTCCCCACTCATGACGGACGCGGCGGCATGAGCTGCCGATTCGACCTCATGCTCGAGGCTGACCACATCCTGCGGCAAGGGCAGCCTGCCGCCGACGCTCTAGAGGCATACCGGGCGCTGGCGATGACACTGAGCAGTGCCGAGACGCTCGGCGCGACACAGGCTGCGCTGGACACCACCGTGGACTACACCAAGCAGCGCATGCAGTTTGGACAGCCACTGGCTTCTTTTCAGGCACTGCAGCACCGCATGTCCAATATGCTGATCCAGACCGAACTCACGCGGTCACTGATTTACGCCGCCTGCAACGCAGCCGATAACGGTCGTGATGACGCGGCGCGGTTTGCTCGGGCGGCAAAAGTGAAAGCGACCACGGTGGGCAGAGCAGTCTCCCAAGAGGCGATTCAGCTACACGGCGGCATTGCGACAACCGATGAATATATTGTGGGACACTTTTTCAAACGCATCACCGCGCTGGAAAGCTGGGTATGCTCCAAAGGTGAAGCGCTGAAAGAATTCATGGTGCTCTCGCTGTCCTAGATCTCGCTGGAAGAGCGCAAAATACCGGGCATCCACACCGAACCGAATGACATAAAACCAAGGAGAAAAATAATGGACCTGCAACTAAAAGATAAAGTGGCGCTGATCACTGGCTCAACCAAAGGTATCGGTCGTGCCATCGCCGAGACTCTGGCGGATGAGGGGTGCCACGTTGGTGTCTGCGCACGGAATGAGGCTGAGGTGGAAGAAACGGTCGCCGCATTAACCGCTAAAGACGTGAAGGCCTGTGGCAGCGTGGTCGACGTTACGGACGCCGCATCGATGGAAGCCTGGGTGAATCAGTGTGCCGACACCCTGGGCGGAATCGATATTTTTGTACCCAATGTCTCTGCCGGCGGCGCGGACAGCTCCGAAGCGGGATGGCGGGCCAACTTTGAGGCCGACATGTTGGCAACCTGGCGAGGCGTTGAACTCACTACACCGCATCTTTCCAAGTCGGGGTCGGGGGCTATTGTCATTATCTCTACCACTGCCGCGGTAGAAGCTTTCGCAGGTCCCAGCCCCTACGGCGCGATCAAAGCAGGGCTGCTGAACTATTCCAGCAATTTATCGCAAGCACTGGCGGCGTCGGGCGTGCGGGTCAATGCTGTGAGCCCCGGTCCGATCTTTTTCGAAGGTGGCGCTTGGGAGCAAATCAAGACTCACATGACCGATTTCTACGATGCGACGGTCGCCAGTATCCCGATGGGCAGAATGGGTACCAACTATGAAATCGCCGATACCGTGGCGTTTCTAGCCAGCCCCCGTTCGGCGTTTACGACCGGCGCTAACGTCGTGGTCGACGGTGGCTTTACCAAACGGGTGCAGTTCTGAGTCCGCACCGGTACTGAACGCCACAAAAACCCCGGCACAGGCCGGGGTTTTTGTATCAGGCAGAAGTTAGTCACTCTCGGTGATAAGCCGGTCCAGTTCACGCAGCGTCGCGATGAGGGCCTCCGTTGGCAATGCCTGCTTGCCCAACGTCTCCTCGGCCATGGGCGCAATCGCACAGCGCTCAGGTAACGCCCCTCCCGACGCCAGTACCTCGTAGAGGGTGGGCAGAAAGATAAATTGCAACCACTCCTCGAACTCGAGGGAATCCATGGCAAAGGGCTGCTCCGAGCTCAACGCCTCCTGTGATGGCGGCGTATCAGACCAGAGATCAAGCTGACGCAGAGCGGCTTCCAGATCAATCAACTGCGCCGCGATGGCACTGCGAGGGCCCTCCAGCTCCACGTCGCTAACCCTTTTCCATCCGGTGACCCAAACCCACGTTAACCCAACTCCATGGTAAAGGCTGGCAAGCTGTCAAGGATACTGCGACCGTAACGACGGCTCAGTAGCCGCGTATCGAGGAGCGTCACGCGGCCCTCGTCTTCCTCGGTGCGGAGTAATCGTCCGCTGGCCTGCACCAGCTTCTGCGCCGCATCGGGAACACTGATCTCCATGAAAGGGTCACGCCCCTGCGCCTCCAGAAGTTCAGAATGTGCCGCCGCGATAGGATCATCTGGCACCGCAAAAGGGAGCTTGGCGATCACCACGTGCCGGCAATATTCGCCGGGCAAATCGATACCCTCAAAGAAGCTGGCCAAGCCAAAGATCGCGGAAGCCTCTCCGGCATCAATGTGCGCCCGATGCTGGTTCAACAAGCGAGCTTTGCTCATCCGATCCTGAACCAGCACATGGTGGGTGAGCACCGGTTCAATCTGTTCGAGCACCGCTTCCATCTGTCGTCGTGATGTAAACAGTAACAGGACACCCTGCTCTCCCGAGATCAGCCCGGGAAGAACCTCAACCAACTCCTGGGTGTGCGCCTCCTGATTACCGGGATCTGACGTCATCGCCGGCACACAAAAAGTGGCCTTCTGAGGATCGAACGGACTTGCGACCTGCTTCCAGCGGGCGCTGGCGGGCACCCCGGATCGCTCCCGAAATCGCTCGAAAGTCCCCAGAGCAGAGAGCGTTGCTGACGTGATGACCGCCCCCGCTGCCCGCTGCCACAGCGCATCATGCAGGAGTTCTCCTGGCAGGATCGGGCTCGCCTGACACTCCACACTCTGTGGCGTGCCGCGATGCTGGCACCAGCGGGCCCACCCGTCTCCAGACTCACCCTCCCCAGGTGCATCGGCAAAAGCCCGCCAGATCGCGAGTTGCTGTTCCGCTCGAGCAACCAACCCCTGCGCATTGGCAAGATTCAGATCCGGGTCAGCCGTTGCCGCAATCGCGTTGTCTGTGGATGAGGATCCAGAGGTCTGACTGTTCTCCAATGCTGCCTCCAAACGTGTCGCATCGCGATTAAGCTGATCCCACTGCGCAACGAGACCTGCAGACTGCTCCGCAAGATCTGCAGGAATGCGACCATGGGGAAAGCGATGCTCTGCACGCTCAAAATCCGCCTCTGGCAGCAACTGCCAAAGGAGTTCGGCGATATCCTCGTTACGCTGTATCAGGTCACCCAAAAGCGATGTCATGGACGGAATCAGGCGCTCGTCCAAACCCTGAGCCACCCAGGCCTTAGCGCTCGCTGCCAGCCATCGTTCGCTGTCCCGGAGCCCTTGTAATGTGCCGCCCGCGTGGAATCGCAGGGCAAATTGATTGAGACACTTTGCGGGCAGCTGATGACCCTCATCAAAGACATACAGGCTGTCTTCGGGGGCGGGCAGGATGACACCCCCGCCTAAGCGCAAATCGGAGAGCACCAAGTCGTGATTGGTAACGATCACGTCCGCCTCCTCCAGCCCTTCGCGGGCGCGAAAAAAACTGCACTGGGCAATATGAGGACATCTTCTGCCAGTGCATTGGCTTTGATCGGTGGTGATGAGTCTGCGGGCGCTGGAAGAAAGTTGCTCGGGCCAGGCATCGAGATCACCATCCCAGCTCCCGTCACCCAAGGCCTGAATCATCTCATCGAGAATCGGGCCAGCCAATTCCTCCTCTGCGCCCAGAAATTCATCGGGATAGAGCGGTATCAGCGGATCAGAGCCATGGTCTGAGAGCTGGTGGTCAAGCTTGAGCAAACAGACATAGCGGCCGCGCCCCTTGGCAAGCGCGGCATCAAAGTTCAGGCCGCTGTGCTGCATGACATCGGGCAGATCGCGGAGTAGCAACTGTTCCTGTAGCGCCACGGTCGCAGAGGCGACCACCAGTTTTTTAACTCTGGCGCGCGCGATCGGCAGTGCTGCGACAAGGTAGGCAATCGTCTTTCCGGTGCCCGTGCCGGCCTCGACCACTGCGATCGGCGTCTCGGCCTCCGGGTCAGCCAAAGCATTGGCGACCTCCGCAATCATCTGGCGCTGACCCCAACGCGGCACCAGATTGAGCGAGTCGGTCAGTTCCTGATACGCGGCACGAATCTCGGCTTGGAGGCCCTCGTCAATCAAATGGTCGGTCCTGGTCAGTGACATCGAGCGCCAGCTGACGGCTCACCGGATTGGCGTACATGGTCAGCAACCACTGCCGGTGCTCACTCGGCGCGCTCTCGATGCGGCCCCGAAACGACTGCTCTGTCACCGACCCCTCGTGAAAGGCAAGTGCCGCCGGGACACTCTCACCATGTAACCACTCCCACGCCCACCGATTAGTTCGGTAAAGCCGGTAATGCTGGGCCATTTGTCGGTCCAGTGCTGCGACCACTTCTTCCACCGACAAATCTACCGGCAACGGTTCGCCAAAATGGAGATGAACGCAACCCTTGTTACCCGTAATCCCTCGGGCTATCGAGGACACATCCTCAAACTCCGCCTTGACGTACCCTTCACCTGCTGCGAGCTCGGCCGCCTTCAGCGCATCGCAGGGATCCACCTCGTAAGAAATCACCAGTGGGACAATATTGAGGTCAGAGAGCACCGCCTCCGGCGCCTCGCCGCGCTCTCTGGATAGGGTGAGCATTTTGATCACCGCGGGCTCGGTAACATCGCGCCCGTCCTTGGCTCGACCTTCACGATGCGCGATCCAGATCGGATCGCGGCCCGTGCTCACAGAGTCACGGATATATTGAGACAGCAGCTTGGTCGCCGCCAACAGCGCGCGCGGGCCACTCACATTCCGCTTCACCACAAAGCTCTTGTTGAGTCGCATCAGGTCGGCCACCCAGGGCTTCGACAGCAAGTTGTCGCCAATGGCAATCGCCAGCGT